>JBIIOJ010000108.1:0-9671 GCA_044337015.1 Pirellulales bacterium
GTCCACGCCGAGGATCTCCCGGAAGAAGACGACCCATTCGGGCTCGATGCGGTGGAGCCGTTCCGCCACCTGCAGGACGGCCACGGCCCCGCTCTCGAAGGCCTTTGAGTCGGCGTGCGGGGCGGCCGTTCGGAGTTTGGAAGTCGAGAGCATGCAGTCTGCCTTTGCTGGGAGGGATTCCGGTGGGAGACCGGGCCATCCTTGGCCACGGTCGTTTCCCGTCGTGCGTTGCATGCTGGCGGCGGAGTCAAGCTGTCGCCGTAAATCGCTGCTCGGCAACGACTTACGGCCTTCTTTTGCTCCCTGCCTTGTTTCTGTGCGACGCTGTGCAGCGACGAGGCACGGGGGTGGCTGCCCAAAAGAGAGGCAGCTCTTGGGAGTCGCATTTCCCAGGTGTCCAGCGTTTTGGCAGCCCTTCAGGGCCGCCGTTCAGGGCCGTTCGAGGAACCGCACCACGCGGTCGGCGATGTCCTCACCCACCACCGATTCGAGGGCCCGCCAGCCGGGAACGGCGTTGGCCTCGAGAATGAAGACCTCGCCCGTGAGGCTTTCAACGAGGTCGATACCGACGACGGAAGCCCCGAGCACCCGGGTTGCCTCCCTTGCCAGGTCGATCCACGCCGCGGACGGGGTCATCGGGCCGGCCGAACCTCCGAGGGCGATGTTGGTCCGCCAGTCGGTGGATGAACTTCGCCGCATGGCGAGCACTTCGTTTCCCAGCACGAACAGCCGGGCATCCCACCCGGCATGGGGCACGAACGCCTGGAGGTAGGCGACCGCCTCGGGGGGCCTGCCGGCGAGAAACCGGTCGAGCGACGTCGGATCGGCCAGCCGCACGATCCCCTTGCCCTGCGACCCGAAGAGCGGCTTCACGACCGCGTCTCCCCCGAGAGCCATCCACGCGTCGCGAATCGCCGACGGCGTCTGCGCCACGTGGGATCTCGGCACGGGCAGCCCCGCGGCCGCGAGTCGTGCAAGTGACAAGTGCTTGTCGATCGCGAGCTCGAGCGACCGCGGTGGATTCACGACCCGCGTTCCGCGTTCGGCGATCCGTCCGAGGAGGTTCATCCGGAAGATCACCTCCTCGAGTCCCCCGACCGGCATCCCGCGGACGAGCACGGCGTCGGCTTCCTCGACCGCCGTCGGATGGAATCGCTCCTGCGAGCCTTCAATCCCGCCGCATGGCCCGCCGATCGCCGTCGCCAGCTCGGGCCACCGCACGACCATGGCGGCATGCCCCCGGGCACGGGCCGCCTCGACCAACCGGCCGACGTGCCAGCCGGAAGGCTCACCGACGACGACGAGCCGCATGCGCCCCGCGACGGTCACGGCGACCGCTTCCCGGCGGCTCCCGCGGCCCCGCCGAAGGAGGCGGCGACCACGTCGGGAGCGACCGCGCCGAACCGGTGCCGCATGCCGGTATCGACATTTCGCAGCTCGATCATTGCTGGTGCGAAGAGGGCGGGATCGAGCGCGTAGAAGTCTCCCCCCGCCTTCTCGAAGAGCCGGGCGAACGGTTCGCCGAAAGAGGGCGACGCGCTGCTCGCGACGCGGGGCCCGATCTCCGCGAGGCTCGCGTCGTCACCGCCGACCTCGAGCACCACCTCCCCTCCGTACAAAATCGCATCGTTCGTCCGGCCGATCGCCGCGAGATCATCGCCCGCCACCGGGGACAAAGGCGCGCGGCCGAAGCCGCTCCGGATCCTGCCGAGGTCGAAGTGGAGCGTCTCGAGCTTGTGGAGCGCGGTCTCGAGCGACCGCGCGATCACCTGAAGCGTTCCGGCGGGGCTCGCCGTCCGCGCGACCAGGAGGATCAATCGATCGGGCGCGACGCCGGCCTCGCGGGCGAGCGTGCGGCAGACCTCGTCGGGGGGCAGCTTCGCGGCTTCGAGGAGCCCGACGGCGGTGTCGGCGCGTTCCCGAAGGTCGCGGCCCATCGCGCGGGAGAGCACGTCGAAGAGTTCCTCGCGGCCGATGCTCGCCCGCACCGGACCGCTCGCCATCGCGAAGAATTTCCCCTCGCTCACCTTCCAGCCGGCGTACTGGCTCGCCAGGCACGCCTCCACCGGCCTGTCGCTCTCGACGACGACCGTCGGGAAGGGCCAGCGGGCCGCCGACTCGATGCGGTCGAAGCCGGCGCCGGAAGGTTCGAGCCACACCCGGCCAAGGCCGGCCATCGCGACGCGTGCCATGCCGATGCCCGCCTCGTCGCCGCCGGCCGCCGCGACCCCGCAGTCCAGGACCCGCGTTCCCGAGGCCGTCGTCAGGTGGCCGATCCCGATCTCCGCGGCGCGGGCGATCAGTTCATCGGCGATCGATCGGGCGCTTTCGTTGAGATTCATGGCGGTGCGACGAGGAGGGCATAATGGAGATCGATCACCTTTGGAGCAAGCCGTGGCCAGCCTGACCGTCGAAAACTACGTGAAAACGATCTACCGGATCATGGCGTCTCAGGACGGCGGTCCGGTGACTACCGGGCAGCTTGCGGCCGCGCTCGGCGTCTCGCCCGGCACGGCGACGAGCATGGTGAAGACGCTCGACGCCGCGAGGCTCGCCGCGCACCGGCCCTACGAGGGCGTCGTGCTCACGCGGGCCGGCAGGGTGCTGGCGCTGCGGGTCCTGCGGCGCCATCGGCTCGTCGAACTCTTCCTCATGCGGACGCTCGACATGACCTGGGACGAGGTGCACGACGAGGCGGAGCACATGGAGCACGCCGTGAGCGACCTCCTCGTCGATCGCATCGACACGTTTCTCGGGCACCCGGAGGTCGACCCGCACGGCGATCCGATCCCGCGGGGAGACGCCCACGGCCTCGAGGCGCAGGAGCCGCCGGGGGCGAGGATGCTCGCCGACCTCGGCGACGGCGACACGTTCCGGCTCGCCCGCGTGCTCGACCAGTCGGCGGAGTTCCTGCGGTATCTCACCGAGTCGGGGCTCTCTCTCGGCACGCAGGGGACCGTCGAGCGAAATCCCGACGGCGCGGGGCTGATGAGGGTGCGACTGGAGCGAAGGTCGCTCGCGCTCTCGCTCGACGCCGCGGCGAAGATTCTCGTCACCGCAGCCTGAGCATCTCCCACACAGCCGACTGGCCGAGGCACTCGTCGACCTCGATCCGCAGCGTGCCGGCCGCCGGTCGGCCCGCGGCCGAAAACGCGGCCGTGAGCCGCAGGCCTATCCAGCGGGCGAGCATCTCGGCGGTCGTGTTCACCATCGGCAGGAGGACGCACTCGTCCGCCGGGAACACCCACCGTCGTCCGCCGAAGCGTGCGGTCACCTCGCCGTCCGCGGTCTCCACCGCGATGAGCGGGTTGCCGGTCGGCAGGAGCATCCTGTGGTCGAGTTCGGCAAGGATCTCCGTGAGCAGGTCCCGAAGGAGGATGAAGTCCACCACCATGCCATGGGCGTCCATCGGCCCCTCCACCTCGGCCGCGACGGTCCAGTTGTGGCCGTGGATCGGCTCGCAGAGCGTGTCGGAGAGCGTGATGAAATGGCCCGCGCTAAAGACGTGCACCGCCTTCCGCATCCGCACGGCGTGGCGTCCGGGCAGGTCGTGCTCGTTGTGTCTGCTCATAGGCGTCCTTCGCGGAGGAGTATATAGAGGGCCGCGGCGAGAAAATCGGCGGAGGTGCCCGGGTTGCGGTGCGGTGGCGTCCGCAGGGACCGGTCGAACGCGTCGATCCGTCCGGCGAGCCCGCACTCGTCCCCCTCGAGCGCGGCCGCCGCCATCGCTGAGACCCTCCTTGCCTCGGCGTCGCCGTGCTTTCGCGCGACGAGCGTGTCGGGCCGGCGGGCGAGCAGCTGGAGATACGAGAGCACGATCGCGTCGTCGATCCGGCCGCGGCTAGCGTACTCCCGCTCGAGGTCGGGCACGACCTCGTCGAAGAGTTCGCGATAGCCCGTGGCCCAGAGCCGCGCGATGCCGTCGCGGCCCGCCGCCTCCCGCATCGCTGCGAGCAGGTCGCGCGGGGGCGGGCCGGCGAGGTCGTGCGAGGCCGCCGTGCCGAGACCGCCCGGCCGCGCGACAGCGATCGCCTGCCAGACGTGCCTTGCGTCGTCGGCGGTGAGGCTTCCGAGCACACGTTCGATCCCATGGGCCGCATCCTCGCCGTCGCCGACCGCCGCCAGCGGCGCGATCGCGAGCACGATGCCGAGATTCGCGTTGGAGCGGGTGACCGCCCTCGAGGCCTTCACGGCCTCCAGGATCGTCTCGCCGAGAGGCCGTTCCCAGGCGAGGTCGATCGCGGGGGCGATCGCGCGGCCCGCGGCGACGAGTTCGTCGTACCGCAAATCGGGAAACTCGGCTGCCGGGTGGACGTTGCCCGGCTTCGGCGCCGTCGCCTCCAGCCGGCAGGCCGTTTCGGCGGACCAGCCGCGTGGGAAGCATGGAGTGTTCGTGGCGGGATGCACGCATACTAGACTACATGCACCCCGCCCCGGACTCGCCTTCATGCCCCAAGCCGATCTGCCGACGTTCGGTCCCGAGTGTTTCATCAACCGCGAACTCGGGTGGCTGGAGTTCAACCTCCGGGTGCTCGAAGAGGCGGAAAATCCGGAGAACCCGCTCATGGAGCGGCTGAAGTTCCTCGCGATCTTCAGCTCGAACCTCGACGAGTTCTTCATGGTGAGGGTGTCGGGTGTCCGCGAGCAGGCGTTCGGCGAGAGCGCTCCGCAGGACGCGTCGCCCGACGGACTGCGGCCGATCGAGCAGCTCGAGCGGATCGCGGCACGGACGCAGGAGCTCGTCGCCAGGCAGTATCGATGCCTTCGCGACAGCATCGCGCCGGCGATGGCGGCCGAGGGCTTCCAGCTCGTGCGGCTGGCCGACCTCGACGAGTCGCAGCGGCAGGAAGTCGACGCCTTCTTCCGCGAGCGGGCGCTGCCGATCCTCACCCCGATGGCGGTCGATCCGGCCCATCCTTCACCCCGGTACCACAACCGCGGTCTCTACCTGGGCGTCCAGCTCGAGCGGCGGGAGGGACTGGGGCCGAAGCGACTCTTCGCGGTCGTGCAGGTGCCACAGGTCCTGCCGCGGTTCGTGCCGATCCCCTGCGAGCTTGCCGGGCAGCGACGGTTCGTGCTGCTCGAGGACCTCGTCGCCGCGAAGCTGCCGGAGCTCTTCGGCGGGTTCGACGTCGTCTCGTGGACGGCCTTCCGGATCACCCGCGACAGCGACCTCGAACTGCTCGAGCAGGAGTCGGACGACATGCTCAAGCTGATCGAAGAGCGGCTCAAGGCGCGTCAGCGGGGCCAGGCGGTGAGGATCGAGGTCTCGGCCCGGGCCCCGGACGAGTCGCTCTCGCGGTCGATCATCGATGCCGAGGAGCTGCACGTCGGCGGCGGCAGTATTCCCGGCGGCAGTATTCCCGGCGGCAGTATTCCCGGCGGCAGTGTCGCCAGCGGCTACGGCGAGGTCTACCGGATCGACGGCCCGCTCGACTTGACATGCCTCTGGGAGCTCCACCGGCTGCCGGGCTACGACCAGCTCCACGACAAGCCCTTCACGCCGCGGATGCCCCGCGGCCTGCGGCGGCTCGGCGATGACCTGTTCACCGCGATCGCCGACCACGACATCCTCCTCCACCACCCGTACGACTCGTTCGACCCGGTCGTGGAGTTCGTGACGCGGGCGGCGAACGACCCTCGCGTGCTCGCGATCAAGCAGACGCTCTACCGCACGAGCGGCGATTCGCCGATCTCGCGGGCGCTCATCACGGCGGCCGAGTCGGGCAAGCACGTCACGGCGCTCGTCGAACTCAAGGCGAGGTTCGACGAGGCCAACAACGTCTCGTGGGCGAGGCAGCTGGAACGGGCGGGCGTGCACGTCGTGTTCGGCTTCCTCGACCTCAAGACCCACTGCAAGCTCTCGATGGTCGTCCGCAACGAGGGGCAGGGGCTCCGCCGCTACGTCCACCTTGGCACCGGCAACTACAACCCGACGACGGCGGTGCTCTACACCGACATCGGCCTGTTCACGGCCGACGAGCAGATCGCCGAGGACGCCTCCGCCGTATTCAACCTGCTCACCGGCTACTCCCAGGGGCACGCCTGGCGGAAGCTGATCGTCGCGCCCAATGACCTCCACCGCCGCACGATCGAGCTCATCGACGACCAGGCCGCCAGGGCCCGCGAGGGGAGGCCCTCCCGGATCGTCGCGAAGCTCAATGCGCTCGTCGATCCCGACGTGATCGAGGCGCTCTACCGCGCAAGCCAGGCGGGAGTGCCGATCGACATCATCGCGAGGGGCATCTGCTCGCTGCGGCCCGGCGTGTCGGGGTTGAGCGAGACGATCCGCGTGCGGAGCGTCGTCGACCGTTTCCTCGAGCACAGCCGGATCTACGTCTTCGGCGCGGGCGGCGAGGCGAAGGTCTTCATCTCGAGCGCCGACTGGATGCCTCGAAACTTCCACCGCCGCGTGGAGGTGATGGTGCCCGTCGAGTCGCCCGATCTTGCGAGCCGCATCCTCGATGAGATCATTCCCGTCTACCTCGCCGACAACGTGCGAGCCCGCGTCATGGACGCCGACGGTTCCTCCCACCTGCGACATCCTGCGGAAGGGGAGCCGGCGATCCGGTGCCAGTCGGTCTTCCTCGACGAGCGCCGGTTGTGGGCGGGCGACTCGGCCCCTCGGTTGCCCGTCGCGACGACGCCTTCCTAAAATCCGCCCATGTCAGACGACTACTACCAGACGCTCGGCGTGCCGAGAACCGCCTCCGCCGAGGATATCCGCAAGGCCTACCGCGAGCTGGCCCGCAAGTACCATCCCGACCTCCATCCCGACGACGCATCGGCGAAGGAGAAGTTCAAGAAGGTGCAGACCGCCTTCGACGTGCTCAACGACCCGTCGAAGCGGGAGATGTACGACCGCTACGGCAGCTCGTTCGAGGGCTTCTCTCCCGGCGGCGGCGGAGGAGGCTACCGCGGGGGCGCGGGGCCGTTCCCGGGAGGCCCGTTCCCTGGAGGCCAGGTGCCGGGGGGCGGCGAGATCGACCTCGAGAGCCTCTTCGGCGGCGGCGGCGGATTCGCCGAGATGTTCGGAGGCGGCCGGAAGACCCGATCCCGCCGCCGGCCCGCGGCGGCGCCCGGCGAGGACATCACGGCGGAGATTCGCGTTCCCTTCAGGCTCGCGATCGAAGGGGGATCGACCGACGTCCGCGTCGACCGCGGCGGCTCCGTCGAGACGATCAGCGTCAAGATTCCCCAGGGGCTGCCCGACGGGGCGCAGCTTCGGCTTCGCGGCCAGGGCCTGCCCGGCAGCGGCGGCGGGCCGGCGGGCGACCTGCGGCTCGTCGTGCGGGTGGAGCCCCATGCCGTCTACCGTCGCGACGGCGACACGCTCGAAGTCACGATCCCCGTTTCGCTCGCAGAGGCGATCGACGGCGCGAAGGTTGACGTGCCCACCCCTTGGGGCACGATCGCGCTGAAGATCCCGCCGGGAACCTCGGGCGGCCGCAAGCTCCGCGCGCAGGGCATGGGCGTGAGGCACGCCAACGGCGTCGCCGGCGACCTCATCGCGGAGGTGCAGGTGATGCTGCCCAAGGCGATTCCCCCTTCGCTCGCCGAGTCGATTCGCGCCGCGTCGGCCGGCGACGGTGATCCGCGGGGCCAGCTCCGCTGGTGAGGTGATCCATGGCTGGCGGCCGCGAAAGCCTTCCGCGGGAATCGCGGCTCCGCGGCGAGGCGGCGTTCGCCCGAGTGTTCGCGCACCGCAGGAGCGTCAGCGACGGCACAATCGTGCTCTACGGATGCCCGAGGGACGATCGTTCCAGCCCGGGCGGTGCGCGGCTCGGGCTTTCCGTATCGCGCAGGGTCGGCAATGCGATCGCGCGCAACTGCTGGAAGCGACGGATCCGCGAGGCGTTTCGCCGGGTCCGCCACGACCTGCCGGAGAAGAACGACTTCGTGGTCGTGGCCCGACCCGGGCAGGTGCCGACGCAGGAGTCGATGGAGCGGTCACTCGTCGCGCTCGCCCGGCGGCTGCTCGCGCGGCCCGGCTATGCCGATCCGAAGAGCGGGCGGGCCGTGCCGCGGCAGGGGCGGTCCGAAGGGGGCGGCAGGTGATCATCCTCGACGGCGTGAACCGACTGGCGGCTGCAGCGATCGGCCTCGCGATCCGGGGATACAAGCGGTTCCTGAGCCCGCTGCTCGGCCGACACTGCCGGTTCGAGCCGACCTGCAGCGACTACTTTCGCCTCGCCGTCGAGAAGCATGGTCCATGGCGGGGCTCGCTTCGCGGGATCAGCCGGATCTGCCGCTGCCACCCCTGGAATCCGGGCGGGTTTGATCCGCCGTGAGTCCTCCGGAGGCGAGCATCGCCACGACGCGGGCATTCGTCTCGGGAAATGTGAGCGACGCGAGCTCCGCGACCGTCCGCCAGGCGAAGGGCGGCTCGACCGCGGGCGGCTCCGTGGATGCCGGTGACATCGTCGCCCGTGACATCGTTGGCTCCGCGAGAAAGAACGAGACCTCGATCGGCCCGAAGGAGGCGCGGCCCATCGCCACGTCCACGAGCCTGACAACCGTGACGGCGAGGCCCGACTCCTCGAGGCATTCCCTCGCGGCAGCGGCCGCCGGATGCTCCCCGGGCTCGACCTTGCCCCCGGGAAACTCGTCGAGGCCCGGGCCCTCGCGAGAAAGCGGATGCCGCCTTCCGACGAGCACGAGTTCACCGTGAAGGACGACCGCGACGGCGATCGCCGTCGGCCGGTTCACGATGCTTGCTTCGGCACCAGGTCGAGCAGCCGGCCCGGCGAGCCCATGATGTTGTAGCCGGCGTCGACGTGGAGGATCTCGCCGGTGATGCCGAGCGACTCCTTGGAAAGCATCCAGGCGCCCGCCTTGCCGACCTCCTCGTGGGTGATGTTGCGGGCCATGGGCGACATGTGCTCGTAGAGCCCGAGCATGTCCTCGACACCGGCGCCACGGCCGGCGAGCGTCCGCAGGGGGCCCGCGCTGATGGCGTTGACCCGGATCCCCGCCGGCCCCAGATCGAATGCCATGTACTTCACGCAGGCGTCGAGCGTCGCCTTGCAGACGCCCATGATGTTGTAGCCGGGCACGACCTTCTCGCCGCCGAAGTAGGTGAGCGTGAGGATCGCGGAATCGTTCGTGAGGATCTTCCTGGCGTACCGTCCGACCGCCAGCAGGCTGTAGGCGCTCGTCTCCATCGCGATGCGGAACCCCTCGCGGCTGCAGTCGGTCGTCTCCCCCTTCAGATCCTCCATCGGCGCGTAGGCGATCGAGTGGACGAGGAAGTCGATCGTGCCGAACTCCTGCTTCGCACGGTCGATCACCGCGGCGATCTGCTCGTCGCTCGAAACGTCCATCGGCACGAGGAACTTGGCGTTCGGCTCGGAGTCGGTGAGTTGCGAGACGCGGCGGCGGTTTCGCTGCCGCTCGTCGTCGGGCCGGTCGGGCAGGTGGGAAAAGCCGATCTGGCCCCCCTCGGCGAGTATCTCCTTCGCGATCGCCCATGCGATCGAATGGTCGTTGGCGACGCCGAGCACGAGCCCCTTCTTGCCGTCGAATCTGCCCATGCGAGCCTTCTCCTCTCTCCGGTGCTGCTTTCGTGAACGTGAAGCGGAAATGTAGCCGCTGGCCCGAAAAGCCTCAACGCGGGCTGTCGGGCAGTTCGTCGGGGCCGTCCTGCACGCCCCGAGGCCCTTGCCGGGGCG
>JBIIOJ010000391.1:0-2778 GCA_044337015.1 Pirellulales bacterium
ATTGCCGGCCATGTCGAGCACGCCATAGGGGCTCGCACCTGCCGGATAGCTGCCGACGGGACGGAACCCGGATGAAAACGTGTAGAGGGTCTCTTCCATGCTCGCGCACTTCGCGGGCTCCCACTCGTTGCCCCACGGGTATTCGCGGCCGTCGGTGCCGCGGGCGGCCTTCTCCCACTGGGCCTCGGTCGGCAACGCCGCGCCCATCGCCTTCGCGTAGGCTTCGGCCTCGTACCAACTGGCCTGCACCGGATAGACGCCGTCGTCGGCCTTGCTCCCCGAATGCATGGCCTGCCCCCACGTCGGCTCGAACTTCTTCCCCGCGGCCGCGCAAAACTTTTGATATTGCGCCACCGTGACGGGGTGCTTGTAGATCCAGTAGCCGTCGAGCTCGATCGTTTTCTGCGGCCGCTCATCCCCCGCCCCGCGGCCCGCCGGGCTGCCCCGCAGAAATCCGCCGGCGGGAATCCAGACCAGCTCGGCGCCGTCGAGCTCGTTGATGGCCGTGTTCTTCCCGGTGATTTTGAGTTTGGGCAGTGTGGGAGCCGCGGCCGTCTGGCCCGATGCAGCCGATGCGTCGGCCACGGCGGAGCCTCGCGGAGCCGCCGGCACGGCCTTCGCGGTGAGCGTCTGCACCGGCAGTTCGATGGCCGTCGCGTCCTTGGCCGCCGGTGTGCCGACGAGCGTCAGCAGCACGTGCTGCTTGTCCACCACCGGCTTGATTGCGATCGAGTCCCAGCCCGCGGCCGGCGTGGTCAGGATCGCCGCCAGGCCGTCGCCGCGATCGACGCTCACGGTGATCTGCCCGCCCGCGTCCGGCTTCACCGGCAGCGTGACCGCTTCGGCGTCGGAGACGGCGATGACCGAATCGAAACGCTCGTCAAAGTAATCGGCGCCGGGCAGCCGCTCGCCCGCCTTCACGCCCTTGATGCCGCCCGCCACCGCGTAGCGCAGATCGAGGAGCTTGTCGATGCCGCCTCCTTTGACCGCCACCTTCGCGAGCTTCGGCTCGGGCAGCGCCAGGAGCCAGCGGGTGCTGAAGCGATTGGGGTTGTCGAGCTTGCCGGCGTAGGCGCGTTCGATCCGCAGCCCGGCGTCGGTGATGCTCACCGTGCGTCGCAGGTGTCGGCTGGGATCAAAGCCGTAGTGGGGCGGCGACAGCGTCAGGTCGGTCTCGAGTCTGTCGCGGGCCGGATTGCTGAACTCGCTCCAGACGGTCGTCCAGTTTTTGTCGCCCGCCGTGGCAAGCCCAGCCTCGGCCATCGCCGGCGGCAGCCAGATCTGGCTGCTCACCCTCGCAAACTCGTCGGCATAGCCGCTGTTCGCTCCCTGCACGGAGAGCAGTTCCTTGCCGCTGCTGCGATCGACGACGCTCACGATCTGCCCCTTGAGATCCGGACAGACCGTCGCCGCGAGCCCCTTGCCCTCGAGCTCGACCACCGGGCCGCCCTGGCCGGCGACATACGAGGCGATCGTCCGCAAGACGCCATGTTCGCCGCCGCCGTCGGCCTGGATGCCCTGCTTCGCCCGCGCGAGGCAGGCGGGCACGCGGGCGTCGCCGCCGGCCACGAACCACTTCTTGCCATCGACCGGATTCTTCACAGTGCCCCATGGCTTGCCGTTCAAGGCCACATCGTTGAGTGTGATAAGATCGAGCGAACCGCCGCGGGCCGTGAGCAGATTCGCCAGGCGTGCCTTGTCGCCGGCCTTCTCCGCCGCCGCCACGGCCTGATCCATCGCCCGCGTCATCTTCTCGAGGTGCGGCTGGAAAATCTTCTGCCGCGTGAGTTCCGTCCAGCCGCTCCAGCGGACGGCGCTCGGCACATGCAGGCTGTCGGCGTAGGCGGCCTGCGCCAGTTTGAGATAGTCCCAGACGTGCGCGGCGGCCTCGCGGCCGTAATTGTCGTCGAGATACTGCCGGATCAGCGTGTCGGCGTCTTGGTCCGGGTTCCAGGCGAGCTTCAGGTAGAGCCAGGCGAGCAGATCGGTCCACGGGCCGCCGCAGAATTGCGGGTTGATCCCGTAGACGCCGCTATCACGCATGAACCGCAGGTTTTCCGCGACGTAAAAGACCGACGGCCACTCCGACCGGTAGGTATCCCAGTGCCAGACGGTGACCCGATTCGGGGCGATCTTCGGCCAGTCCCTGATCGACTTGGCGTAGTCGCGATTGGCGGGGCTCGTGGCGATCGACCCGACCTGGTCGCCGGCGGAATTCTGGCTCCGGGCGCTCGACACGATATTGATCCAAAGGTCTTTGTGCGGCACGAGCGTCTTCGGCGCGTCGAGCGACTCGAAGTAGGCAAACGTGATCACCTGGGCTTCGGGATAGTTCTTCTTGACGATCTCCATCGTCTTGTTGAGGGCCAGGATCAGCGGCGCGGCTTCCGACTGCTGCTCCTGCACGAGCTTCCGGCAGTCCGCGCACTGGCAGCCGCTGAACCCGTCCCCCTGCGCCGCGGAGAACGGCAGCGACCAATCGACCTTCCCGCCGCTGTGCTCGACCCGCCGCTTGATGTCACGCTCCAGACCGGCCGCGAGAAGCGCCGGTAGTTCGCGATTCGTGCCACAGATGCCATGGGCCCAGTCCGGCTCGCGCTTGCCGGCATGGTTCAGCGAGTAGATTTCGGGGTGGTCGGCGAGCAATCCCTTGATAGTCTCCTTGCCAACTTTCTTGTCCTGCGGCGGCAGGAGGTCATACATGTTGTGCCCGGCGGCCAACGCGGCGCTCGTGCTATCGCCCGGCGTGCCGACGCCGCGATTCTGGAGAATCCAGGG
>JBIIOJ010000109.1:0-9554 GCA_044337015.1 Pirellulales bacterium
CCGCTGACTTCATCCGACGACTTACCGCGTCGTCCCTCTTCTTCGACGTCGAGCCGAACACGGTGCCGACGACGCTCGCCAGGTTCTCACCCACCTTCAGCTCGTTGCGGGACGCGGCCTTCAGCCGCTTCACGAACGTCGTTCCCTCGAGTCGGCCCATCACGTCGGCGAGCTCTTCCGCGATTCTGCCGAATTCCTCGAGCAGCTTCCGCTGTTTTTCGACCGCCTCGTCGAGCAGCTGCCGCTGGGAAGGTTTCTTCGGGCTGCCCTTCGAGGGCACGTTGCCGACCTGCGTCATCGGCAGCCCGAGCGGGCTCGGGCCGCCCTCGGCCGGCGGCGACCCATCGGCCGCGTTTTTCTCGTCATCTTTTTTCTCGTCGTCGGCCCGATACGCCGAGTCTTCCCGGTCGCTCGGCTGCGGGACGGAAGGGGGCTTTGGCGCACCCGACTGGGCCTCGTCGCTTGGGGCGGGCCTTCCATCGGGGCTCTGCTGCGACTGCGACGGAGCCTCGGACTGCGTACCCGGCTTTGCTTCTCTCGGCTCCTGGGGCTGGGTGCCGGGCTTCGATTCCGTCGGCTCCTTGCCGGCGCCGGCTGCCGCATCGAGCAGTTCCCCGATGTCGGGCATGCGTCGGTCGGCCATTTCCGCGAGCTCCTCCACCTGACGGGCGAGTTTCTCGACCGCGTCGGCCTCGAACTCCGGGTTCCTCGCGGCCTCCCGCACGAGCTGTTCACCGTTCTCGGCGAGCCGTTCGAGCCGGCGGCCGTTGGCCCGTTCCGCGGCGGCCTGCTCGCGGATCGCGCGGCGGCTCTCCGCGGAATCAAGCTCGTCGGTCGGCAGGTCCCGCAGTTCCTCGTTGCGGGCGAGCAGTTCCATCTCGCGATCGCGGACCTCGGCGGTCTGCTGCCGCCACCGGGCGATCTGGTCGTTGACCCACAGGGCATGATCGTCCGCGGTCATCACGAGAAACACCGCCGGCGGCGTGTAGACCCGTCGCCTTCCCGGAAAAAAGTCCTCGACGAACCCGCGGACCTCCACGGCCTGTGGCCCGATGCCGAGCGCGACCGGAGAAAATGTGCCGGCCGCCTCGAGCGACTCCGCGCGGGATTCGCCGGCGGCCAAAAGTCGTTCCCCCTTCGTGCGACTCGCGCCTTCCTGCCCTTCCACACCGACCCACTCGATGCCCGCCTGCTTCACGCCGAAGTCGTCCTTGGCAAGGAGCGTGAACCGCACGGTGTCGGTCTCGAGCAGCACCCCCCTTCCCGCGAGCCCGTCGGCCGTGATCGTCGGCGGCGCGTCGTCGCGGGCCTGCAGGCTCACGACGAACGGCTTGGCTCCCGAAAGCCCGAGCGTGTCCTGCCACTCGAGCCTGATCTCGCGGTCGCGATCGACCTCGACTGCCGCCGTCGAGACGCCCGCACCCTCGGGCACGACCTCGAGCCCGTCGGCCCGGGCAGACGACAACTCGCGATTGGCGGTCGCGGCCACCATCACCGTGCTCCCCTTCACCACCGACACCACGCCGCCGCGGGCATCCTTCACGATGGTTTCAGGGCGATCGAGATACTCGGGAAGCTCGATTCTCGCCTCGATGGCCGCGATGTCCGGTCGGAAGGTGGGCGCGAGCGTCACCTTCTGCCTCGCGTCGCCGACCGACAGCGACAGCGACGCCTCAGCTGCCTGCGGCGGCAGCATGAAGCGGTAGCGGTCGCCGTCGAGCGAGCTTTTCCGCGCCGGCCCGCGGCCGATCCGCGCCACCGCCCGGTCGGGCCGCCATCGCGATTCTTCCCGCAGGCTGACGCCGATCTCCGCCTCCTCGCCGTGGGGCACGACGAGCCTTCCCGGCAGGCGATCGACCCGCGTGAACGTGAACCGCTCCACGGCCTGCCACGGGGCGAGCAGCCGCCGCCAGGCATTCGTAGCCGCCTCGGGGAACACCAGCGGCATCGCCGCCGCGAGCAGGAGCGGGCCGGCTGCGAGCGCGGCCCAGAGCAGGTGCCTCGGCCGGGGCACGGCCTCCCGCAGATCCTGCCGGCCCGCCGCGTCGGCGACCTGCCGGATGGCGGCCTCGCACAGGCTTCGCGATCGCTGCTGCTCGCTACGGTTGCGTACGATCTCGACGACGCCAAGCAGCTGATCGCCGAGCGAGGGAAACCGCCTCGCGATGAGCTTCGCGAGGCTGTCGAGCTTGCGGTGCCGCCAGATCCAGCGGTGCGCTGCGATCGGGATCGCGGCGCCGCAGCCGGCCGACACGGCGAACAGGATCCACCGCACGAGGGACGACGTCTCGCCGAGGCGATCGGCCACGAAGAGCACGATCCACGCCACGAGCAGCCCGAACGCGGCCACGCCCAAGGCCTCGATCGACTTGATCCGCCACAGCAGACGTCGGAAGGCGGCGAGCTGGAGGTGCAGCCCGTCGGGAAGCGAGAGCGAGTCGGCGGTCGATGCGCGATCGTTCATCAGAACAGCCCCTGCCATTTCCTTCCGACCCAGAACACGGCGAGCAGGCTCACGAGTGTCGCCAGCGCCGCAGGGTGGGCCCAGAGTCTCACGCGTCGAACCTCCGGCGGGCTCTCCGGCAGCCCGCGGAGCGCCTCTATCACGTCGCTCAGTTTACCCGATGGCGTCACGGTTCCCTGCGTGAGCCTCGCGATCTCCTCCATGACATCGGGCCGGGCCGGCTCACCGATCGCCTCCCCGGCCGCAGCCTGCACGAACACCGACGTCGCGAGCGGTTCGCCCGCCTCGGCGCAGGCGAGTATCAGTTCATGGCTGGCCGGCTCCCGCGGGGTCCATCCGCCGGAGAAGACACCCCATTCCCCCTGCTCGCCGGGTGCCGCGAGGCGGATCACTTCCTCGGCGCCGGACGGAGCTCTGACCGTGACGGTCATCGAGCCCGTGACGATCGGCTCACCGACCGGGTCGCTGCCGCTTGCGTCGAGCGACACGACCTGCCCGACTTCCGGCTGCTCCGGCGTGAAGAGCAGCCGCATCCGCTCCCCCTTGGCCATCGTGCGGCGGTAGGCCATCCAGCGGACGACCTGGCCCCAGAAGCGGTAGTGGTACTTGTCCTCGACGCCCTTCCGCCACCGCCACGCGCCGTCGGTGGCCATGAAGAGCACCTTCCCCGCGCCGAATGGCCGCGTCACGAGCAGCGGAATCCTGCCGAACTCGTTCGACGCGGCGTCGTGCACCGCGAGCACCTCGCTGCCCGCCTTCGCGCGGAGCACGGGCCCGTACCACTGGAAGCCCGGCAGCGATTCCCAGACCGCGAGGTTCTCCTCGACGGAATCGGCGAGCCGGGTGAGCAGGCTCGTGCGGCCCCGGTCGGTGAGCGCGAAGTTTCCGGGAATGGGAGTGCCCGTTCCCTCGGGACGAGCCGAATCGATCACGACCGGCAGCAGGTCGCCGAGCGGCGAATCGACGAGCGACAGCTCGTTGCCGAGCGGGCCCGGCATGAAGACGAGGCCCGAGGCCTGGAACTCGACGAGGCCCTCGAGGAGCCGACAGTCCTCGTCGGTCAGCTGTCGCTCTCCGAGCCCGACGTCGCCGAGGAAGACGACGTCGAACTGCGACAGCTCGTCGAGGCTGCCGGGAAACCGCTTGATGTAGTCCTTGTTGCCGCCACCCACCTTCGACAGCCCGGGCTGGAAGAGCAGGCAGGAAAGCTCGACGCCGGGATCGCGGGCGAGCGCATTTCGAAGATAGCGATATTCCCACCGCGGCACGCTCTCCACGACGAGCACCCGCAGCTTCTCCTGCCGAATGGCGACGGGGGCCGTGCGGGAGTTGTTGTCGGGCACGACCTCGGCGGCGTCGGGGGGCACCCGCACGGTGATCGTGAAGTCGCCCGTCTTGTCGGGCGTCCAGTAGACGGCATCGGTGGTCTTCGCCATCGCCGCCAGCCGCACCTCCTTCGTGAAGCTCTCTCCATCGGAGGTCTCGACGACGACGCTCACCGCCTGTTCCTGCGGCAGCGTGCTTTTGATCGTGAACGGGATGCGAAACGGTTTGCCCACGACGCCCGTCACGGCGGAGTCGAGCGAGGCGACGGCGACGTCGGGCAGCGGCGTGACGCTGCCGACCGGCACGGCCATCACGGGGATGCCGGCAAGCCGAAGCGCCGCGGCCGCCTGCGCCGGGGGCCGGCCCTCGTTCCAGTCGCCGTCCGACGCGAGCACGACGGCCTTGAGGTCGGTCTCGCCGCGGAGGGCGGCGTCGAGCGGCTCGAACAGGTTCGTGCCGGGCCGCGATTCCTTTCGATCGCCTGTTTCCCGGGACGGAAACGTCGCGATGCGGACCGTGAAGCGATCCTCGAGCGGCTTCCAGAAATCTGACCCGCGCAAGCCCGCGACCGCCCGCTCCCGCGAAATGATCGCCGCCGCGGCACTCGACTCCCCTCGCGCCGCCGTGACCTGCTGCACGTCGGCCGTGGTCATGCTCCGTGAGTCGTCCACGAGCACCGCGACGACCGGCTTCTCGGAGGGCCTGGTCTCCGTGACCCACTCGGGCTGGTTGAGCAGGAGCACCACGAACGCGGCGATCAGGAAACGCAGCGACTCGAGCAGCCCATACCCCGGTCGGAATCCACTCCTCCACCATCCGGCCACACATACGGCCGCGACCAAGCAAAGCAGCGCGATCGACACGCCGAGCGACCAGGGCGTCCACGAGAACCGCAGGCCGTCGGCGGCCACCGCGGCATTCGCTGGCATCGCGGGAATCGTCATGCCGCCACCCCCGCGGGCCGCGCGACCATGCCCGGCCTCGTCCTCGAGGGAAGGCAGAGCAGCCCTTCCACGACGAGCGCCACGAGCACAGCCGTGAGAAAGAGCCGCCAAACCTCCTCCACGATCGCACCGCGATCACCCGCCTTCCGCTCGAACCGGGTGAACCGCAGCCCCTGGAAGATCGCCTCCACCTGCCGATCAGCAACGACCTCGGCGGCATCCTCCGCGGCCGGCCGGTTCACGGCGGTCAGCCCGCCAAGGCCCGCACCTTCGCCCGTCACGTAGACGCCGGCATGGAATCCCGCCTCGGTCGAGGGCGATGGCGGCCCATCCACCTGCCGCCAGTCGTCGGATTCGACGGCCGCGACGGCTCCGCCGGGGCCGCCCGCTCCGGCATCGGCCTGCCGCGCGGCGGCGACGGCCGCCACGCCCTCGTCGATCGCACGCTGCACGACCGCGTAGAGCACGACGCCGTTGGCAGCGAGATCGGAGTCCCGCGGCGACGGCGTCGTGGCGAGAAAATGGACGCCCGCGCGGCCCGTGGACCGCATCACGAGCGGGCTGCCGTCGGACAGCACGGCCATCGGCGTGCCCTCTCCTTCGATCCCGCGGCTGCGGCGGATCTCGAGTTCGCCGACGGGCAGCGGGTCGCCGCTGCGGGTGCCGGCGAGCAGCCCCTCTTCCGTTCGCCACGAGGCCGGACGGATGGGCGGGCTGTGCTCGCTCCACGATCCCCACCCGAGGCCGCCGAAGCGGGCGGTCGACGCGGCTTCGGGCGGCAGGAAAATCACCTCGCCGCCACGATCGACGAACTTGTTGAGTGCATCCGCCGCCGGTCCCTCGGGCACGGCCGACTGCCAGAGAACGACCGCGACCTCATCGAGCGGCGTCGCCGCAAACGCCTCGGCCGTCGTGGCATCGCCGACCGCGCGGAGCAGCTTGTCGGGCGGAATGCCGGCAACGAGTTCGAGCACGCGGCGGGCCTGGGCGTCGTCGGCGACGACCACCGACCGCCGCACCGGTGGCACGCCGAAGGCGAAGTAGAAGTCGTTGTCGGCAGGATTCTCGTCGGCGGGAATCGAGACGCGGCCATGGCCCCGGGCCTGCGCGGGATCGGCCGACGCCGCGAGGACGTCGGCGTCGATCGGGATCGTGTGACGCGGGAGGATCGCCTCCGTGCCGGAGAGTTCGACCTCGACCGTGGACCGGGCCTTCCCAAGCTCGATCCCCACCGGCACGCGGACCGGCCGGCCTGCGGCAGCCCGCCGGACCTCGACATCCATGACGAGCTGCCACGCATTGCCCCGCGGCTCGAGCACCGGATCGACGACCCGCACCGAGAGATTCTCTTCGGCGGGCTGCGGGTAGCCCAGGAGCGTGAGCCGCACGGTCTGCGGAAGCTTCGCGAGCGTCTCGCGGATCGGCTCCCAGGCGGGGTCGGCCGCCTTCCAGTCGTTCGACCGCTGGTCGGAGCAGATCCAGATCGTCGCAGCCTCACCCTGTGATCCTGCGAGCCATTCGCACGCCGCCTGCATCATGCGCGGCAGGTCTGCCCCGGCGGCGGCAGGCTCGGCTTCGGTCGCCCGCAGGATCGCCCGCGGCGAGTCCAGCTCCACCGGCCTGCAGGAGACGCTGTCGATGAGGATGGTGCGACGAGCTCCGAGCGATTCGAGCGCCGCGGCCACCTGCCGCCTCGCCGTGTCGAGCTTCGACTCGCCTCCCGGGCCGGAGGCCTGGACCATGCTCGGCGAGCGGTCGACGAGCACGATGGCCGTGCCGCCGCGGTCGCCTCCCGCCGCCGCGAGCCAACCCTGCGACAGCGGCCGGCTCACCGCCACGACCGCGGCCGCCACGGCCGCCATCCGCAGGAGCATGATGAGCCACCGCCGCAGCCGCGTGTAACCGCGGGAGAGCGCCCGGGCCGACCGCAGAAACATCATCGCCGCCCACTCCACCGACTGGAACCGCCGCTGGTTGATGAGGTGGATGAGGAGCGGCAGCGCGACCAGCGCGAGCGCCCAGAGGATCGCGGGCTGGAGAAACGTCATCGGCCCGCCCTCCCGGACGCCCTGCCGACGAGGAACCGGGCGAGCACCTTCTCGTAATCCTCGTCCGTGACGACGCGGTGGTAGTCGATCCCCTGTTCGAGCACCGTCCGCCGGATCGATTCAAGGTGCGCGGCAAGCGCCTTCGCGTAACGGTCGGCGATCTCGAGGGGGTCGACGAAGATCGGCTCTCCTCCTTCCGCGTCGATAAACCGCGTGGGCCGATGAAAGTCGAACGCCACCTCCTGCGGGTCGAGCAGGTGGAAGACTGCGACGTCGTGCCTGCGAAACCGCAGGTGGCCGAAGCAGCCGGCAAGCTCCTCCGGATCCATCAACAGATCGGACACGATCACCACGAGCGCCCGCTGTCGCACCGTCTCCGCGAGCTCATGGAGCACCTGCGGCAGACGCGACGGTCCCTGCGGATTGGCCTGCTCCAGGACGTCGAGCACGAGCCGCAGGTGGGCCGCGTTCCGACGCGGCGGCAGGTGCTGCACGATCTTCTCGCCCGCGCACGAGATGCCGACGGCATCCCCCTGCCGGCTGGCGAGAAAGGCGAGCGTGCCGGCCAGTCGCCGCGCGTAGTCGATCCGCGGGGTGCCCGTCGAGCCGAACCGCATCGAGCCACTCGTGTCGACCACGAGGCAGCATCGCAGGTTCGTGTCGGCCTCGTACTCCTTGACGTAGTTGCGGTCGGTGCGACCGTAGACCCGCCAGTCGAGCCGGCGCAGGTCGTCGCCGGGGACGTACTTGCGGTACTCCGCGAACTCGACGCTCGATCCGCGGTGGGGGCTCACGTGCCTTCCCGAAACGCTGCCCACCATGGGCCGCCGGGAAAAGAGCGGCACGGCCGACAGCCGCGAAACGACGCCGCTGTCGATGAACGTCCGCGTCGTCCGCTCGGTGAACATGCTCTAGCGACCCTCGTCTGCGATCGCCTCGGCCACGAGCCGCTCGACGATCTTCTTCGAGTCGATCCCCTCGGCCTGCGCCGCGAACGTGGTGAGCACGCGGTGCGAGAGCACGGGTGCCGCGACCGCGGCCACGTCCTCGAGCCGCACCATGTAGCCGCCGGTGAGCGCGGCCCGGCTCTTCGCCCCGAGCACGAGGTACTGCACGGCCCGCGGCCCCGCCCCCCACGACACGAGCGGCTTGAGCCAGTCGGGCGCGGTCGGCCCCTGCGGCCGCGTCCGCCGCGCGAGCCGGGCGGCGAAGCGATAGATGTGGTCGGGCACCGGCATCCTGCGGACGAGCTGCTGCGAATCGATGATGTCGGCGGCGGAGAGGACGTGATCGAGCGACGGCGGCGTTTCGCCGGTCGTGGTGCGGGCGATCATCACCTCCTCGTCCTCCGACGGGTAGTCCACGTCGATGAGGAACATGAACCGGTCGAGCTGCGCCTCCGGCAGCGGGTAGGTGCCCTCCTGCTCGACGGGGTTCTGCGTGGCCAAGACGAAGAACGGCGGCTCGAGCCGCGAGGTCTTTCCCACCACGGTGACCTTCTGCTCCTGCATCGCCTCGAGCATCGCCGCCTGCGTCTTCGGCGGTGCCCGGTTGATCTCGTCGGCCAGCACGATGTTGGCGAACACCGGCCCCGGCACGAAGTGAAACTCCCGCCGGCCTGCGGCCCCTTCCTGGAGGATGTCGGTGCCGGTGATGTCCATCGGCATGAGGTCGGGCGTGAACTGGATGCGGCTGAACTTCAGGGAGACCGCCTCGGCGAGCCGGCTCACGAGCAGCGTCTTGGCAAGGCCGGGCACGCCCACGAGGAGGGCGTGGCCGCGGGCGAAGAGACAGACGGCGAGCTTCTCTATCGTCTCCCGCTGGCCGATGATCACCCGTGCGAGTTCCTGCTGGAGCCGAGAATACGACTCGCGGAGGCGATCGAGCTTGCGGACGTCGTCGTCGGGCAGTTCGGGAGAGGGGCTCATCGCAGCGGGGATCCTCGGGAGGTGGGGCGGAACCGATTCGTGAAACTGCGAGTCTATTCGCAGCAAAAGCCCCCGCGGATTCCCCCGGCAAAAAACAACGCCGCAGCCGCCGGATCGGGGCCTTTCAGCCGCGAAGGCCCAGGCCGAGCTTCGTCCGGCAGAAGTCGATGCTCCGGGAAAGCTCCGCCGCCTGGTACTCCCGCTCGCTCTCCTCGCGGGGCCGGTCGGGGTCGGGGCGGAAGGGCTCGAGCGGCCGGCCCTTCTTTGAAAGCGCAAGGAACGCGGCGAGGTCGGAAGCCCGCGCCTCGGGGTAGGCCTTCCAGAACTCGCGGTCGCCGATCGGGAAGGTCTTCGCAAATCCGGAGATCGTCTCGATATGAACCGTCACGCGGGGGCAGTGCTCCGCGAAGTGGTCGAAGAAGGCCGTCAGGTCGGTGCAGCCCTCCCCCATCGCCGTCCACTGCACGGCCACGCCACCGTCTGTCTGCCAGAGCATCGAGTCGCGGAGGCTCGTCGTGACGACGTGCGGCGCGAGCCGCCGCAGGGCGTCGAGCGGGTCTTCGAGGGCCCAGGTGGCGTTCCCCGAGTCGAAGTTCACACCCACGAATTCGGGCCCCGCCTCCTCGACGAGCCAAAAGAGCTCCCGCGACTGCATGTCGCCCGCATGGTTCTCCACGGCGATCTTCACGCCGGCGTCGGACGCCTGCGAGCGGGCCGTCCGCAGGACCTTCACGATGTCGGCGATCCTCGCGTCGATGCCGCCGGGCGTCTGCCGGTCGGCCGCGTTGCCGAGGATCACGCGGAAGGCCGGCGAGCCGAGGGCCTCCGCCATCCGGATGCCGAG
>JBIIOJ010000392.1:0-2752 GCA_044337015.1 Pirellulales bacterium
GAAGCTGGCTCTGGTCGCTCGTGAGCTTCCTCTCCATGACCACGCTCGCCTGGCTCGCCGCCTGCGTCGTCTACCAGGCCGGCACGATGATCGGGCTCTAGGGAGCGGGGCACCATGGCGGCTTTCCAGGACGTCGTCGCCGTCGCCGTCGCCATAGCCGCCGCCGCCTGGCTCGCCCGAGGCTTCATCGGCCGGCTCGGCCGGCCCGGTTGCGGCGGTTCCGCCCCGCCGGCCCCCGGCGGGGCGGACGGGTTCGTGCCGATCGACCGGCTCACAACCCCCGAAAAAGGCCGCAAAAAGACCCGGACCGATCCCTGAGGCCCCGAACGACGTAAACTTTGTTCCAGGGCTCGATCGAGCAGGAACGGTTCCATGTCCAGGCGAAAACGGATTCCGCGGAGGCTGTCGTACGAGCCGCTCGAGCCGCGTCATGCCATGGCGGTGGGGGTGCTTGCGCCGCTGCCCGATCTCGCGCTCTCTGCCGCAGCCGCCGACCGCGCGATCGATCTTTTACCGTTCTTCGACGACTCGGCCGTGACCGGCACGGTCGTGGGCCTCCAGACGAATCTCGGCGCCCCCTACGACCTGGCCTTCTTCGAACTCTTCGACCAAGAGGGCCCCGGCCGCACCCGCACGACGCCCGTCACCGTCGAAAACTTTCTCCGCTACGCCGACGAAGGCCGCTACGACAACACGTTCGTCCACCGCTCCGTGCCTGGCTTCGTGATCCAGGGGGGCGGCTTCAAGCTCGCCGCAGGCCTCCCGCACATCGACACGTTCGCCCCGATCGTCAACGAGTTCGGCACGTCGAACACCCGCGGCACGATCGCGATGGCGAAAGTCGGAGGAAACGCCAACAGCGCCACGAGCGAATGGTTCGTAAACCTTTCTGACAACAACGACCCCCAAAACCCCGACAGTCTCGACAACCAGAATGGCGGGTTCACCGTGTTCGGCCGGGTGCTCGGATCGGGGATGAACCTCTTCGACGGGATCGCATCGCTCCCGCGGCACGACATCCGGGCGGCATTCCAAAACGGGGCGCTGAGCGATACGCCACTCCTCACGCAGCAGGCCCCACCGCTGCCGGCCGACTACCAGTTCTCCGTCAACGACTTCGTCTACTTTCCCGCGGTCCGCCGCGTGGGCGAGCTCGTCTACGTCGCTTCATCAAGTGATTCATCGATCGTGGCCGCAGCGATCGGCGCCGACGGCAAGCTCCAGCTGAGCCTGCCGCGGGGCGGCGTCGGCACGGCGGTCATTACGGTCCGCGCCTCTTCCATCTTCAACCCGACCGACTTCGCCGAAGACACCTTCTCCGTCTCCCGGGCCGCTCCGGTCGCCCCGAACGGCCTC
Organism: Pirellulales bacterium; assembly: GCA_044337015.1. Lineage (GTDB taxonomy): Bacteria > Planctomycetota > Planctomycetia > Pirellulales > UBA1268 > UBA4655. Next base: position 1,357 of record JBIIOJ010000392.1, read on the forward strand.
ATCGGCCTCGGGAGCGACAACACCGTCCGGATCGGCGAGAGCACCGGCTCCCAGTTCGCAAGCTCGCTTTTGGCGACGCTTCCCGCCGGCACCTGGTCGAACTTCCTCACGGGCGACTTCAACGACGACGGCCGCGATGATTTCGCCGCAAGGAACGCCTCGGGTGAATGGCGGGTCGGCCTCACGCCCGCGACCGGCACGGCGACACCTTCCGTGTGGGGCTCCTGGTCTCCCGACGTCAATTGGCAGTCGGTGATGGTCGGAGACTTCGACGGCGACGGCCGGGCCGACATCGTCGGACGTAATCCCGCCGACGGTTCCTGGCAGGTCGCCCGCAGCACGGGATCGGCCTTCACGAACGCCTCGTTCGGTGACTGGTCCACCGCGACGGCCTGGGCGTCGATCATGACCGGCGACTTCAACGGCGACGGCAAGACCGACGTCGTCGGCCGGAATCCCGCCGACGGCTCCTGGCAGGTCGCCACGAGCACCGGCAGTTCGTTCACGTCTTCCCGCTTCGGCTCGTGGCAGACGTCGATCCAGTGGAACTCGATCCTCACGGGCGACTTCGACGGCGACGGCAAGACCGACATTGCCGGACGCTCCTCGAGCGGAGCATGGCGGGTCTCGCGGAGCACGGGCACGGCCTTCATGAACATGCAAGTCGGCCCCTGGAACGCGTCGATCACATGGGTCGACATCGTCACCGGTGACTTCGACGGCGACGGCAAGACCGACATCGCCGGCCGCAACGCCGCGACGGGCCACTGGAACGTCTCGCGAAGCACCGGCACGGCCTTCGTCACGACCCGGTTCGGATTCTGGACCGCCGACATTCCCTGGGCGGCGATCGTCGTCGGTGACTTCGACGGCGACGGCAAGTCCGACATTGCCGGCCGCAACACCTCCAACGGTGCCTGGCGGGTGGCGCGGAGCGACGGCGCCCGGTTCACGACCCTCGCGTTCAGCACCTGGCCCAAGACGGTGACCTGGACCACCGTACGGGGCGTGCGGATCTGATTCGCCGGGAACGCCGCCCTGAAAGCCGCTCCCGCGGGAATCTTGCCCATCTTTCCCAGGGGGGATTTGATCTTTCCCGCCCGCCATCGCCCCGCTATCTTCCCGCCGAATTTCGGACCAGGAGGGCAGCGATGGCCGCTACAAGCGAGGCTGACCGGACGGTAGTTCTTCCGCGCGCGTCCGGCGTGAATGCTCCCGCCGTCGAGCCGCAGTGCCGGCTCCGCGGGATTCCGCACGGCACAGTCGTCTCGACGCGGATCCGCGTCGATGAACCGGACGCAGCCGAACTGAAGGTCGCCATGCTCACCCCATGGGACCAGGAATGCGGCAACGCCGAGTATGCGAAGCGGCTGGTCGCCGGGCTCGAGGATTTCGC
>JBIIOJ010000110.1:0-9531 GCA_044337015.1 Pirellulales bacterium
CGACCGGCCAGGTGACCCAGTTCGTGATCGTGCCCGAGCCGGCATCGCTCGCCATGGCAGGCATCGGCATCGCCACCGCGGCCTACGTCCTCCGCCGCCAGCGCAAGTAGGCCGCCGACAGCCATGAGCATTCATGTGGTGCGTGATCGGTATGGGCTGCTCGTGGGTCTGCTGGCCCTGGGACTGCTCGCAAACACCGAGGCTGCGGACAGGACGACGCAACCGTTCCCGGGCGTTCGGTACGTCCACCGGCATGTCTCGACCCCGCGCGAGATCGACATGCACGTCGTCATCGTCGACCTGAAGCAGCCGGGCGTGACGATGAAGACGAGCGGGCCCAACGGCGACCGTCCGGGCGAATGCGACCTGGAGACGACACGGGCCTTCGTCGAACGCGGCGGAGCGCAGATCGGCATCGACAACACCGTGACCATCGACTGATCCTCTTCGTCTCGGATGGACGTCAGCCGGAGTTCAGCGCCGGCATGACCTACCGGGAAGTGGCGCTGGTGCTCGAGGAATTCGGCGCCGTCGATGCGCTGGCCCTCGATGGCGGTGGCTCGGCGAACTTGGTGATGGCCGACGGCCAGGAACGCCCCGTGGCAAACAGCCTCTCCATCACCATCGAAAGGAAAAAGGTGCCGGCCGCCACATCCGAATAATGGGCTAAAGTGCCCAGATTTGGTGGCTGCCACTTTTTTTCACACTTTTTTTCAGCGGAATCGTAGCCCGTGAGGCTAATCAAGACGGCGGGCGGCGGCGATCGGTACCGGCGCCCGCCCGACATCCGGCCCCCTCTACAGCACGCCATGCCCGCCTCGGATGACGTCGTCGCCCTCCTCGCCGCCCTGCTGTTTTTCTCGGGAGTTTTTCCCGCGACCGCGCAGGTTCCGGGCGAAGTCGCGGCGCTCGTGCAGAAGCATTGCTTCGACTGCCACAGCGGCGAGAAGCCCGAGGCGGGGCTCGATCTGACAAAAGTGAAGTTCGACCTCGCCGACCAGCGCACTGTTGCGACGTGGGTGCGGGTTCACGACCAGCTCGAGGCCGGCGAGATGCCGCCTCCCGATGCCGATCAGCCGTCGCCCGACGATCGCCGGGCGGCGGTCGGCTCGCTTCATCAATCACTGCACGCGGCATCGCTGGCGCGGCAAAAGACCGAGGGCCGCGTCGCGCTGCGGCGGATCAATCGGACGCAGCACGAGAACACGCTCAACGACCTGCTGGGGGTCTCGGTCAAGCTCGGCGACGTGCTGCCGGACGACGGCTCCGTGGCGGGCTTCGACAACGTGAGCGAGGGGCTCGATGTTTCGTCGTCGCATCTGGTGCGCTATCAGCAGGCCGCCGATCTGGCGCTCGATGCCGCGATTGCCACGCGGCCCCCGAAAAAACTGGCGTTTCGCCGCACCGGCAAGGAGGCCTTCGAAAATAGCGGCTTACGAAACCTCCGAGACAAATACGCGCGGCTCGATGGCGAACGTGTCAATGTCCACATCGGCCTACCGAACCATAATCCGATTCAGTCGCCTGAAGTTCCCACGACGGGCCGCTATCGGCTAAAAATCGTCGCGCAAGCGATCAACACCGGCGATCGCCCGCTGCCGCTGGAAGTTCGCATTGTGAAAACGGTCCATCAACCTGAGGGGAGGACGTTGGCGACGTTCGATGCGCCGCCTGATCGCCCCGGAGTATTCGAGATCGAAACGGTGCTGGACAAGCGCAACGGCATCCGCATCAACGGCTGGCAACTGCCGAACGAAAACACCGTGCGCGACCAACTCAAAGGCCAGCCGCTCAACGAGACTTTCACCGGGCCGGGATTCGCGTTCGCGCTGATGGAACTCGAAGGCCCGCTCGGAGAATTTCCGCCGCCGAGCCACAAGCGGCTGTTCGGCGATTTGCCGCTGACACCAGCGAGCGTCGTGAAAGCCGAACGTGCCGGCCACAAGCCGCCCGAGATTCGCGAGGACCGCAGAGACGACGCGTGGCAGCGGGATCCGCTGATTCCCGTCTCGACCGACCCGCAGGCCGACGGCGAGCGATTGCTCCGTGACTTTCTGCCAAGGGCGCTGCGCCGGCCGGTCGATGACGCGACGCTCGCCTCCTCCATCGCGGTTTTTCAACAGCTTCTGGACGAGGGCGAAGAATTCCACGCGGCCCTGCGCGGCACCTACAAGGCGATCCTTTCGTCGCCGCGTTTCTTCTACTTCGACGAACGCCCAGGTGCGCTCGATGACCATGCCGTGGCCTCGCGGTTGTCGTACTTCCTCTGGTCCACGCTGCCCGATGACGAACTGACCGCGGTCGCCGCCCGGGGGGAGCTGCGCAAGCCGGAGGTGCTGCGGGCGCAGGTCGAACGGATGCTCGACGACGATCGAGCGCAACGCTTCATCGAGAATTTCACCGGCCAATGGCTCGAACTGCGGAACATCGATGCGACTTCGCCCGACCGGAGGATGTACGGCGAATTCGACGACTTCTTGCTGTGGTCCATGCCATGCGAGACGCAGCTGTACTTCGGCGAGATGCTGCGGCACGATCGCAGCGTCGCCGAGTTCGTCCATTCCGACTGGACGATGCTCAACTCACGGTTGGCGCAGCACTACGGCATCGACGGCGTGTATGGCGGCGAGCTGCGGCGAGTTTCGCTTCCGCCGAACTCCCACCGCGGAGGTGCGCTGACCCATGCCAGCATTCTGAAAGTGACGGCCAACGGCACGACGACGTCGCCGATCCTGCGCGGCAAATGGGTGCTGGAAAAGATCATCGGCACCCCGCCCGCCCCGCCGCCGCCGAACGTGGGCGCGATCGAGCCGGACATTCGCGGCTCGACGACGATTCGCCAGCAGTTGGCGAAGCACCAGGCCATCGCCGCGTGTGCCTCGTGCCACAAGCACATCGACCCGCCCGGCTTTGCGCTCGAATCGTTCGACGTGATCGGCGGCTGGCGCGAGTTCTATCGCCTGTCGGAGCGTCACAATTCGAAAGGCAGTGTAAAGCTTCCGAATTATCCCGAGCGGAATGTATGGCGCGGGCCCGACGTGGAAATCGGCGGGACCACGGCGGAAGGTCGCGAGTTCAAGAACATCGACGATTACAAGTCGCTGCTGCTCGAAGACAAGGAGCAGCTTGCCCGCAACCTCGCGCGGCAACTGCTCGTTTTCGCGACCGGCGCCGACGTGCAGTTTGCGGACCGCGAAGTCGTGCAGTCCATCGTCGCCCGGACGCGCGAGCGGAATTACGGGCTGCGATCCCTCGTTCATGAAGTCGTGCAGAGCCCAGCGTTTCTCACCAAGTAAGGAAGGCCGGATCATGATTCCCCTGAACACTCGCCTGCTCTCGCGCCGCACGATGCTTCGCGCCGGGGGCGTCACCATCGGCTTGCCGCTGCTCGACGCCATGGTCCCGCTCGGCCTCGGAGCCGAAGCGAAAGCGGCGAACCTGTCACCGCGGCGCATGGTTCTCATCGGCCGCTACCTGGGCACGCACGCGCCCTTTCTTTTCCCGGAAAAGGCCGGGCTCGATTACGAATCCACTCGTTACCTGAAGCTGCTCGACGACCATCGCGGTCGATTCACCCTGTTCTCGGGAATCTCACATCCGGGCCACTATCACCATGGTGCCGATCCAGGGTTGTTCACGGGTGTCGCCGCCGAGGTCCTCTATAAAGACCACCGCAACACGGTTTCGCTCGACATTCTTGCCGCCGAGCAGGTCGGCCGCGAAACGCGGTTTCCCTGCATCGGGCTCGACAGTGCGCATGCCTACAACCGCAAAGGGGTGCGTGTGCCGAGTTGGGGCAACCCCACAGACGTGTTTCGTCAACTCTTCGTCGATGGCACGCCCGACGAAATCGCCCGTGAAGTGCAGCGGCTGAGGCACGGACGAAGCATCCTGGACGGTGTCCGCCAGCAGGCCCGCGACCTGGCCCGCAACCTGGGCGCAGGCGATCGCGAGCGACTGGACAATCTGCTGACGTCGATTCGCGAGGCCGAGGAACGCCTCGCGCAGGACGAGACATGGGTCACCAAGCCGAAGCCGAAGGTCGACTATCAGCCGCGCGAAGAAAAGAATTTGATCGAACGGTCACGCCAGTGGTTCGACATGATTCATCTCGCGCTGCAAACCGATTCCACGCGGATCATCAACCTGGGCCTCTTTAGTCACGGAGGGGTGAACGTCGGCGGCGTGAACGTGATTCATCACGACGCCTCGCATCACGGCCAGGACGCGGCGAAGATCGAGCTGCTCGCGAAGGTCGAAGAGGCGGAGTATCGCGTGTTCAACGAGTTTCTCACGAAGCTGCAAGGCTCCAGCGAAGGAAATGAATCGCTGCTCGATCGCACGATGGTCTTTCACGGCAACAGCCTCGGAAACGCGTCGGCACACACGTCGGAGAACCTGCCGATCATTCTCGCCGGAGGCGGCTTCAAGCACGCCGGGCACGTGTTGTACGACCGCTCGAACAACCGCCCGCTCTCGAACCTGTTCGTGCGGATGCTTCACCAGATGGGCATCGAGGCCGACACGTTCGGCACGAGCACGGGTGTGGTAAGTGACATTGGTTAATCTGTCAGGAAGACAACCGGGTCGGCCCAGGCCGCCCGCGAAGGTCCACGCAGCCGGGCGAGAAGTTGCGGCAGGATGCCGCGACTCAAAAGCAGGAGCGGCCATGCGATGGGACGCGTGGATGATCGGAATCGTGATTGCGTGGGGCTGCGCAGTAGCGTCAGCGGAACCCGGCCCGGAGGTATTTGAAAACTCGATCGGGATGCAACTCAAGCTTCTCCCCGCGGGCACGTTCACAATGGGCCAGGGTGGAGGCGGCACCGACGAGACGCCCCATCAGGTGACGCTGACGAAGCCCTTCTACATGGGCGTATACGAGGTGACGAACGCCCAATGGAAGCAGGTGATGGGGAGTGTGGAGAGCCCTTTCTGGTCGAAGGGGAATGCGCCGGGCAGTTGGCAGGATGACGACCGTCCCGTGGAGAAGGTGATGTGGAACGCCGCGGTTACGTTTTGCGAAAAGCTCTCGGCTCTTCCCGAAGAACGCAAGGCAGGCCGGGTCTATCGGCTTCCAACGGAGGCGGAGTGGGAATATGCGTGCCGAGCCGGAACAAACACCAAATACTCGTTTGGCGATGATGAATCTCAGTTGGGCGAGTATGGCTGGTACGAAGGGAATGCAGGCAGCCAAACCCATCCGGTCGGTCAGAAGAAGGCCAACGCGTGGGGGTTGTATGACATGCATGGAAACGTGTGGGAGTGGTGCAGCGACTTGTATGGTGTTTATCCCGAGGGCGCGGCGACGGATCCGCAGGGGTTGTCTAAAGGCGAAGAACGGGTCATGCGGGGCGGCTGCTGGGGCAACACGGCCAAGTATTGCCGGTCGGCGTACCGCCACGGGTACGCATGGCATTACAGTCACAACTACCTGGGCTTCCGCCTTGCCCTGAGTCCGTCTGAAGTCAAGCCGCCGCAGGCGGATAAGTGAGCGGAGCCTTCGCCCGCCTCCTTTGCAAATCGCACATGGGCCGTCCTGTGGTTGTCGGGTTCCGCAGAGTGCCACTCTGCGGCAACAGGGGCATCGCCCGTGGCGGTTACTCGAGGTCCTCGAGCAGGTCGTCGAGCGTGGCGTCGCTTCCGCCGGGCTTGAGCGGGTCGGTCATCGTCGGCTTCCCCGAGGAGGCGGGGGCCCCGAAGCGGGCGTAGCCCCAGAGGCCGGGCTCGAGCCGGGCCTCGGTCGGCTCGTCGGAGACGCCGCTGGCGATCGGGTTGGCCCAGTAGCGCCGGCTGCGGGTCACGAACCCGTCGTCGGTGGTCAGCACGCCCCAGTCCATCTTCATGACGGTGCCGCCCGCGGGGGCGGCCGCGAGCCCGAGATCGGCCAGCGGGATCGCCGCTTCGACCGAATAGCTGTTTTCCTCGTCGTGGACGACGACCTTGGCGTTGTCGAGCAGCTTCACCTGATCGAACGCCGTCGTGCCCCCGGCCGGCGTGCTGGTCTCCCAGCGGTCGGCGGCGGCCGCACCGGGCGCGACCGGACGGTAGAGCACGGTCGCCGGCTTGCCGCCCACTCGGGTGACGAGGATGCGGAGGTCGCCCTCCTCGGGGGTCTTGCGGTCGGCCGCCGCTCCGGGCCGCGTGCCGAGATGCACGTCGACCGCCGCGCCCGTCTTGAAGGAGCGGCGGAAGTCGTCGCCGCCGTTTTCGAGCCGACCCCGGTTCTTCACCGCCCACCCCAGGAAGAGCTGCTTGTCGTTGAACATCATGCCGAAGGAGGCGTCGTCGCCCTGGCGTGTCACCGCCGGCCACTCGCCTTCGCCCATCTTTCCGTCGAGGGACGGCGCGCCGCGGCCGACCTCTTGCACCGGCACCCGTGAGAACGTCGCACGACTGCGGAGCTTCGTCTCCCACTCGCGGGTCTTCTGCAGCATTTCGGGCGTCACGGTCAGTTCCGCCGTGCCGCGGCGGATGCGGTCGAGCCCCTGAACTTCCATCACGCTGATCCACATGCCCCCGATGACGACGTAGAACCTGCCGTCGGCGGCTTGCGTGAAGAAGGAGCGGAAGTGCTCCTGGCCCGCCGTGATGTTTTCCATCCTCGTACCCCGCGCGTGCTCGGCCGGCCAGCCTTTCAGCCGCGGATCGCCCGTGTGCAGGGTGAGGTGCCCCGCCAAGAGCCCGTCGGCCGTCCACAAGTTCCACTGCCCGTTGTTGGCGGCGATCACGAAGATGTCGCCGAGGTCGCCCTTGACCTTGCCAAATCCGGCGATGCCGAACTGCAGGTCGACGCGGCCCGGCTGCCACGGCGGCACGTTCAGGCCGTCCATGCCCTGGTGGGCCCGGTAGAACCAGAGCCTGCGGCCCTGGGAATCGACCACCTCGTTGATGCCGTCGCCCCGCTCCCCGCCGTGGAGGTGGCCGAAGCGGAAGTGGTTGCCGTCGGGCATCGAATAGTGCGCCGCAAACGGCATCGCCCGCCGCTCGTACACCGGTGTGCCATCGGGCAGGAATTCCTTCACCTCGTACCTCGCGGCGCCCGACCAGAAGCCGAGCTTCGCATCCGCCCGGCCGACCCGCACCTCATCCTTGCCCGTCTTCGGGGTCAGCACCGTTTCCGCGGGCTGCACCTCGCCGTCGCCGTTGCGGTCGGCCCAGATGAACGAGAAGTTCCCGAGCGGCTTGCCGGCCGTCGCCTCGAAAAACGCCGGCCGCGCGAGGTAGGGAAACGCCCCCGCGTCGCCCACCGCGGCCGCCAGTCGCAGCCGCTTCGCCGCTTCGTCGTAGGTGCACACCACCTGGAAAGGACTGTCGTAGAGATGGCCCTTTGGGGGCAGTGAGACCAGGTATCGACGCCCCTCGACCATGATGGCCTCTGGATGGGTCCGCACGTCCAAGCCGTACGGACTCGCCTCCTCGCGGCCCTTCGCCGACATGACGCTGTCGAGCCGGGTCTTGCCCGTCTCCCAGTCGAGGTGAAACCGCAGGTCGCCGTAGTAGAGCCGCGACGGGTCGTACGGGTCGAGCGTGCCGCCGCCACCGTACGTGGTGTCGCCGAGGAAATCCTGCACGAACGTGCCGTCCTGTTTGAAGTGGGCCGTGCGGCGCGGGTTGTCGTGCGGGTAGACGGCGTAGAGGTCGCCCCGGCCGCTTGCGGCAATCGCCCACGCCTCGTCGATCACGGCCGGGTCGTAGGGACCGCCTTGACGTCGGCCGGGCTTGCCGATGCTCCGCAGAAACGTGCCCTTCTCGTCGTAGACGCGGATCTGCCGCCGATCGTCGGCATGGTCCCACACGTAGCAGGTGCCTGCGGGATCGAAGGCCAGGGCCTCGCGCGGGCCGGGCAGCTCGATGTCGCCGATGAAGTCCTCCGGCGTGGACGTGCCGTCGCCCAGCCGCATGAGCTTCTTGCCGACGAAACCGAACAGGACGCCGTCGGTCGGCCGGAAGGCGATGTTGCCGGTGACGGCCGACGGCATCTCGGCGAGCTGCTTGCCGTTCGAGCCGTCGAAGACGACCAGCCGACGGTAGGCCAGCGGGTCGAGCGGCGCGTCGCCGCCGAGCGGATGGAGGGCCGCCACGCCGTAGATCCGGCAGCGGGCGGGCTCGATGTTTCGCCCGCCGCGGTCCTGCCGCACGCCCTGCGGCTGATCCGGCGACTCGCCCCACTGCTTCACGACACGGAGCCGGATCGCCTTGGTGGCGATGTCCTCGCCGAAGTCCACCGTGCCGTCGAGGTAGAGGGCAGCCGCATTGTTGCCGGCGTCGGGCTGGTAGAAGCTGCGTCGCTTCTGGCGGTATTCGCCGACCGTCTTCCAGCCGTTGGTGCCGGAGAGTTCCGGGGTGCCGTCACCGGTGAAGACGTCCACCTTCGTGATCTCGCCATCCACCTCCTTGAGGGCGAGGCCCGCGAGCGTTTGCGGCGCGTCCCACTCGAGCAGAAAGACGCCGGGATTCGCCTCGGAGAGCGGCGTTGAACGCTTCGCGTCCCATTCGCCCGTCGCCGGGTCATAGTCGCCGGAACTCACCCGAACCCGGGCCGTGGGCGCCACGTTCTCGAACCGCGCCCGCAGAAGCCGCATCCCCTCGATCCGCCCGAACCATTCGTCTCCAGCGTCGGCGGCGTCCTGATCGCCCCCCTCCAGATCGGCGGCCGCATCGAGCGAGGGCCCGTCGTCGTCGGGCTCGTCTCCGAGCAGGTCGGCGTCGGGCTTGCTGAACGTGAGCCGCACCGCCCGCGTCAGCAGCCGCTCCGTCAGCGGCACGCAGTTCCAGGCCGCGAGGTCGGGCAGTGCGACCGGCTGCCAGTCGGCCTCGCGCCGCGGGTTGGGCGGAAACGGGGCGTCGGGCTTGAGCGCGCTTGCCGAGAAGGCGAGGTCGCCCGAGGCCGGCCGCGGAAAGACGAGGCTGCCGAGAGGCACGGGCTCGCGGAACGCCAGCACCACGTGCTGCCGGGGGCCGCGGCCCTTCGTCGATTCGATGTGAAGCGTGTTGCGGGCGTCGCCGGCGACGAAATCCCCCTGGAGGCGGAAAAAGCTCATGAAGTCGCGCTGCGGCGAAAGCGGGATGCCGTAGTTGTCGCTCCGCTTCACGCTGGCCTGGAGCTTTGGCAGGCAGGCGGCGAGATCCACGAGGTCGCCGCGGGCCGCCCCGTCGAGCCGTGGCATTCGTCCGTGATACGCCGCGTAGATCCTGCCTTCCCGGGCGGCGAGGCCGACGACCTGCCCCTTCCGCGTGGGCCCTTGGTCGAGCTTCACGGCATCGACGATCTTGCGGTCGGCCGGATTCATGCGGCGGACACCGCCGCCGGAGAGCAGGAACAGCGCGGTGCCGTCGGTGAACAGACGGTCGGCGCCGAAGCCGGTGCCCCAGGCCTTGCGGCCGTCGAGATCGCACTCGATCAGCGCGTGGCCCCCCTCCGTGGCCCCGGCGGAGATATAGAGCCGGTCGCCGACCACGCAGGCGGACTTGTGGTTGTCGTGGTTGGCCAGCCAGCCGTCCTTCGGCCCGCGAACCCAGGGCGTGCTC
>JBIIOJ010000393.1:0-2733 GCA_044337015.1 Pirellulales bacterium
CGCAGCTCGCGGAGCAGGATCGGGGCGTCTGCTCGGCGGAGCGGCTCATGCTCGAGGATCTCGTGGGCGCCCCCGTGAAGCTCTCCGAATGCCGGCTCGACGGCGACGACTGTTGCCGATTCACCGTGCACGCGGTTGAAGGGGTTGCATCGGGAGGCGTTTCGGCATCGAATCCGTGTTGATTGATCCCTGTCGATTGACCGTGAAAATAAAGCTCTGGAGCCCATCATGACACAGCCCTGGCCCAATTCCCCGAAACCATGGATCGAGGGTCGTTTCGAGGAAAACCTGGTCCTGACGACGGTCGAGCAGGCGATCAACTGGGCCCGCCAGTCGAGCATCTGGCCGATGACGTTCGGGCTGGCGTGCTGCGCGATCGAGATGATGGCCGCCGGCGCGAGCCGCTACGACATGGATCGCTTCGGCGCCGGCGCCTTCCGTGCGACGCCCCGGCAGGCGGACCTGATGGTCGTGGCAGGAACCGTGACCTACAAGATGGCCAGTCGCGTCCGTCGTCTCTACAACCTCATGCCCGATCCGAAGTACGTGATCGCGATGGGCGCCTGCACGACCGGTGGCGGTCCGTACTTCAAGTGGGGCTACCACGTGGTGAAGGGCGTCGACCTCGTCGTGCCGGTCGACGTCTACGTTCCCGGCTGTCCTCCCCGGCCGGAGAGCCTGCTCGAGGGGCTCATGCGGATCCAGGACAAGATCATGGGCCAGCGGATCGCGAAGCGGAAGGACGGGCTCGGCAAGGTGGACGACGAACTGCCCGTTCCGCATCACTCCGGCTACGTCGCGTCTCCGGTTGGCGAGGGCGAGTTGGTGTTCGATCACCAGAAGGTCACGGCCTGAACGGCCCGAGGGAGTTCCTGAACAAGATGAGCGATGATTCCATGAAGAACGGTGCGGCGAACGAGCAACTGGTCATTCGCGGACTTCATGTCGCGGTCGACGGACAGGAGATTCTCAAGGGTGTCGATCTCACGATCGGCCGCGGTGAAGTGCATGCGCTCATGGGCCCCAATGGCTCCGGCAAGAGCACGCTCGGTTACGCCATCATGGGGCATCCCTCCTACGAGGTGACGGCGGGCTCGATCGAGCTCGTCGGGGCCGACGGCAGCCGCCGCGACATTCTCGCCATGGAGCCCGACGAGCGGGCGCGTGCCGGCCTGTTCCTCGCGTTCCAGCGGCCGATGTCGATTCCGGGCGTGCGGTTCGCCGACTTCCTGCGTCACTCGGTCACGAACGTGCGAAACCCCGACCGCAAGGAGGGACAGGAGCTCGTGCCGATGCGGGAATTCCGCGGAGAGTTGAAGGCGAAGATGTCGGAGCTCTCGATGGACTCCGAGTTCGCACGTCGTTACGTGAACGATGGCTTCTCGGGCGGCGAGATGAAGCGGGCCGAGATCCTGCAGCTGGCGATGCTTCGGCCGAAGTTCGCCGTGCTCGACGAGACCGACAGCGGCCTCGACGCGGATGCCGTCAGGCTCGCGAGCGAGAGCATCGCAAGGATTGGCGGGGCCGAGATGGGCATCCTCATCATCACCCACCACGAGCAATTGCTCGAGCACAACATCCCGCTCCAGACACACGTCATGCTCGGCGGCAGGATCGTCGAGTCGGGCGGGCCGGAGCTGGCCGCCGAGCTCCATAAAAAAGGCTACGAGCGAATCCGCGCCGCATACCCCGAAGCCGCCGCCGCCGAGAAGGCGATGGAGGATTCCCGCCTCACAGGAGCCGCCCATGTCGTCGGGACTTGAACCTTCATCGACCCTCGCGCTCGGCGAGATCAACAAGTACGACTTCCGCACCGACTCCCCGGCCGTCTTCAAGGCCCGCAAGGGGCTCGACCGTGAGATCGTCTGCCAGATCTCGGAGATGAAGCGGGAGCCGGCCTGGATGCGTGACTTCCGCCTCGAGTCTCTCGAGATTTTTCATTCCAAGCCGATGCCCCGCTGGGGCGGTCGGATCGGCGTCGATTTCCAGGACATCTTCTACTACCTCAAGCCGGCCGAGCAGCAGGGGAAGACCTGGGAGGAGGTGCCCGACGCAATCAAGCAGACGTTCGACCGTCTCGGCATTCCCGAGGCCGAGCGGAAGTTTCTCGCCGGCGTGAAGGCCCAGTTCGAGAGCGAGGTGGTCTACGGATCGCTCCAGGAGGACCTCGCAAAGAAGGGCGTGATCTTCACCGATACCGACACCGCCGTCCGGGAGCACTCCGACCTCCTGCGGCAGTATTTCGGCACGATCATCCCCCCCACCGACAACAAGTTCGCCGCCCTCAACTCGGCCGTCTGGTCGGGCGGCTCGTTCATTTACGTTCCCAAGGGCGTGTCGATCGAGTTTCCGCTGCAGGCCTATTTCCGTATCAACGCCGAGAGCATGGGGCAGTTCGAGCGGACGCTCATCATCGTCGACGAAGGGGCGCACGTGCACTACGTCGAGGGCTGCACCGCCCCGATGTATTCGACGGAGAGTCTCCACTCGGCGGTCGTGGAGATCGTCGTCAAGAAGCACGGACGCTGCCGCTACACGACGATCCAGAACTGGGCCAACAACATCTACAACCTCGTGACGAAGCGGGCGATGGCCTACGAGGGGGCGCTCATGGAGTGGATCGACGGCAACCTCGGCAGCCAGCTGACGATGAAATATCCGGCCGTCTACATGATGGAGCCGGGCGCCCGTGGGGAGATTCTCTCGATCGCCTTCGCCTCTGCGGGGCAGCAC
>JBIIOJ010000111.1:0-9469 GCA_044337015.1 Pirellulales bacterium
CCGACGCGGCGACCAGGAAGAAGTTCTGGGACGCCGACATCGAGAGCATCCAGGCCGACACCGAGGATCGCATCCAGCAGGGACGGGGCGGCAGGGGCCTGGTAGACCCGAAACTGCCCGAGGAGGCGAAGGCCGCCGGCGTCGGCGGTTAGAAGCGGTTTGGCAGAGCGATTCGTCAGGGCCGTCAGAGCTACAGAATCAGAGCTACAGAAATTGGAGACGGGATGCGTTTGTGCGTGATCGCGGCCGTCGTCGCCGCGTCGATGGCCGGTGCGGAGGCCACCCGGGCGGCTGACTGGCCCGACTGGCGGGGCCCGATGCAGGACCGGCACTACGCCGGCCCGCCGCTGGTGACGTCGTTCGATCCCGAGAAGGGAACGAACGTCCTGTGGAAGAACGACGAGGCTGGCGGCATCTCCACGCCCGTGATCATGGGGGGCCGCATCTACACGCTCGTGCGGCACAAGCCGGGTACGAAGGAGGAGGCGGAGAAGGTGCTCTGCCTCGACGCCAGGACCGGAGCGAAGCTCTGGGAGAACGTCTTCAACGTCTATCTCTCGGACGTGCCGGCCGAGCGGGTCGGCTGGTCGGCGATCGTCGCCGATCCGGCGAGCGGCACGGTCTTCGCGCACGGCGTCTGCGGCGTGTTCACGGCGATCGACGCGTCCACGGGGAAGACGAAGTGGCAGCGGTCGCTCCACGAGGAGTTCGGCTTCCTCTCGACCTACGGCGGCCGGACGAACATCCCGGTCGTGTTCGAGGACCTCGTGATCGCAAGCGCTGTCGTCACCGGCTGGGGCGACACCGCCCGGCCCGCGCACCGTTTTCTCGGCCTCGACGCCGCGACCGGCGAGGTCCGCTGGATGAACGGCACGAAGGAACTCCCCGAGGACACGACCTACAGCACGCCGTCGCTGGCGAACCTCGGCGGCCACGCCGCCATCGTCTTCGGCTCGAGCGACGGCAGCGTCTGGAACTTCCAGCCGCGGACCGGCAAGGCGGTCTGGAACTTCAAGCTCTCCCGCCGCGGGCTCAACGTGGCACCGCTCGTCGACGGCGAGACGGTCTACATCTCGCAGGCGGAGGAGAACCTCGACAACACCTCGATGGGCTCGGCCACGGCCTTCAAGGCAGCTGGCGCGGGCGACATCACGTCCGCCGCCGCGATCTGGCAGAAGAAGGGCGTGATGGACGGCCGGTCGATGCCTGTGGTGCTCGGCGACCGGATCTACTTCATCGACGACGGTGCGAAGGTCTACGCCTTCGACAGGTCGAAGGGCGAGCCGGTCGGCAAGCCGCAGAAACTGCTCGGCACGATCGTCCGCGGCAGCCCGCTGGTGGCCGACGGCAGGCTCTACGTCTGCTCGACGAGCGGCTGGCACGTGCTCGAGCCGACGAAGGAGGGCATGAAGTTCGTCAACCGGATGCGACTCGACGAGGAGGACGAGGTGACCGCCTCGCCGATCGCCGCCGATGGGCGGCTCTACCTCACGACGGGCGAGCGGCTCTATTGCCTCGGCGACCCGGCCACCATCGGCATGGTGTCGAAAGAGCAGCCGCGGGCATCGGCCGCCCCGCAGGTTTCGGCGTCGACGAAGGGGCCCGCGGGCGAGCCGGCGTGGGTCCAGATCGTGCCCGCCGAGGCGCAGATCGCGGCCGGCGAGACCGTGCCCCTCAAGGCCAGGCTCTTTGACGCAGCAGGAAGGTTCGTGAAGGATTCGCCCGCGACGTTCACTGCGACGGCCGGAGAGGTCGCCCCCGACGGCACCTACACGGCACCCCCCGGAAAGCACGCCGCCGCGATCGTCACGGCGAAGGTGGGCGGCCTCGAGGGGAAGGCCCGCATCCGCTCGATGCCTCCCCTGCCCTGGAAGTTCGACTTCGAGGAGACCTCGCTTGCGGCCGACCCCAAGACGGGCGTCGTGAAGGGTGAGCCGCCGCTGCCATGGATCGGCATGCGGTATCGGCACGTCGTCCGCGAGGTGGACGGATCGAAGTGCCTCGTGAAGGTGACGACGATCCCCAAGGGCACCCGTAGCCAGGGCTGGATCGGCCCGATCACGCTCCGCGACTACGCGATCCGGGCCGACTTCCGCGCGCAGGAGACGGGCGTCGGGAAGCCCGGCTCGCCGGCGTCCGACACGCCCAAGGCCACCGCCAGCGACGCGGATGAGTTCTCAAAGGCCTTCGGCACTGCTTCAAAGGCCTTCGGCACGGCGGCCGCGCTCGAGAAGGCCCGCATGCCCGACATGGGCCTCATCGCCCAGCGGTACACGCTCGACCTCATGGGCGCCGCGCAGCAGTTGCAGCTCCGCAGTTGGCCGCCACAGGTGGCGACGCACTTCTCGAAGACGATCCCCTTCGCGTGGGAGGCCGGCCGCTGGTACACGATGAGGCTCGAGGCCCGGACGAAGGCTGGCGTGGCCTTGCTGCGGGGCAAGGTCTGGCCCCGCGGCGAGCCCGAGCCGTCGTCCTGGACGATCGAGGCCGAGCACGAGGCCGGCAACCTCCAGGGGAGCCCCGGCTTCTTCGGCAACTCGAAGGATTCCGAGATCTACATCGACAACGTTTCCGTGGAGGCCGTGCCATGACCCGATTCCTGTCCGTCGCCCTGCTGACCTTCGTCGCCGGCGCGGCCACCGCGGCCGAGTGGAACCAATGGGGCGGCTCGGCGACTCGCAACAACGTTCCCGACGCGAAGAACCTTGCCACCGAGTGGGATCCGGGCGAGTTCGACCAGGAGACCGGCGACTGGAAGCCGGGCACCGGCAAGAACATCGCCTGGGTCGCGGCCCTCGGCAGCCAGAGCTACGGCAACCCGGTGGTGGCCGGCGGCAAGGCCTACGTCGGCACCAACAACGGCAAGGGCTGGCTGAAGCGGTATCCGCCGGCGGTCGATCTCGGCTGCCTGCTCGCCTTCGACCTGAAGGATGGATCCTTCCTCTGGCAGGATTCGAGCGAGAAGCTCCCGACGGGCCGCGTGCACGACTGGCCGCTCCAGGGAATCTGTTGCGCACCGCTCGTGGAGGGAGACCGGCTCTGGTACGTGACGAGCCGCGGCGAGGTGAAGTGCCTCGACACCGAGGGCTTCCGCGACGGCGAGAACGACGGCCCCTTCACGTCGGAGAAGGTGCAGGAGAAGGACGAGGCCGACGTCGTCTGGGTGCTCGACATGATGAAGCAACTCGGCGTCTCGCAGCACAACATGTGCTCCTGCAGCGTGACGAGCGCGGGCGACATGCTCTTCGTGAACACGAGCAACGGGGTGGACGAGGGGCATATCAACCTGCCCAACTTCGAGGCCCCGAGCTTCCTCTGCGTCGACAAGCGGGACGGCAAGGTTCTCTGGGCCGACAACTCGCCGGGGGCCAACGTGCTCCACGGCCAGTGGTCGAGCCCCGCCTACGCCGAGCTCGGCGGCATTCCGCAGGTGCTTTTCGGCGGCGGCGACGGCTGGGTGTACTCCTTCGACGCCCGGGGCGACGGCGGCAAGAGCAAGCTCGTCTGGAAGTTCGACTGCAACCCCAAGGAGTCGAAGTACACGCTCGGCGGCCGGGCCGACCGCAACCACATCATCGGCACGCCGGTGGTGTACGAGGGGCTCGTCTACGTGGCCGTGGGGGAGGACCCGGAGCACGGCGAGGGCGTCGGCCACCTCTGGTGCATCGATCCGACGAAGAAGGGGGACGTGTCGAGCGAGCTGGCCGTGAGCCTCAAGGACCCAAGCACGCCCCTGCCCCACCGCCGCAACCAGGCGGTGATCAAGGAGGAGGGGGAGGTCGCGAGGCCGAACCCGAATTCCGCCGCCGTCTGGCACTATCCCGGCTTCGACGCCGACGGCAACGGCAAGCTCGACTTCGAGGAGACCATGCACCGCACCTGCGGCACCGTCGCGATCCACGACGGGCTGCTCTTCGTGGCCGACTTCAGCGGCCTCTTTCACTGCCTCGACCTCAAGACCGGCAAGCCGCACTGGACCCACGACATGCTCGCCGCCAGTTGGGGCTCGCCCCTCGTCGCCGACGGGAAGGTCTACATCGGAGACGAGGATGGCGACATCTCGATCTTCGAGGTGTCGAAGGAGAAGGAGCTCATCGGCGAGGTCAACATGGCCAACAGCGTCTACTCCACGCCGATCGCCGTCGGCGACACGCTCTACATCGCCAACAAGAGCCATCTCTTCGCCATCCGAAAGAAGTGATCCCCATGCGAACGGCCCCCGTCGTCCTCCCGCTCCTGCTCACCACCCTCCTCGCGGCGTCCGCTCCTGCGGCCGATTCGCCGGGCGACCTCGTGAAAAATGCCGGGCGGATCGTCGTGCTCGGTGACTCGATCACCCACGCGGGAGGCTGGCTGGCGAGCGTGATCGCCTGGATGGAGTCGAAGGGCTACGAGGCGGACGTGATCGACGTCGCCCTGCCGAGCGAGACCGTCTCCGGCCTCTCGGAGGAGGGACACGCCGGTGGAAAGTTCCCGAGGCCCGACCTCGCCGAACGCCTCGACCGCGTCCTCCGCGTCACGCGGCCCGACCTCGTGATCGCCTGCTACGGCATGAACTGCGGCATCTACCAACCGCTCGACGAAGTCCGTTTCGCGAAGTTCCGCGAGGGGATGCAGCGGCTGCGCGATACCGTGGAGAAATCCGGGGCGAAGATCATCCACCTCACCCCTCCCGTCTACGACAAGCGGCCCGACGCCGCGGGGCCCGCCGGCTCGGCCGACTACGATGCCGTGCTCGATGCCTACTCCAAGTGGCTCCTCGCGAAGCGGGCCGACGGCTGGGTCGTGATCGACGTGCACGGTCCGATGCGACAGGCGGTCGAGGAAGCGCGCAAGAAAGATCCGAAGGCCGTCTTCGCCCCAGACGCGGTCCACCCCAACGACATCGGCCACTGGGCGATCGCCCGGGCCGTGATCGCGGGCCTCGGCGACGTGGAGGCGGCCCGGGCGGAGTCGTCCGAAGCGTTCGCCGCGTTCCTGCCGGAAGTGACGCGTCGGATGCAACTGCTTCGCGACGCCTACCTCGCCGCCGCGGGCCACCAGCGGCCGGGGATGCCGGCAGGCCTCCCGATCGGCGAGGCCGAGGCGAAGTCCGGCGAACTCACCGCATCGATCCGCTCCCGGCGGTTCCACCTCATGGGGCGGCAGCAGGGCACACCAGAGTGGAAGAACCCGATCGAGTGGCCGAAGCCCCGGATCGTCGATCCGGGCCCCGCGCCCGCCGCGCCTCTCCCGCCTCCCGCCGACGCGATCGTGCTCTTCGACGGCAAGAGCCTCGAGCAATGGCACAACGGAGAAAACTGGAAGGTCGTCGACGGCGTCGCCACTATCGGCAAGGGAGACGTCCGCACGAAGCAGGGCTTCGGTGACTGCCAACTCCACATCGAGTTTCGCACGCCGAAGCCGGCCACGGGCAAGGGGCAGGGCCGCGGCAACTCGGGCGTGTTCTTCATGGACAAATACGAGATCCAGATCCTCGACTCGTTCCAGGACGGCACCGACGGGCCCGTGACCTACTTCGATGGCCAGTGCGGCGGCCTCTACAAGCAGCAGCCACCGGCCGTGAACGCATGCCGCGCCCCCGGCGAGTGGCAGACCTACGACATGCTCTTCTCGCGTCCCAGGTTTCGCACCGACGGCTCGCTCGAGCGGCCCGGCCGCGTGAGCGTGATCCACAACGGCGTCGCGATCCACTCCGACACCGTCATCAAGGGAGACACGTTCTTCCACGCGCCGCCGAGCTACAAGCCGCATGCCGACGCACTGCCCATCCGGCTGCAGGACCACGGCAACCCGATCCAGTTCCGTTCGATCTGGATCAGGCCGATCGAGCCTCTCGAGCCACGGGAACTGCCTCGCGGCGGGTGAACGCCAAGGCCCCGCCCTACTGCGACACCGCGGCGGACGTCTCGAGGCCGGGGGCGATCACCTCCGAGCCAGGAGCGGCTTCCGGCGCCGATTCGTAGACGACCGGATCCTTCTGCCGCCAGCCGGCGTTGATCCATCCATCCTTCCGGGAAGCGACGTGTTGGATCGGCAGCGGGCCGGCCGACTCGAACTGGCCGGGAAGCGTAAGCGACCCGACGTCGATCGTCTCGGTGAGGACCTGCTCCATCCTCCGCTTCAGCCGCAGCCGGATCACCCGCTCCGTGGGCGTCGGCTTCTCGCGGTCGTCAGCCCACTTGCCTCCGGGCGGCGCGATCGCGATCTCCCCCTCGCGAACGAGGCGTGATCCCGAAGGCGACGACTCGATCCGGTAGGTCGCCTTCACGTCCATCGGGCCGACGGTCCGGTCACCAGAGGAGAAGGCGTCGCCGTGCAACGTGGCGGTGACGCGATTGTCATCCACCTCGAGTTCGACCGGCCGTTCGGCGGCGAACCGTACCGACCAGGGCTTCGAGGGCTTCGGGCCCGCCTTCGCGGCATCGCCGTCCGCGGCGTCCCCCTCCCCGCCGTTGTTCTCGTCCCGGACGTCGTCGACGTCCGTCGTGAACGCCTCCGGCAGCGGGCGGTTGCGACGGCGATACTCCGCCTCGACCTGGTCCTTCGTAAACGTGCGGCCCGCGAGCCACACCGCGGCGGCGTTGGTGATCGCCGTCTGGTGCACCCGCGCCGAAAGCACCGTCCCGTCGGCCGTCGGCGGCGGGGACGTGGCCGCCCCGATCTGCCCGGCGAGCATCTTCCTCGCGGCGGAATGGATCGCGTCGTCGGTGGTGTTGTGGTGGAGCATCTCCGGATAGAGATCGTGCAGCACGAGCGGATCGCGGAACCGGGTCCGGTAGTTCGTGGCGAGCTGCTCGATCGCCTCGTGGGTCTGCGAGTCGAACCGGGCACGCACGCGGTCGCGAGCACGGCCGGCCGAGATCACGTCGGCCTGCGGCCGCATGCTCGACGCCCGCCGCGACGCGATGTTGCGGATGAGGTTACGGCCGACATGGGCCCGCACGCCGATGCCCTCGGTCTCACTGTGCGTCGAGGCCTTGGCCTCGACCGGCAGCCCCCACAGCCGCTGCTCGTCGAGATAGATCCGCCGGCGGGCGTCGAGGTCGGTCGTGCCGCGGCTGCAGACGGTGACGGGCCCCCGGCCGCCGCGGGTGTGAGCATGGTTCGTCGCGTCGAGCACGAGGTCGATCGCGGCCGACTCCAGCGAAGGCACGAGGTCGAGCAGGACGAAGCCCTGCGTGTGGCCCGAGCCCTTCTGCCGAATGCCGAGGATCACCTCGTCGACCGGCGCCACCTCGTCGACCGGACGGTTGGCAGCCTCGGCGAGCAGGCTCTCCTTCGCATCGATGAACACGTTGGTGTGTCCGACGAGCCGGCGGGTCTGGGCGAGGGCGTCGGCCGCCTGCTGCGTGTCAAGGAGCGATTCGACGATCGGCGCAGCCTTCTCGAGCCCTGCAAAGCCGGCCGACGGATCGGCGGCGACCGCCGCTGCCTTCTCCGCCAGCGAGTTCAGCTCACCGACCTGCTTCCCGATGTCGGCGGCGAACGCCGCGTTCCGCGAGGCGTAGACCAATCGGGCGTAGCGTCGCACCGCATCGGCGAGCGGCCCGTGCAACGGCGGTTCGAAGCCCTGCGACTGGCTGCGGAGCGCTCGCTCGAGCGCGCGGAGGGTGGCCGGGTCGGCCTCGGACGGGTTCGAAGCCTGCTTCGCCAGCAGATCCCAGTCGATCGCGGGCGACGCCTCCGGCACGTCCTCCGGAGCAGCCTTGCGGGCATCCGGCACCGCGGCGATCGCCGAGCGGACACGGGCCGCGGCGGCTTCGAGGTCGGACGCGGCGATCGGGCGGACGACGCCGCCTTCCGCTTGCGGTTTCGGCGACTCGACCGACACCTCGGCGTTGATCCGCCGTCCATCGATACCGATCAAGCCGACCACGACTGCGACCGCGCAGCCGATCATCATCCGTCGAACAACCGTTTCCATCGTTTTCCCTCGCGAGGACCGAAGACGTTTTTTCCTGCCAACAGTGAAGGCAGACGTCCTGTCAACCCGGGGAAAGTATGTTGGATGGGGAATCTGGGCACAATACGCAAAATTCCGCCGTGAGAACGAATATTTTGCCATCCCCCATGCGTCCGGCCCGCGCGACGGCCTGGATCCGGTCCACGACTTCGCCGGCCCGGGCGTCCTCCACCCAGCAGGTGATCTCGACCTTCGGCAGGAACGCCTGCGCGTATTCGCTGTCGCCGTACTGATCGAGATAGCTCTTCTGGCGGCCGTAGCCCTTCACCTCGCGGACCGTGCAGGCCTCGAGCGGAGCCCGCGCGAGCGCCTCGATGACCCGTTCTGCAAGGGAGGGCCGGACGACGGCAATGACCTGCTTCATGGTTGCCCCGCAGCTCGACGGCGAGCCAGGAACGGTCAGCCGGCAGCCGCTCAGCTGAAAAAGTTTTCGCCGTAGAGGTTCGCGGACGGCCGGGTGACCACCGTGATGTCGCCATTGACCTTCGTTTTGCAGGCCAGCCGCATTGTCTCCTCGTTGCCGATGTAGGCCATGGAGACCCCCAGCCGGCCTTTTTCCAAGAGGCCCATGCGGCCCGTGTTTTCCATCCCCTTGGTGATCAGCACGCGGCAGGTGCCGCAGGACCCCATGCCGTGGCAGTTCACGACCGAGTTGATGCCGGGATAGAGGGGCACGCCAGCCCGCAACGCCTCCCGGCGAAGGTTCGCCCCCGCCGGAACCTGGATCTCCTTCTTCTCGTTGACGAACGTGATCGTGGGCATCGAAAAATCTCTTTGGTGTACGGCGAAATCGCCGATACTTTACCCGGCGGAGCGGGATACCGCCAGCCGACGACGCCGGCGTCCGACCCCCCGAAACGATGGAGCGCTTTTCCGTGGCCGAACTCACCAAATACCAGCAGACGGTCGTCAAGCGGTACTACGAGAACCTCGACACGGCCCTGCTCCAAAAGCTCGGCGAGCAGGTGACGGATCTCTACCTCGCCGAGGGCAAGAAGCGGGAGCGGCTCTGGACGAGCGTGGCCGGTTCGCTCGCGAAGCTGAAGGTTCCCGCCTCCCGGATCAAGCGGCTCACCGACTCCGACGACGCCCAGCAGCTCGCGAAGCTCCTCCAGGAACTCCTGGCGAAGGCGTGATGCCGCGGGTTCGCGCCTCGCGTTTCGGCACGTCAACGCGGCTGGGTTCGGGGCTGCCCGTGTGCCCTCGCCGGACGCTCGCTTCCGGTGTAGCCGCAGGTTGTTCAACCTGCGGAATGCGGTCGCCATGCGTTCGGGTGGTCCGGCTGAGGGGCGGTAGTGAGACGCTCGCTGCGGGCTCGGGGCTGCCCGTATCCCCTCGCCGGACGCTCGCTGCGGGCTCGGGGCTGCCCGTATCCCCTCGCCGGACGTTCGCTACAGCCCTCCGGGCTTTCGCTCACTCGGAGCTGACTGGCGCTCCGCCATCCATGGCTGCGCTGGTCAGCTACGCCGTCTCGGGCACACGGGCAACCCCTCGCGGTCAACT
>JBIIOJ010000394.1:0-2731 GCA_044337015.1 Pirellulales bacterium
TTCGCGGCCGTGAGCCGCCAGAGGCCGGGGCCGGTCTTGTTGACGTTCACGCCGGTGGTGCCGGCGATCGCGCCGACTGAGTTGTCGGCCGTGCTCGTGCCGGTGAGCGTGACCGTCGTGTTGGATGGGACCGAGATCGTGCCGCTGGTGAGGTTCAGGGCGCCGGAGCCGCTGGCGTCGAGCGTGCCGCCCACCGTGCCCTGGATATTGATCGTGCGGTTGCTTGCGTGGCCCGTGCCGACGTACCGCAGCGTGCCGGTGCTCGTGCCGGAGCTGAGGTTGATCGTGGCGCTCGTGCCCGTCGAGCTGTTGCTGCCGGCGTTCGTGAGCGCAGCGACCTGCAGGATGCCGCGCTGCACGGTCGTGGCACCGCCGTACGAGTTGGCCGCGTTCGACAAGATCACCGTGCCGCCGAGGCCCGTGAGGTCGCCGCCGATGGTGACCGAGTTGCTCGCGCCGGTGAGGGCCGACTGGAAGTCGAGCGTGCCGCCGCCGCCGCCGAGGCGATAGGTCGTGCCGTTGGGCGTGAGCGTGCCGTTGTAGACCCGCGTGGCGGAGCCCACGGCACCGAGGCTGGCGGCAGTCAGGCTCGCGGTCGAGAAGTTGAGGTTATTCGATGAGTCGGCCCCGAGGCCGACGGCGAAGGAATTGCCCTGCGAGGCCGTCGCGATCCGGCCGAGGAACGTCTGATCAACCGCATACCCCGTCGCGAGCGTGCTGCCGGCGGCACCGGTCAGGTTTGCCCCCGAGCCGGGAATCGCGGTCGCCGCGGCGAAGATGATCGGCGCGGCCCACCAATTGGTCACGCCCGACGTCGTGTTGCCGGCGTAGTTGCCGGACAGCGTGAGGGCGGCGGTCGAGTCGCCGGAGGAATACGCGACGGCCCCCGAGCCGGCGAGCGAGCCGCTCAAGACCGTCTGGCCCGAGCCCTTGAGAACCACTGTGTTCGCGGCGTTCGAGATCGGCCCGGTGATCGAGAGCGTGCCGCCGGCGATCGCGTTGTTGACGAACACGCGGTCGTTGCTCCCGATCGTGAGCGTGCCGGAATAGGTGATCGAGTTCTCACCGGTGAAGCCGATGGCGCTGCCGGCCCCGGACAGCGAGATGTTGTTGGCCACGGTCCGGGCCCCGCCGACCGCGGCAATCTGGGAGATCCTGAATCCAACCGCGGGCGAAAGCGTGGCCGACGCGTTCAGGGCGGTGTCGCTGCCGATGCCGAGGATGGACCCGCCACTGAGCGTGACCGTGCCGAGCGTGTTGGAGCCGGAGAGCGTCCAGGTAGCGTTGGCGCCGATCGTGACATTGATTGAGCCGCCGGCGGGGGTGAGGTTGCTTTGGACCTCGCTCGCGCCGGGATAGGCGCCGCCGAGCGTGAGCGTGCTCGCGCCACTCGTGGCGTTCATGCCGAGATTCGTGAGCACGAGCGGACCGCTGCCATTGTTGTTGATCGCGATGCTCGTGTTGGCGGCACTGCGGATCTGGCGGTTGGTCGTCTCGCCCGCGCCGATGTAGTCGAGGCTGCCTTGATTCCCCACCACCACCACCGCCGAGCCCGCGCCGAGGTTGCTCGACGTGGAACTCGTATTGCCGATCGACTCGACGACGAGCGGACCGAGCGTGATCGACGTCGAGCCGGTGTATGTGTTGGCGCCGGTGAGCCGGAGGGCGGGAAAGCGGGCTGGTTCGGTGCCATTGCCCGGCCCGTAAGGATAACTGTTTACCGCAACGGGGCTGGCCTTCGTCAGGCCGCCCGAGCCGGAGATCACGCCGGAGACGATCGCGTAGTCGAACGAGGAATTGAAGTTGTCGATGACCGAGATCGTGCGTGAGCCGTTGTTCAGGTCGATCGGGCTGGCGAACGTGACGGTGCCGAGCGATGTGTAGCCGTTGAGGTAGAGGGTGGTGGCGGTGAAATTCGGGCTGCCCCAGGAGAGCGTGCCGCTGCCGAGGTTCACGACCAGGTCGCCAGCGCCCGCGGCAAAGCCGCTGTAGTTCTGGTAGTTGGCGGTGAGTCGCACCTGGTTGGCCCCGGTGCCCACCGACCGGGCGAACGTGCCCGTGGAGACGAGGATGCCTCCGGCGAGGTCGAGGTTTGAATTTTGCGAGAGCGTGCGGGTGGAGGCCGAGGAGTCGTCGCCCACCTCGAGGAAGCCGCCATAGACCTGCGTCGCTCCCGAGTAGGAGTTGCCCGTGTTCGTGAGCTTCCAGAGCGTGTTGCCCAGCGTTTGGACCGCAAGCGTGTTGCCTGTGTTGGTGCCGTTTTGGAGCAGCATCGCGATCTGGTTGTCATACACGGTGTTCGAGCGGGAGTCGTTGACGACTGTGCCCTGCAGCGTGAGCGTGCGGGCGCCCGTGCCCGCGATCCGCACGGCGCCGGTGTTCGAGAAGATGAGCACGGCAGCATTAGACGCGGCGGTGTCGACGGTGTTGTTGCTGCCGTAGCGACCCGAGGAATCGATCGTGCCGTTGCCGGCGAGCGTGAAGAGCCGGTCGATGCTCACGCTCGGCGTCTGCGTGGCCTGGTAGACCACGCCGTTGCCGCCGCCGGTGTAACGCAGTGTGCCGCCATTGAAGACGAGGCTCGCGGCATTCGCGTCGGCCGACGAATTGTCGCCGCGGCCGATGCCGCTGTTCGTGCCGATGTTGGCGAGCGACGTCACGGCGAGCGTGCCGGCGCCGATCGTCGTCGGGCCGGTGTAGCTGTTCGACCCGGTGAGGAACTGGATGCCGG
>JBIIOJ010000112.1:0-9457 GCA_044337015.1 Pirellulales bacterium
CCGAGACGGCGTATGCAGACAAGCGAAGCAAGGATTGCGGAGCGAAGTCTGCATCCGAGCGAGCGAAGCACAGGATGTGCGTAGCGAGCGTCCGGCGAGGGCATACGGGCAGCCCCGAACCCAGCACGTTTGACCCGCAAGCGCCAGCAGGCCGGAAACGCTCTGGTTTCAACGTTCCGGGTCCGCTAGTGTTCGCCGCAATCCGCCTGTTTCGAGTTCACCATGCATCTGCGCTCCACTCGCCTCGCGATTGCTTTGTACGGCTTCGTCGTCCTCGCCGCAGCCTGTGGCTGCGCAGGCTGGGCGCCCTGGAAAGACCCAAAGGAGGCTGCCCGGCTCGCCGAGAAGTACGGGATGACCGCCAAGCAGCGTGTCGCCGACCTGGAAAAGCGGGCCAAGGAAGCGAAGGAAGGAGACGAGGAGAGGCAGGCCGCGTTTTCGCAGGAACTCGGCCAGTTGATCGTGAGCGAACATGACCCTCGGGTTCGGGCGAGCATCGTCGAGATCGCATCGAGATTCGAAGTGCCGGCCGCCAGCGCAGTCTGCGAAGGGGCACTGCAGGATCCCGATCCGCGGGTTCGTTCAGCCGCATGCGACGCCTGGGCCGCCAAGGGAGGCGAGCAGGCCGTGGCGCTCATCGCGACCCGCTGCCGCCAAGAACCCGACGTGGACGTCCGTCTGCGGGCGATCCGCTCGCTCGGGAAACTGAAACAAAAATCCGCGATACCGGTTCTCGCGCAGTCGCTCGAGGATCCCGACCCGGCGATCCAGTATCGCGCCGTCGCGGCCCTCAAGGAGGTCAGCGGCAGGGATCTCGGCAATGACGTGAACGCCTGGCGCGAATGGGCGGCGGCCGACGACGCGACCCGCGATGCCTCCTGGTCGATCGCCGAGACGTTCCGAAGGCTCTTCTGATCGCTGCCGGGCCGCTCGACCCGACCGGTCAGGAAAGCTGGACGGGCTGGCGGCCCGAGGAAGCCTGGCCGGACCGGCAGGGGGGCTTCTCGCGGTCGTGGCGTTTCGAGGCCATGGGGTCGATACCACGCTACACGGTATTTCAGACACCCTCCGGCCGCCCGACCCACCATGATTTTTCGCCGATCCGCTCCCTCGACCGGGAGTAGCCCGTTGCAGCCAGGACGATCCCGTTCCGTGGCAGCTGCGACCGTGCTCGCCGGGCTCATGGCATTCGTGGCCTGCGGACGGGCCGCAGCGGAACAGCCCGGGGCATGGCGTCCGCCATTCGCGGGAGGATTCAAGGCGATCTCGAAAGCGCTCGGCGGATCTTCCACGAAGACTCCGCCGAAGCAGGCGTCACGGCTGCCCCTTCCACCGGATGCCCACGAGGACGATGCACTCGTTTCGCAGCTGCTGAAGAAGCCGATCGGCGAAAATGTTCCAATCGGGCCGCCGCCGACCGTCGGCAGGAAGCCGTCCACCGAGGAGCGGCCCAAGCTCAAGGAAGAGAAGAAGGAAAAGAGCGTTGCGGCCAAGCCTTCGGTGTCGAAGCCGAAGGCCCGGATCGAGCCGCCCCAGATCGAGTCGTTCGGCGACCTCGCGACGTTCGCGTCGGCCGTCGGGCAGGCCGCGAAGTCGATCGCTACCGCGTCGCTCGATCCGGCCTACGGGCGGGTCGCCGCGAAGCCGGTTCCGCCGCCGCGGATGCCCGAACCGCCCACCAAGGCCGTCGCCACGCCCGCCCCGAAGCCGAAGCAGCCGGCGCCGATGTCCTGGACGACCGAGGGCACGGCCCCGCCGCCGCCGGTGAACGATCGGATGAACCGGCTCAAGCGGCGAATCGAGCAGGTGCTCGCGACCTACAAGAGGCGGCCGCTCAACACGCAGGACCACACGCCGTGGGAGGTGATGCACAGCTTCCTCGCCTTCGGCATCGGCACCGACGTGCGGGTCGGCGGATCGCGGGGCGGGCTCGTCAACGCGATCGGCTGGGTCAACTCCGGAGGCCGCTGTCGCGGCCAGTCGATGCTCGCGTCGCAGGAGGGCAGGGTCGTGGCGATCAAGGGCGTCGGTCTGCAGGGACACTCGGCGCAATACCTCGCCGTCCTCGCCCAATGCCGCGTGGCGGCCAACTCGCCGCTGACGCCGCAGCGGCAGTCGTTCACCGTCGCCGACCTCATCGAGCAGGAGAAGCTCGACTGCAAGTCGAAGACAGAACTGACGTTCGCCCTGATCTCGCTGGCGCACTACCTGCCCACCGACGCGACGTGGACGGCCCGCGACGGCCAGCCCTGGTCGCTCGAGCGGCTCGTCGCGGAGGAACTGGAGCAGCCGATCCGCGGCGCTCCGTGCGGCGGCACGCACCGCCTCTTCGGGCTTGCCTACGGCTGCCAGCGGCGACTGCGGGCCACCGGGTCGCTCGAGGGTACCTACGCCCGCGCCGACGCGTTCGTCCGCGAGTACCAGCTCATGACGCTCACGAAACTCCAGAACGCCGACGGATCCTTTAGCACGGAGTGGTACAAGTTCCCGACCGCGCAGAACCGCGAGGACGACATCGACCGCAAGATCCAGACGACCGGGCACATGCTCGAATGGCTGGTCGCCTCGCTC
Source organism: Pirellulales bacterium (assembly GCA_044337015.1). Classification (GTDB taxonomy): domain Bacteria; phylum Planctomycetota; class Planctomycetia; order Pirellulales; family UBA1268; genus UBA4655. The sequence continues at coordinate 2,572 of JBIIOJ010000112.1, forward strand.
GACCAGGACTCGCTCTACCACGCTCGCGTCACGCGGGCGGTCGAGTTCCTCGCCTGGGCGCTCGCCAGCGAGCCCAACCGCGAATGGGCCATCGGTCCGATGTGCCACGCGCTCCATGCCCTGTCGGTCTACCAGGAGCGGGTCTGGGGAACCGTCATGCCGGGAGCGGTCGCGGCCTTCAAGGGGCCGATGAAGGCGGCCGCGTCCCCGGAAGTGCAGGTCGCGGGGGCGCCGGAGAAGCCTTCCGACGAGGGCAAGCCTTCCACCGGAACGAAGCAGCGGGTCCGACGATGAGGCTTTCCGTCCGTTGCTTGATGCCCTGAACCGAACGCCGTAGGCTTGGCTCGCACGAGGAGCGAGGCGATGGCCACGGTGGAGCAGACAGACCAGTTCGAGCACCTGCTGGAGGCGGGCACGCGTCTGTTCGAGTCGAACGCGTCCGACGCGATGCTGCTCCTGGTCGACCACGCGCTCGACTGGGAGAAGGTCCGGTCCGCGACGGGCTCCGCGCCGCTTCTCGTGGCCGCCGACGAGGAGCCGCACCTCGAGGGCGCCGCGGCCCACGGGCTCAAGCCGCTCGTGCTCGACGTCCCCGGGCTCCCGGTGCAGGAGCGGCTCGCCCAGGCCCTGCTCGAATGCGTCGCGGCGGAGATCATCCCGCCGGAAGCGGAGGTGGTGGCGATCTACAGCGGATTCGAAGCCGGCTCGCTCGACAGCGTGAGCGTCGTCCGCCTCGAGGAGCACCTCGGCCAGCTCACGAGCCGCGACCTCAGGAACCTCGAGACGAAGGTGCCTCTCGAAACGCTCAAGCTCGTGGTCGACCTCGCCGTCGAGATCGGCCGCGAGGGCCGCGAGGGGAAGCCCGTCGGCACGCTCTTCGTCGTCGGCGACACTCGGAAGGTCATGCAGTCGAGCCACTCGGTCGGCTTCGACCCCGTCCGAGGCTACAGCCGCCTGGAGCGGCGGCTGACCGACCCGCGGGTACGGGAAGGCATCAAGGAGATCGCCCAGCTCGACGGCGCGTTCGTCGTCAACGCCGACGGCACGGTCGAGGCGGCGGCCCGGTACATCGACGCCTCGGCGGAGAACGTGTCGGTCGCGAAGGGTCTCGGCGCGAGGCACTGGGCGGCGGCGGCCGTCACGCGGCGGACGCGGAGCGTGGCCGTGGCCGTCAGCGAGACCAACGGCACGGTGCGGATCTTCCAGAACGGCGAGACCGTGCTGCGGATCGAACCCTTCCGCCGGGCGATGAAGTGGAAGGACTTCGAGTACGAGCCTCCGAGCGGCGACTGACGCCGCCCGGAACGACCTCGGGGCTCCCTGCACGACATGAAGGCCGCCACTAAGACCCTGTTTCCAGCGGCCCTGTTCCCCGCCGAAGCGGCCGACGATTCGACGCCTGCGTCAGCCGATCTCCGGGGGAAGACCGTGTTCGTGGTCGACGTGCTCTCCCGCGTCTACCAGCTCTTCCACGCGCTCCCCGAGATGACCAGTCCGCAGGGGACGCCCGTCTCCGCCGTGTTCGGATTCGCCCGCGACCTGCTCGACGTCCTCGAGAAGCGCCGGCCGGACTACGTCTTCTGCGCGCTCGACGCGCCGGGGCCGACGTTTCGCCACGAGCAGTTCGCGGACTACAAGGCGACGCGGGCGGCGATGCCGGAGGACCTCGTGCCGCAGATCGATCTCGTCCGCAGGCTCGTCGCGGTCATGCGGATCCCGCTTTTGGAGGTGGCCGGCTACGAGGCCGACGACGTGCTCGCGACCATCGCCACGATCTCGGCCTCCGCCGGCGCGGAGTGCACGCTCGCCACGAGCGACAAGGACGCCCGACAGCTGCTCGGGCCGCACGTGAAGCTCCTCAATTTGCGGACGGGCGAGCCATTCGGGGAGGCGGAGTTGCTGGCGGAATGGGGCATCCGACCTGGGCAGGTCGTCGATTTCCTCGCCCTCGTCGGCGACGCGGTCGACAACGTCCCCGGCGTGCCGCTCATCGGACCGAAAATCGCGTCGGAACTCCTCGGCCGGTTCGGCACGCTCGACGAGGTGCTCGCCCACGCTGACGAGGTGTCCGGCAAGAAACGCGCCGAGAACCTGCGGACCCACGGGTCGACCGCCCTCGCGGGCCGACGGCTCGTGGAACTCCATCGCGAGGTGCCGGTCACGATTCCCTGGAAGGCGGCCCACCGGCCTTCGCCCGACGCACCGGGGCTCGTCGAGTTCTTCCGCGAGATGGGGTTCAAGAGCCTGCTCGAGAAGGCGAAGGTTATCGCGGCCTCGCAGGCCGGGCCGGGCGAGCCGGCGGCCGCGTCCGCCGGGGCCGACGCGGAGGTTCCCACGGCCGGCCACGCCGCTCCGCGGTTCGACACGATCGCCGACGACGCGGCCCTCGCCGCGCTCGCCGAGAGCATCCGACTGGCAGGCACAGTCACGATCGGCGCCGCGAAGCCCTCTTCCGCGGGCTTGATGGATCCACCCGTCGGCATCGCGACGCACGACGAGGCGGGCGTCCACTTCGTGCCGGCCCCGCTCTGCGTCGAAGATGCCGGCCCGGGGGCCAGGCGGTTTCGCGAACTGCTCGCCGATCCGGCGGTGGTCGTCCGCGGACACGACCTCAAGCGACAGGCGGTCTGGCTGCGCGCGATCGGCATCGAGCTCGACGGGCTCGGCTTCGACACGCTCGTCGCGGCCTACCTGCTCGATGCGGGGGAGCGCAACCACACGCTCGTCGAGATAGCGGCGAGGCACGCGGGACTGCCGGAAGGGGGTGGCGACGCCGCGGCGGTCGAACGGCCGGCCGACGCACCCGCCGCCGCGACCGCCGTCTCGCTCGCGGCGGCCGTCGCCGGAGGGCTCGAGGCCGGGCTGGAGGCGGCGGGACTCGCGAAGCTCTTCCGTGAGGTGGAGATGCCGCTCGTGGCGGTGCTCGCCGGCATGGAGTGGGAGGGCGTGAGGATCGACGTGCCGCTGCTCGATCGGCTCTCGGGAAGGTACGCGGAGCGGATCGCGACGCTCGAGCAGGAGATCCACGGCCTCGCCGGCCACCCGTTCGCGATCGCATCCCCCGTGCAGGTCCGCAAGGTGCTCTTCGACGAGCTCGGCCTGCCGGTGGTCAAGCGGACGAAGACCGGCCCGAGCACCGACGCCGAGGTGCTCGAGGAGCTCGCGCCGCTCCATCCGCTCCCCGCGAAACTGCTCGAGCACCGCCAGTACGCGAAGCTCAAGAGCACCTACGTCGACGCGCTCCCGAAGCTCGTCGAGCCGACGAGCGGCCGCATCCACACGTCGTTCAACCAGACCGTCACCGCCACCGGCCGGCTCTCGTCGAGCGACCCGAACCTGCAGAACATCCCGATCCGCACCCGCGAGGGACGCGAGATCCGCGCCGCGTTCCTGCCGCGGCGGGACGACTGGCGGTTCGTATCGGCCGACTACTCGCAGATCGAACTGCGTATCCTCGCCCACCTCTCCCACGACGCCGCGATGAAGGAGGCGTTCGCGAAGGGGGAGGACATCCACACCCGCACGGCCATCGCCGTCTTCTCCGCCACCGCCGACGAGGTCACGCCCGAGATGCGGCGGATCGCAAAGGCGGTGAACTTCGGCATTCTCTACGGACAGAGCGGCTTCGGCCTCGCGAAGGCGCTCTCCATCACGCCGCTCGAGGCCGCGGCCTTCCGCACGAACTACTTCCGCACGTTTGCGGGCGCGGCCGCCTTCATGGACGACCTGCTCGACCGCTGTCTCGCCGACGGTCATGTGACGACGATCCTCGGTCGCCGCCGGTCGATCGCCGGCGTGCGGCCCAGGGAGCGGCGACGGGATGCGTCCGGCACCTTCTCGCTGACCTTGCCCGAGCGGACCGCGATCAACACGGCCGTGCAGGGCTCGGCGGCGGACCTGATCAAGCTCGCGATGCTGCGGGTGGAGCGGGCGGTCCGCGCGGCGGGGTCGCCGGCGCGGCTCGTGCTGCAGATCCACGACGAGCTCGTGCTCGAGTCGCCCGAGGCGGACGTGCCGCAGATCAGCCGGATCGTGGCCGACGAGATGCGCTCGGCGATGCAGCTCGACGTGCCGCTCGAGGTTTCCGTGAGCCACGGCCGCACCTGGGACGACTGCGGGGATCCGGCATGATCGTCGTGGGGCTGACCGGCAGGATCGGCGCGGGGAAGTCGACGGTCGCGGGCCTCTTCGCCGACCGCGGGGCGATCGTAGTCGACGCCGACCAGCTCGCCCACGAGGTGCTCGGCGAGCCGGAGGTCGCCCGCCTCGTCGCCGCGAGGTTCGGGCCCGGCGTGGTCGCCGCCGACGGCTCGATCGAACGGCGGAGCCTGGCGAAGCAGGTCTTTGGGCCGACGGCGGAGCATGCCGCGGCGCTCGAGTGCCTCGAGGCGATCATCCATCCGCGGGTGGCCGCCCGGATCGATGCCATCCTCGACGCCCGTTCCTCAGGCGACCCGTCCCGGCCGGTCGTTCTCGACGTGCCTCTCCTGCTGAAATCTGGCATCGTCCGACGCTGCACCCACCTCGTGGAGGTCGTCTGCGACGAGCCGGTACGGCGAGCGAGGCTGGCGGCACGGGGCTGGGATCCCTCGGAAATCGAAGCCCGGGATGCCGCCTGGGACCGCAGCCAGCCCCGAACGGGGGATGCGGGAACCGGGGAAAGCCCGCCGGCGGCGGAATTTCTGGATACGTCGGGGGACGTGCGCTATACTTCGCAAAAGGTCGATCAGTTTCTTCGGGCTCTCACCGGTGACGGGCGGGGCCAGAGTGGTTGAGCGGCCTACGGGGTTCAGCCCCGCCCTCGGAGCGGTTCCTGCCGTGCAACGCGGCAGGACGGGCGGAGCCGCGACTTTCATCCTGCCTGACAACACTGCCTTTTCCCACCAACCGCGATCGCGCACGCACGTCGTGCCAGAGGATTTCATGCCCGATACCGATCGGATCCTGCCCGCACCCGCCCCGTCCGAGCGGACCGACATCTCCGAGGAACCTCTCTCGATCGCCGAGGAGATCGCACAGGAGGTGCGTTCGGGCGACGTCGAGCCCCGCGATCGTTACGAGGCGCTCAAGCAGGGCGACACGCACCTCACGAGCCTCCAGCGGATGACCATGCCGGAGCTCATCGAACTGGCGCGAAACGAGCACCTCGGCGACGTGACGGGCGTCAAGAAGAACGAACTCGTCTTCCGGATCCTCAAGGAGCGGGTGAAGCTCAACGGCCTGATGTTCGGCGAGGGAACGCTCGAGATCCTGCCCGACGGCTTCGGGTTCCTCCGCAGCCCCGACTACCACTATCTCTCCTGCCCCGACGACATCTACGTTTCGCCGAGCCAGATCCGGCGGTTCGGCCTCCGCACTGGCATGAACATCGCCGGCCAGATCCGGCCGCCGAAAGAGAGCGAGCGTTACTTCGCGCTCCTGCGGGTCGAGGCGATCAACGGCGACGACCCCGCCAAGCTCTCGGCCCGCGTCTTCTTCGACGACCTCACGCCGCTCCATCCCGACGAGCGGATCGTCATGGAGACCGCGGCCGACGAGCTCTCCACCCGCGTGATCGACATGATCGTGCCGATCGGCTTCGGCCAGCGAGGGCTGATCGTGAGCCCGCCACGGGCCGGCAAGACGATCCTGATGCAGAAGATGGCGAAGGCCGTGCTCCACAACTACCCCGACGCCTTCGTCATCATGCTGCTGATCGACGAGCGGCCCGAGGAGGTCACCGACATGGAGCGGCAGGTGAAGGGACCCAACTGCGAGGTGATCAGCTCCACGTTCGACGAGAACGCCTCCCGCCACGTGCAGGTGGCCGAGATGGTCATCGAGAAGGCGAAGCGGCTCGTGGAGTACGGCCGCGATGTCGTCATCTTCCTCGATTCCATCACGCGGCTGGCGCGGGCGTGGAACTCCGAGGTGCCGAACTCCGGCAAGATCCTCTCCGGCGGTGTCGATTCCAACGCCCTTCAGCGGCCGAAGCGGTTCTTCGGCAGCGCCCGCAAGGTGGAGGAGGGGGGCTCGCTCACGATCATCGCGACCGCGCTCGTCGACACGGGGAGCAAGATGGACGACGTGATCTTCGAGGAGTTCAAGGGTACGGGCAACCTCGAGATCGTGCTCGACCGCCGGCTCGTCGACAAGCGGGTCTGGCCGGCGATCGACATCAACCGCTCCGGCACCCGCCGCGAGGAAATGCTGCTCGAGCCCGACGAGTACCGCCGCATCAGCGTGCTGCGAAGGGTACTCAGCGAGATGAACCCGCCCGACGCGATGGAATTGCTGGTGAACCGGCTCGCGAAGACGAAGTCGAATTCCGAGTTCCTCATGAGCCTCAAGTCGTAGCGGCCGCCCTCCCGATGCCCACCATTCTCGAGCCTGCCGGGAGCCTCCCGCCGTCGACCCGGGTCGCCATCGCGGTCTCGCGGTACAACGATTCGGTCACTTCCCGCCTGCTCGACGCGGCCGTCGCGACGCTCCGGGCCGCGGGAATCGCAGATGGCTCGGTGGACGTGGCCTGGGTTCCCGGCTCCTTCGAACTTTCCTTCGCCGCCGACCGGCTGGCGGCGACGGGCCGTTACGCCGCCGTGCTCTGCCTCGGGGCGATCATCCGCGGCGAGACGAGCCACGACCGCCACATCGCGCAGGCCGCGGCGGCCGGCATCGAGGCCTGCGGGCGATCGCGGGGCATCCCGGTGCTCTTCGGCGTGCTCACCTGCGAAACCCTCGCGCAGGCGGTCGCCAGGGCGGGCGGAGGGCACGGCAACAAGGGGCACGAGTGCGCCGAGGCGGCGATCGCCATGATTCGCCTGACCGCGGTGATTTCCGCACCGTCCTGAGGACCTCCAATGCCCACGCGAAGCCGCGGCCGTGAGATCGCCATGCAGGCGGCCTA
>JBIIOJ010000395.1:0-2717 GCA_044337015.1 Pirellulales bacterium
GGGGCTCGGCCGGATCGTCCGCGACTCGGCGGGCCGGTTCCTGAAGATCGTCGAAGAGAAGGATGCCACGGACGATGAACGCGGGATTACGGAGGTGAACATGAGCACCTACGTCTTCGAGGCCCGCGACCTGCTCGACGCGCTCGGGCGGCTCGACAACGCGAACGCCGCGGGGGAGTACTACCTCACCGACTGTCCGGCGATCCTGCTCGCCGACGGAAAGGTGGTCGACGCCGTGGCCTGCCTCCACCCCTCCGAGTCGCTCTCGGTGAACACCCCCGAACAACTCGCGGCCGTCGATGCGGCCTTGATGAACGCCGTCGCCAAGGTCAAAGTGACGCCATGAACGACCTCAAGATATTCGCCGGTCCTGCCAATCCAGCGCTCGCCCAGGACATCTGCCGCTACCTCAATCTTCCGATGGGGAAGATCTCGATCGGCCGGTTCCCGGACGGCGAGATTTCCTGCAAGATCGACGAGGACGTGCGGGGTCGCGACGTGTTCATCGTGCAGCCGACCTGCCCGCCGGTGAACGAGAACCTCATGGAGCTGCTCGTGATGATCGACAGCTTCAAGAGGGCGAGTTCCTACCGTCTCACTGCCGTGATCCCGTATTTCGGCTACGCCCGGCAGGACCGCAAGGACGCCGGCCGCGTGCCGATCACCGCGAAGCTCGTCGCGAACCTGATCACGCGGGCCGGCGCCGACCGAGTGCTCGCCATGGATCTCCACGCCGCACAGATCCAGGGGTTCTTCGACGTCCCCGTCGACCACCTCTACGCGGCGCCGGTACTCAACAACCACTTCCAGTCGATGGATCTCAGGAAGGAGGAGATCGTCGTCGTCAGTGCGGACGAAGGGAGCATCAAGCGGGCCTTGGGGCATGCGAACAGGTTCGGTGTTCCGCTGGCGATCGTCGACAAGCGACGCATCAGCGCCGACACCACGAAGAGCACGAACATCATCGGCGCGAGCGTCGAGGGGAAGACGGCGCTGATGTTCGACGACATGATCAGCACGGCCGGCAGCATCTGCTCGGCCGCGGAGGTGATCCACCGTCACGGGGCCCGTGCGATCTACGCCGCGGCCACCCACGGGGTGCTCGTCGGCCCGGCGATCGAGCGGCTCAAGGCGGCCCCGTTTGCCGGGGTCATCATCACCGACTCCATCCCGTTACCCCCGGCGAAGGCCCTCCCGTCCATCACGGTCCTTTCCGTGGCGAGCCTCCTGGGGCAGGCCATCAAGCGGATCCACCGGAACGAGTCCGTGAGCATGATGTTCCAGTAACGGCCGGAGGGGCTTGCGAATCCCGCCTCCCGTGGCAGAATACGGGGCCACGAAACACCCACGAAAGCAGGACTTTTCATGAGCGATACCCTGGAATGCGTCGCCCGCACGTCGACCGGCAGCCGCGATTCCCGACGGCTTCGGCGAGATGGCATGGTGCCCGCGATCCTCTACGGCCATGGCGAGGCAAGCGTGCCGCTCGCCGCGTCCCGCGAGGCGGTCGCGGCAGCCGTCCGCCATGGGAGCCGCATCGTGGAGCTCAAGGGAGCCGTCAAGACGAGCGCTCTCATCCGCGAGATGCAGTGGGACACCTACGGCGTGGAGCCGATCCACGTCGACTTCGTCCGGGTGAGCGCGAGTGATCGCGTGCACGTGAAGGTGCCGATCGACCTCAAGGGAGAGAGCCCCGGCCACCGCGCGGGAGGTATCGTGTCGCTCGTGCTCCACGAGGTCGAAATCGAATGCACCGCCGACGCGATTCCCGACCGGCTGCATGCCATGGTGGGGCATCTCGAGATCGGTGGGGCGATCAAGGTCCACGATCTCGAGCTTCCGAAGGGGGCGAAGGTGCTCGCGGATTCGGACGAGGTCGTCGTCACCTGTACAAAGCCGACCGAGAAGGCCGCCGAAGCGGCCGCCGCGACCGCCGAGCCGGAAGTGATCGGCCGCAAGGCCGCCGAGGAAGGGGAGCAGGCCGAAGCGTCGGAGTGACGTTTCCGCTCGAATTCAACCCCTCGTCATTCTTCCCTTCGGACGGACGGGTTCCCTCGGACGGTCTCGTGCCGCTTGAAGCCAGGCGTCGGCCTGTATGAAGCTGGTCGTAGGGTTGGGCAATCCCGGGCACGCGTACGTCGGAACCCGCCACAACGTGGGCTTCGACGTTCTGGAAGCCCTCGTGCGGAGGAGCGGTTCGCCTGCCCGCAGAGCCCGCTTCCAGGGCGAGTTGACGCAGGTCAGCCTCCGCGGAGCGGCCGCGACGCTCGTCTGGCCGCTGACGTGGATGAACCTCAGCGGTTCGTGCGTCCTCGCCGCCCGCGACTTCTACAAGGTCGCCGATGCCGACATCCTCGTGGTCTGCGACGACTTCCAATTGCCTCTCGGCAGCCTTCGCATCCGGGGGAAGGGCTCCGGCGGGGGCCAGAACGGCCTGGCGGACGTGGTGCGGAGGCTCGGAACGGAGGCGGTTCCGCGGCTGCGGGTCGGCATCGGGCCTGTCCCCCCCGGCTGGAAACCGGCAGATTTCGTGCTCGGCAGGTTTTCCAAGGAGGAGAAGGAGGCCGTCGAGGCCGCGATCGACCGGGCGGCCAACGCCGTCGAGGACTGGGTCGCGGTAGGCATCGAGGCGGCCATGAACCGCTACAACTGAGGCTCCCTGCCATCGCGTCGGGTTTGTGGTAACATCTTTCTCCCCGGCCACGTTTAGACGGCGG
>JBIIOJ010000113.1:0-9410 GCA_044337015.1 Pirellulales bacterium
AATAGACGAAGACGAGGTCGATGTCGCTCGAGTAGTTGAGCTCCCTGCCGCCGAGCTTGCCGAGCGCCATCACCGCGAGAGTCGCCGGCCTGCCGGAGGGCTCCCGAGGCGTCCCCCACTGGGCCGACACACGCCGCAGCGACGCATCCACGGCCGCGGCCAGCACCGCGTCGGCCAGGTGGGAGAGTTGTGACGTGACGGTCTCCAGCCGATGTCCGGAGACCACGTCGCCGTAGGCGATCCGCAGGAGCTCCCGCCGCTTGAACCGGCGGATCGACTGCATCACCGCGTCGGCGTCGCCGAGCATCGAAGTCAGGGCCCGGGCCTCGGCGGCGAGCGACTCGCGCGACTCCGGCCTCCCTTCGCCGAGTCGCACCTGCTCCCAGGCCTCCGGGTCGTCCACGACGACCGACGAGAGAAAGGGGCCCGTCGAGAAAATCCTCATGAGGATCGCGAGGCTCGCGGGATCGCGGTCGAAGAGGGCGACCGCCGAGAGCGGGTTCCTGGCCGCGGCGACGTAGCGAGCGAGCTCCCGCAGGCATCGGTCGGGCTCCGACGTCTCGGGCAGGATCGAAAGCAGCCTCGCGGCGAGCGAGCCGAGCAGGTCGAGCGTGACACCACCTTCGGCGATCGCGAGGAGCACCCGCTGGGCGGTCGCGGGATCGGTGAGTCCGGCGCGACGGCCCCAGTCGGCCGCGGCGCGGGCATCGTCGAGCAGCCGACGCATCCCGTCGATCGTGATCGACGCCGCGGATGGGTCACGGGTCGGCATGATTACAGAGCGGCAGGTTCAGACTGCGGCAGCACCCCCGAAAGCGTCCAAGAGCCGGCGGCGATGACATTGACGTCGAGGATCCTGCCGACGAGCCTCTCGGGGCCGTCGAAGACGACGATCCGGTCGCACATCGTGCGGCCCGCGAGCTGGCGGACCCGGTCGGCCTGCCGGTCGGGATCGGTCGTGACGTGCGTGGCGGCATCTTCCTCCCGCCGCGAAGCTTTCTCCTCGCGAGGGCTCAATCCCTCGACGAGCACCTTCTGGCGGGTGGCGACGAACCCCGCGTTGCCGGCAAGGCTCGCCTCGGCCTGCGCCTCAAGAAGCACTCGGTTCCGCTCTCGCTTCACCTCCTCGGGCACGTCGTCGGGCAGCCGTTCAAAAGCCTTCGTGCCGGGCCGCGGACTGTACTTGAAGATGAAGCTGTTCTTGAACTGCAGCCGCCGCACGAGATCGACCGTGGCCTCGAATTCCTCGTCGGTCTCGCCGCAGTAGCCCACGATGAAGTCGCTCGTCACGGCCGCGTGGGGGATCGCCTCGCGGACGCGGGCGTGCATCTCGAGGTATTCTCCGATCGTGTAGCCCCGCTTCATCCGCTTGAGCACTGCGTCGGACCCGTGCTGGGCCGGCACGTGGAGGTAGTGGCAGACCTTCGGCAGATCGCGGACCGCCTGGATGAGATCGTCGGTCATGTCCCGCGGATAGTTGGTCACGAACCGGATCCGGTCGAGCCCGTCGATGGTGTCGAGCTCCGAAAGGAGGTCGGAGAGCCGGGTCGTGTGGCCGCCGTCCTTCCAGGAGTAGCTGTTGACCGTCTGGCCGATGAGCGTGATCTCGCGGCAGCCCTCGGCCACGAGCTTCCTCGCCTCCGCGAAGATCGCCTCCGGCGGCCTCGCCTGCTCCGGTCCGCGGACCTTCGGCACGACGCAGAACGCGCAGAACTTGTCGCAGCCGGTCTGAGTGCGGACGAAGGCCTGGAAGGGCGTCGGCCGCATGGTCGGGTCGCGGTCGGGGTCGTAGCTTTCGAAGCTTCGGGCGACCGCATCGCGGCTGCCGGCGGTGCGGTCGAGGCTCACTTCGATTCGCGGGCCACCTCCGGCCAGCACGTCGTCGACGAGCGCGGGAACCCGATGCAGCTGTCCCGGCCCCACGACGAGGTCGACCCAGGGAGCCCGCGTGCGGATGAGATCCTGGTCCTTCTGCGCCATGCAGCCGAGCACACCGACCACGAGGTCGGGCCGCTTCGCCTTCTCGAGCCGCACCCGACCGAGCGCGGAGTAGACCTTGTCTTCCGCGTGCTGCCTTACCGAGCAGGTGTTGTAGAAGACGGCGTCGGCCTCGGCGGGGGAAGCGGCGGGCTCCCAGCCGCGTCGGCGGAGGGCCGCGACGACGAGCTCGCTGTCGAGCACGTTCATCTGGCAGCCAACGGTTTCGATCCAGAGCCGCTTCGTCATGCGGCCGATTTTAGCAGGCTTCCCCTGGAAAAAACGGCGGGGACCGGCCGCCTTGCCGGTCCCCGCCGTGACGCATCGTTCGCCGACCCTCACGGGTTATCGGCCGGGCGTAAGCTCCGGCATCGGCCCAAACCGCTGGCCCGGAACCACCCGTGCTCCCCGCAGGAACTCCGCTGCCGTCATGGCTTTCCTACCTTCCGGAATAAGCCGCGTAATGGTGAGGGCCGTGCCTTCCCCGCAGGCGACCCGAATGCCGGTCTCGTCGGCGGCGAGAACCGTACCGGGTGGCGTGGCCGGCGATCCCGTACGGTCGGGCAGAGCCGCATCGAGCAAAAGATCCTCGAGCACCAGTCGCAGCGGGGCGTGGCCGTCGCGGAGAAGATACGTCGTCGTCCTGGGCCAGGGCTCCATAGCGCGGCGTCGTCGGTCGATCTCGACGGCAGGCCGCCACCAATCGACGGCCGAATCGGCCTTCGACAGCCTGGGAGCGCGGGTGACGGCCGACGGGTCCTGCGGCGCGCCGATCGCCCGCGGATCGGTGGCGGCCGCGAGACGCTCGATCGCGTCCATGACGAGCGGGGCCCCGAGTTCCGCAAGCCGCGGCTCGAGATCGGTCGACGTGTCGCGGGGACCGATCGGCGTCTCGCTCGACGCGAGCACGCGGCCGGCGTCGAGGGCGGGCGTCATGTGGATCACGCAGGCCCCGGTGACCGCGTCGCCGGAAAGGATCGCCCACTGCACCGGCGCCGCACCGCGATGTCGCGGCAGGAGCGATCCGTGGAGGTTGATCCCGCCGAGCCGCGGGATCGCGAGCAGCTCCGGCGAGAGAATCTGGCCGTAATCGCAGACGACGAAGAGGTCCGCGGTGAGGCCGCGGACCACCTCCACCGTCTCTGCTGCGTTCACGTCCGCAGGATCGATCACGGGAATGCCCGCAGCCTCCGCGGTTTCTCGGACCGGGTTCGGCGGGGGCCTGCGGCCAGGAGCCGCGCGGGGCGGCCGCGTGACGACCGCGACGACACGGTGCCGTGAGGCCAGAAGCCGGCGGAGCATCGGCACGGCGAAGGGACCTGTGCCCATCACCACGAGATCGAGCGAGGCGGACCGCCCCGCTGCATCGGCGCCCGCGGACGCTCCGCCGACTTTGGCAGGGCCGGCCGGCGGGCTCACGCGAGGCACCGAGCTTGTTCGAGCGCGTCGAGCCGGGCGTTGATCGCGGCATCATCGGGCAGCTCGCCCCGCGCCTGCCTGCCGTCGAAGAGCACCCGCAGTTCGTCGAGCGTGCGTCGGGCCTCGATCGCGGCGGCGTCGGGAAGGCGATCGGTGAACAGCCGCCCCTCGAGGTGATCGAACTCGTGCTGCACCACGCGGGCGAGGAAACCGTCGAGGTCGAACCGCACCTGCTCTCCGTCGATGGTCCAGGCGTCGACCATCACCCTTTCCGGCCGGCGGACGTCCATCCGGAGGCCCGGCAGGCTCAGGCAACCCTCCTCCTGCACGGCCGTGCCCCGCGGCCGGCTCAGCGACGGGTTGATGAAGACCAATTCCTCCCCCTCGTCGGGTCGGCCGGCCGTGTTCACGACGAAGATCCGGTAGGGAAGGGCCACCTGGTTGGCGGCGAGGCCGACGCCGTTGGAGGTGTACATGATCTCGAACATCTGCTCGACCGCGTCCACGACCGCGTCGTCGATCCTGGTCAGGGGGCGGGATTTCCGAAACAGCGCCGGGTGCGGATACTCGACGAGCGAGAGGCGTCCGATGTCGGTGGCTGGAGTGCTGGAGTGATCCATGACGATATTCTATGCAACTTCCCTCGATCCTTCCCGGGGCACCGAGCATCGTGGCTGAATCCCGAGAGGAATGGACCAAGCCGAGCGTCGTGGCCGCCACCTGCCTGTGGCTCGGACGGATTCCGTTCGCGCCGGGCACCTGGGGCGCCGCCGCGGGCGTCGGCGTCTCGTTGGCGACGGGCGCGGTGGCGGCATGGATCGCCGGACGGTTTTCGTACGCCGGCGCCGAGACCGGGATCGAGGCCGCAATCCTCGTCGTGGCGAACCTCGTCGGCATCCCGATCTGCTCGGCCGCCGCACGGCGGCTCGGCCGCGGGAGCGACCCGGGGTCGATCGTGCTCGACGAGGCGTTGAGCCTGCCCCTGGGCATGCTCGTCGTTCCGTTCGCCGGCCGCACGCTGCCGGTGCTGGTCGCGGGATGGCTCCTTCACCGGCTTTTTGACGTCTCCAAGCCCTTTCCATGCCGCAGGCTCGAGCACCTTCCGGCGGGGCTCGGGGTCATGGCCGACGACTGGGCCGCGGCCGCATGGATGGCCGCCGCGATGGTTGCGTGGCGGTCTCTTGCGTGAGGGCTCGCGCAGCGGGTGTAATTCCCTCTATGCGGGTCCTACTGATCGACCATGGCTGTCGCGGGGTGCGTGGGGCATGTGCTCATCCCGATGCCGATCGCCTTGCGGCGCACGGGGCTGTGGTCATCCTCGCCGAGGCCTCGAACGTTTTTCCGCAGGATGCAGTGCGGCTTTCGGACGAGCAGCTTGCCGTCGCCCGCGAGGAGGCGAGGCATGCGGTCTACCGGGCGGTGGACGAGGGAAACCCCGACGTGATCCTCGTGCTCCATGCCGGGGCGATCGCGGATCTCGCCGTGGAGACGGGCGTGCCGCTCGTGATGCACGCGGCCATGGCCGATCTCGAGGCCGCCGGCGAGGGCATCGTCCGCGAGCTGGTCGCCTCGTCGCTCGGAGCGGCGGACGTCGTCATTGCGGACGACGCGAAGACCGCGAGGGCGCTCCGCCACGACGAGTGGGTGTCGCAGGATGTCGATCTGGAGATCGTGCCTCGGGCCGACGCTTCGAAGCTCGTCGCAGCCTGCCGTCGGGCAAGCGACCGTCGCAGGGGGTGAGTGGTTCGGTCAGCCCGGCGGCGTTCGCCGGGCGAGGAGCCGGTCGATGTCGCCCGAGGCGAGCGCGTGCTCGAATTCGCGGCGGTCGCGGTAGACGGCGTCACTCGTGATCTGCACGACCCAGTTGTGTGTAAGCGGTGTGATCGTGACGACCTTCCGGCCATGCTGCCGCGCCTCCCACATCTCGATCGCCGTTCCCATCGAAGCCTCGGGCACGTAGGCGACCACGAGGTCGAACTCCCGGCACATGCCGATGTGGCCGTGGAAGACCTCCTTCGCCCGCCGCACGTCGTAGCCGATGGAAGTGGCGTGGTTGGCAAACGGGTCGTAGACTTCGGCGTCGGGCCAATGGGCCTCGAGGAGCTCGCGGAACGAGCCGCGGTAGGACTGGTCGTGGACCAGAGCCGCGACGTGCGAGCCCTGCATGATGCCGGCGAGGAATATCCGCATGAGTCGATCCCTGTCGAGAAAGGCTAAACCATCCGCCCGGGCCGTGAAAGCGGCCGGGGTCTCCGCGGCCGTGTCGCCTGCCGAGCCCGACCTCGCCGCCGCACGGAAACGGGTGATGGAGCTGATGGCGATCCGCGGCGGCTCCGGGGACGAGCGGGCCGTGGCCGAACGGGTGATCGCGACGCTCGTTGCGGCCGGCTGCCCCGAGGCCGCCATATCGATCGACGCGGCGAACACGAAGACGCCGATCAAGGGAAACGTCGGCAACGTGATCGTGAAGCTGCCGGGTGAGGGCTCGCCGGCGATGGCCGCCGCGCCGAGGCGGCTCCTCATGGCCCACATGGACACCGTGCCGGTCTGCCTCGGCTCCAAGCCGAAGATCGTGAAGGTGAAGGGAAGGGAGATGGTCCGGTCGGCCGATCCGACGACCGGGCTCGGCGCCGACGACCGCTCCGGCGTCGCGGTCGTGCTCTCGACGGCGGTGGAGATCCTCTCGCGGAAGCTGCCCCACCCGCCGCTCACGCTTCTCTTCGCCATCCAGGAGGAAGTCGGGCTCTACGGCGCCCGCTTCGTGAGCGCCGGCCAGCTCGGCAGGCCGAAGCTCGCCTTCAACTTCGACGGCGGCGCGGTCGAGAAGATCACGGTCGGCGCGACCGGCGGTCATCGGCTCGACATCAAGATCGATGGAATCCCGAGCCATGCGGGCGTCGCGCCGGAGAAGGGGGTCTCGGCGATCGCGATCGCGTCGCTCGCGATTGCAAGGCTCGTGAGGGACGGCTGGCACGGCCTCGTCGAGAAGGGAGGCAAGCGGGGCACGAGCAACGTGGGCGTCATCGAGGCGGGCTGTGCGACGAACGTCGTCGCGGAGCGGGCGAAGCTCAAGGCGGAGGCGAGGGGGCACGACGCAGTCTTTCGCGACCGGATCGTGAAGGCGATCCTCGCGGCGTTCGAGGCCGCCGTTGCCGAGGTAAAGTCCTCCGACGGCCGAACGGGCAAGGTCACGTTCCAGGGGCGGCTCGACTACGAGGCGTTTCGGCTCGCGGAGAATGAGCCCTGTGTCGTGGCCGCCGCGGAGGCGGTGCGGAGCCTCGGCCTCACACCCCGGTTCGAAGTGAGCAACGGCGGACTCGACGCCAACTGGATGGCGGCCCACGGCATCCCGACCGTCACGCTCGGCTGCGGCCAGAAGGAGATCCATACGACCGACGAGATGCTCGACCTTGCCGCGTTCGACGCGGCCTGCCGTGCGGCCCTGCGGCTCGCGACCGGCGGCTGACAGGCCGTCAATCCTCGGGGAGCGGGCGGCCCTTCGTCTCGGGGGCGAAGGGGAGCACGGCGAGGCCCAGCAGGAAGGCACCGCACATGAGGATGCCGGCCGGCCGCATCGGCTCGGGCGACGAGGAGAAGACGGTGCTCGAAAGCTGGCCGAGGAGAAACGGGCCGCTCGCCGCCGCGAACCGGCCGACGTTGTAGCAGAAGCTCGTGCCGGTGCTCCGCAGCCGGGTGGGGAAGAGTTCCGGAAAGTAGATCGCGTAGCCCGCGAAGAGCGACAGCTGGCAGAATCCCATGATGGGAAGCATCCAGTAGAAGTCGGTCTTGTCGTCGAGGTAGCGGAAGACCATCGCCGTGGAGAACATCGCGGCGGTGAAGAAGATCGCAAAGAACGGCCGTCGGCCGAGCCGCTGGCAGATCCTCGCCGCGAGCATCATCCCCGCGAACGAGCCGACCTGGATCATCATCGAGGCCATGCCCGACCAGAGCGTCAATTGGCCGGCCAGATCGCGGCCCGTGAGCCCCTGCGCCTCGAAGGTCTTCTTGAGCACGCTTCGCTGAAGGTCGATCGCGAAGAAGCCGATGCCCCACAGGCCGATCACCCCGGAGCAGGCGAGCAGCATGCCGATGATCGCGTTTCGACGCCACCTCGCGTCGGCGAAGAGCGCGGCGTAGCCGCCGAGCTGCTCGCCGGTGCTCGCGGCCCTGGCCTTCATCTGCTGCCATCGCTCCGGCTCCTTCAGACCCGCGCGAATCGCGAGCG
The DNA here is from genome assembly GCA_044337015.1 of Pirellulales bacterium. GTDB lineage: Bacteria > Planctomycetota > Planctomycetia > Pirellulales > UBA1268 > UBA4655. The sequence goes on from JBIIOJ010000113.1 coordinate 7,622, forward strand.
CGAGCACCGCAGGCAGCGCCCCGATCACGAACTTCCAACGCCAAGGCTCCCAGCCCGCGATGAGTCCCCCCTCGGTGAGCATCTGCATGCGACCAAGACCGATGCTGATGAGCGCGGCGCCGAAGTTGCCGACCGCCGAGAGCGCCTGGAGCAGCCCGAGCGCGTAGGGCCGTGCCCGCTCCGGCATCACCTCCGCCACGAGCGCGACTCCCACGGCGAACTCACCGCCGACCCCCAGGCCCGTGATGAACCGGTAGAAGGCGAAGTCCCAGAAGCCCCGCGAGAGCGCCGATAGGCCTGTGCAGAGCGAATAGATGAGGATCGTGATCATCATCGTCTTCGCGCGGCCGATGCGGTCGCCGATCACGCCGAAGATGAGCCCGCCGGTCGCCCAGCCGGCGAGGAAGATGCAGGTGGAGAGGCCGCCGTAGAAATCGACCGCCTTCGGGTCGGCCGCGGCCTCCGCCGTCGCCAGCAGCGTCTCCATTGCCGGCTTCCTCGCGAGGTTGAAGAGCTGCTGGTCGAGGCAGTCGAAGAGCCATCCGAGCGCCGCCACCACGAGCACGAACCAGTGGTAGCGGGTGAGCCCCTTCCACCAGGGTGACCCATCGTCGGCCGCCGGGGAGGACGAGGATCCGAAGTGAGGCAGGTCGGCCATGACGTCGCTCGCGGAGGGAAGGGGAGAAGTCCGCGAAAATGTAACAGAGCCGCGAGGGCGTCGGGAGAGCCTGCCCGTCGGCGTCGGTGTGCCGCGGGGGCTTCCTCGCCTCCTCGCGGCTGGTAGGATAAGTCGGCCCTCTGATGCCCGAGTGGCGGAATTGGCAGACGCGCAAGATTCAGGTTCTTGTCCAGGTAACTGGGTGGAGGTTCAAGTCCTCTCTCGGGCACTTTTTGCGACGGCATCTTCCGTCGCCCTGGGTGACCGTGGAAGACGTGTTCCCGCGGCCCGGTCGGTTGCTCCCGCTGAGGGCTCCGTTTGCTCCCGCTGAAGGCTCCGTTTGCTCCCGCTGAAGGCTCCGTTTGCTCCCGCTGAAGGCTCCGTTTGCTCCTGCTGAAGGCTCCGGTACGATTGTTCCGGGGCCGTAGCTCAGTTGGTTAGAGCATCGGACTTTTAATCCGTTGGTCCTGGGTTCGAGTCCCAGCGGCCCCACTCAGCTTGCTTCGAAGAAACGCGGAAGTGCCCGAACTGCGGCTGCGACATCCGGCTCACCGCGTTACACCAGAGCCGGGGCCGTTGGCCGACCTTTCGTTTCGTTCACATCGCGATGAAATGGTGCGTGCCGAGGTCGGCCGCCGCTCACGGCGGCGGGCGGAAGGGGCCATGCGGCCAGGGTTCTCGGATTCCGTCAGCCGATCACCACGTCGATCTTCACGCCCACGCTGCCGCCAAACCCGTCGCTGACGACGACGGTGAAGCTGTCGGTGAGATCGCCCGCCACCGTCGGCGTGTAGGTGAAGAACATCCGCGTGGTGTCGACCACGTCATTGACCTTCACGAAAGTCCACGTGACGCTCCCCTTGGCGGGCCATACGGACACGCGGTACTTCAGCGGATCGTTGTTACTGTCGACGCTGGTCAGCAGCCCCGTCACCTCTCCTGTGAGGGGATTTGGGGCCGTAGCCGCGTATGTGGCTGTGGGGGGACTGTTGCCCGTGACGGCGAGGTTGCTGCTGGGGCAAACCAACCCAACGCCCCCGTTCCCTGTGAACGCGAACACCCGGTATTGATATCGCTGGCCGGGAGTCAGGCCGGTCACCGTGGCGGACGGGGGCACGGGGCCGACGGCGG
>JBIIOJ010000011.1:0-28743 GCA_044337015.1 Pirellulales bacterium
TGCCGCTCGGTGAGGATGTCGACCAGCTTGCCCTTGGCCTCATCCCCCCATTGCAGACCGACCACGCATGTCCCGGGCACGAAATCTCCTCGTAAGATGCAGGCTGGAGTGTAAAACGGGGGTGGCCGCGGTCAAGGATCGCGGCCGTGCACCGGAGGTTCCCGGTGAACGGACTCGTCCGGCCGTTCGCCGACCCTCCCTCGCCTGCCTGCCGATGCCATCCGAAGAAGACACCGTGAAAGACCGCCCTGCCGGGGATGGCAAGGCCGGTCGCCCGTTCAAGTCCGCCGGCAAGTCCGCCGGGTCGCATGGCCAGATCTTCCACGTGCCCGGGTCGGCTGCGGGGCGGACCGTCGCAACGTTCCTCAGGCAAGTCCAGCCCGGGATGGCATGGTCCCGGGTGAGGGGGCTTTTTCGCGGACGGCTCGTGATGATCGACGGCAACATCTGCACCGACGAGGCCCGTCGTCTCAAGGGCCGCGAGGTCGTCAAGCTGCTCTCCACGCCCGCCGCCGCGCCGCCGGATCCTTCCGACCTTCGCATCGTCCATCTCGACGACCACGTCGTCGTGGTGGAGAAGCCGAGCGGCGTGACGACCGTGCGGCACCACGAGGAGAAGTCCTGGCCCGCCCGCCGCCGGCAGATGCAGCCGACGCTCGACGAGATGCTGCCGGCGGCGATCGCGAAGCACCTGCAGGCGTCGAGACCCAGGGGGAAAGTCCGTCAGCCCCCGGCCGCCAAGCCTCGCCGACCGGGGCCGGTGCTCGCCGTCCACAGGATCGACCGCGAGACGAGCGGCCTCGTGGTCTTCGCGCGGAACGTGCCGGCCGCGCGGATCCTCGCCGAGCAGTTCCGTCAGCACACGACACATCGCCGCTACCTTGCGGTCGTCCGCGGCCGCGCGAAGCAGGCCACGATCCGCTCGCACCTGCTCCGCGATCGGGGCGACGGCCGCCGCGGGAGCGCTGAGGCGGCATCACGGCGCCGGAGACCGGATTCCGGGGACGGGGAGGGGGAGGGGCACGACGAGGGTAAGACGGCGGTCACGCACGTCCGCGTGATCGAGCGGTACGGCCGCGGGCACACGCTCGTCGAGTGCACGCTCGAGACCGGCCGCACCCACCAGATCCGCATCCACCTTTCGGAGGCCGGGCACCCGCTCTGTGGGGAGCGTGTTTACGGGCCGCGTCGATCCGCCGAAGCCGACGGGTCCGGTGCGGCCCGCGTCGCCCTTCATGCGGCCGAACTGGGCTTCGTGCACCCCCACAGCGGCGAGGAACTCCGGTTTACGAGCCCGCTGCCCCGCGATCTTCGCGATCTCGTCGCCGCGCTTCGGCGTCAGGCCGCGACGAGGGACGCCGACAGCGGCGGCTGAAAAAACGCCGTGAGGGCGTAAGCTGATGTTCTTCAGGAGACAACCATGACCACGCCCACCAGGATCCTCGTCGTCGGCTGCGGCCACATGGGGACATCGCACGCGAAGGCCTATCACGCGCTGCCCGACTTCGAGATCGTCGGCGTGGTGGCCCGCAACGAGGCGTCACGTCGCGACCTGCTCGCCGCCCTCGGGGCCGACTATCCGCAGTTTGCCGACTACGAGCAGGCGCTCGCCGCGACACGGCCCGACGCCGTCTCGATCAACACCTATCCCGATACCCACGCCGAATACGCGATGAAGGCGTTCGCCGCCGGCTGCCACGTCTTCCTGGAAAAGCCGCTGGCCGTCACGGTCGCCGAGGCGGAGGCCGTGGTCGCCGCAGCGAAGCAGTCTGGTCGGAAGCTCGTGATCGGCTACATCCTCCGCGTCCATCCTACCTGGAAGCGATTCATCGAGGTCTCGCACACGCTCGGCAAGCCGCTCGTCATGCGGATGAACCTGAACCAGCAGTCGTCGGGAGGCATGTGGAACACGCACCGGTCGCTCATGCGGTCGATGTCGCCGATCGTCGACTGCGGCGTGCACTACGTCGATGTCATGTGCCAGATGACCCGGTCGCGTCCCGTACGGGTCAGCGCCATCGGCGCACGACTCACCGACGACCTCGTGCCCGGCATGTACAACTACGGTCAGCTCCAGGTCACCTTCGCGGACGGATCCGTCGGCTGGTACGAGGCGGGCTGGGGGCCGATGATGAGCGACGTGGCCTACTTCGTGAAGGATGTCGTCGGCCCGAAGGGCTGCGTGAGTATCGTGGGGGTCAAGGAAGGAACCACGAAGAGCGACGACGTCGAGGGGCACTCGAAGGCCTCGCTGTTGAGGCTTCATCACGCCGACCTCCGGCCCGATGGCAGCTTCGCCAGGGAAGACGAATTGATCGACTGCTCGGGCGAGCCGGATCACGATGGGCTCTGCCTGCTCGAACAGCAGTTCTTTCTCGACGCGATCCGGCACGACCGTGACCTCGGCGATCATGTCGCCGACGCGGTCAGTAGTCTGCGCATCGTGCTGGCCGCCGACGAGGCATTCCGAACCGGCCGCACGGTAGAGCTTCCCGGCTGATCCCCGGCGGCCTGCGACCGTCGGCGACCCGAGAAAGGCTTACTCCGATGCTGCCACGGCCGGCGACACGTAGGGCACGTCGCCCTTGGTCGCGGCCGACAGTTCGACGAGCACCTCCGCGATCGCGCGGGTGACGGACTGGAAATATTCCGCGCCCTTCGCGGCCGTCGCGGCTTCCGGATTGCCGCTGCCGGTGTCGGGGTGCACGGCGGACCAAGGCCGGGGCGTCCAGACGCCGGCTTGCGTGAGCGTCTTGATCGCCCAGGAGTTCGCCGCTCCCGGTCCGGCCTGCGACATCACGACGAGTTCGGGCCGGAGGTGGAGCAGCAGCGAAGTCTCCATCTCGCCCGCATGGTCGCCAGGCTCGGTGAAGATCCGCGTCAAGTCGTCGGCCCGCATCCGCCAGAAGTCGATGACGACGATCAGCGAGCCGGATTCCAGGGCCACGTCGCGCACCATCGGCTTGAAGTCATTGCCGCCGTGCGCGTTGATCACGACGATCCGGTCGATGCCCTGCCGCTTCAGGCTCGACGTCACGTCACGGAGGATACCGAGGGCTGTGGTGGTCGAGACGTGGATCGTGGCCACCTGGTCCTGCTGCTGCGCATTGTTGCCGAACGGAATGACCGGCAAGACGATGGGACGGCTCCCGAGGATGGCGGCGAGGTCCGCGGCCGCCTCGGCGATGGCGGCCGCTTCGATGACGTCGGTTCCATGCGGCAGGTGAAGGTTGTGGGCTTCGGTCGCCCCCCAGGGCAGCACCGCCACGTTCGGACGGTGATCGAGCAGTTGACGGTAGTTCGCCTCCATCAGGACGTGTGGTCGTGGTTCCGCTGCGGTCGCCATGAAGGCCGTTCCTCGAAAAAATTTCCCGGGTCGCTTGTCGCCGGCTGACAAGAGATTCGCCCCACCTCACCCATGGCATCAAGCCCGGGTCAGCCGGGAGGTCGGGCCAATGGCTCTGTTTGCCCCTGCTTGACGCCCCTTCGGAGCGGCATATACTCGATTCGTTTTCCGAATGATTCCCGCTCCGACTATTCGTTTTTTTCATTCTGTCGCCCCGGCAGTCCGGTCTCGATGAACCTAAAATCGCTGAAAGTGTTCTGCGATATCGCGGCCCGAAGGAGCTTTTCCAGGGCTGCCGAGGACAACGGTATTTCCCAGTCGGCTGCCAGTCAGGTGGTGAGCCACCTCGAGCAGCGGCTCGGCGTGCAGCTCATCGAACGGTCGAAGCGGCCGCTCGTGCTCACCCGCGAGGGGCAGGTCTTCTGCGATGGCAGCCGCAAGTTGATCGCCCGGTACGAGGCGCTCGAGGACGAGGTGCGGAGCCTCCACGAGGAGGTGGCGGGCCGCGTTCGCGTGGCGGCCATCTACTCGGTCGGCCTCCACGGCATGAGCCGTTACGTGCAGGAGTTCATGAGCCGCCATCCCCGGGCGAACATCCGCCTGGAATATCTCCACCCCGAGCGGGTGCTCGAGTCGGTCGAGAACGGCCAGGCCGATATCGGCCTCGTGAGCTACGCCCGGAGCACGCGGTCGATCGAGGCCGAGCCCTGGCGGGACGAGCCGATCGTGCTCGTTTGCGCCCCGGGCAATCCGCTCGCCGGCCGGGTGGAGGTCGCGCTCGAGGAGCTCGACGGCGTCCCGATGGTGTCGTTCGACCAGGATCTCATGATCCGCCACGAGATCGATCGGAAGATCTCCGCCCACAACGCCTCGCCCGAGGTCGTGATGGAGTTCGACAACGTCGAGACGATCAAGCGGGCGGTGGAGATCGACGCCGGCATCGCTCTGCTTCCGGAACCGACGATCGGCCGCGAGCTCGCGAGCGGCACGCTCGCCAGCGTCCGGATCGCCGGTGAGGAACTCGTCCGCCCGCTCGGCGTGATCCACGCCAGGGGCAAGCCGCTTTCCGCGACCGCGAGGCGGTTCGTCGAACTGCTCCGCGGGCATGCCGACGCCCCTTCGGCGGCCAGTGAAACCTCCGCGAAATCAAACCGAACTCCCCGAAAAACTCCTGCCCCCACGCCAGAGCCAACGCCATGACGCGCCTCCCCGGACTTCCCCCTGCCACCGGCCTCTACGACCCCGCCAACGAGCACGACGCCTGCGGCGTGGGCTTCGTCGTCAACATGCACGGCCGCAGGAGCCATCGCATCATCCAGCAGGGGCTCGAGGTGCTCGAGAACCTCACGCATCGCGGCGCCTGCGGCTGCGACCCGCTCACCGGCGATGGCGCCGGGATCCTGATGCAGATGCCGCAGGATTTCTTCGCGGCCGTTGCGCCGAAGGCGGGCATCAGGCTGCCCGCTCCCGGCGACTGGTCGGTCGGGAACGTCTTCCTGCCTCCGTCCGACGGAGACCGCGAGGCCGCGGAGGCGTTCTTCGAAAAAATTGTCCGTGAGGAGGGGCAGGAGTTCCTCGGTTGGCGGGACGTGCCGACCGACAACAGCACGATCGGCGGCACCGCGCGGGACGTCGAGCCCGTCGTCCGACAGGCGTTCGTCGGCCGCGGCGGTTCGACCCCCCGCGACGTCTTCGAGTGGAAGCTGTTCGTGATACGGAAGCGGTTCGGCGTGGAGCTCGGATCGCTCGGCCTCACGGAACAGACTTTCTGCTACGTCTGCTCGCTCTCGTCGCGGACGCTCGTCTACAAGGGGCTCCTGCTCGCCGATCAGGTCGCCAAGTACTACCCCGACCTCTCCGACGAGAGGATGACTTCGGCCCTGGCGCTCGTGCACCAGAGGTACAGCACGAACACGTTCCCAACGTGGGACCTCGCCCATCCCTTCCGCTACATCGCCCACAACGGCGAGATCAACACCGTCCGCGGGAACATCAACTGGATGCACGCGAGGGAGAGCATGCTCGCGCATCCTGTCTTTGGCCCCGACCTCGACAAGATCAAGCCGGTGGTCCGGGCGGGCGGCAGCGACTCCGCGACGTTCGACAACGTGCTCGAGCTGCTCGTACTCGCCGGCCGGCCGATCGAGGAGGCCGTGAGCATGCTCATACCCGAGCCTTGGAGCGGCCACGAGAGCATGGCCGACGACCTCAAGGCCTACTACGAATATCAGGCCTGCCTCATGGAGCCTTGGGACGGCCCGGCTGCGCTCGCCTTCACCGATGGGCAACGGATCGGGGCCACGCTCGACCGCAACGGCCTGCGTCCCGGCCGCTGGTGGCAGCTCAAGGATGGTCTCGTCGTCATGGCGAGCGAGGCGGGCGTGCTCGAACTCCCGTCGGCCGACGTCGTTCGAAAGGGCCGTCTGCGTCCCGGCCGCATGTTCCTCGTCGACACGAAGCAGGGGCGGATCGTCGAGGACGACGAGATCAAGCAGAAACTCGCCTCCGCGAAGCCGTGGCGTGAGTGGATCTCGGCCAACCAAGTGCGGCTCGACGCGGTCGTCGATCCGCCGGAGGCCGCCGAGATCTGCCGCAGCCGCGCGGTTCTGCCCGAGCAGGTCGGGCCGGCGGCGAACGGCAATGGCGGCCCGCATGCGGCCGACCCATGGCGGGCGGCCGGCGTAGCTGGCGAGTCGGCGAGCCTGCTCGATCTGCAGCGTGCACACGGCTACACACTCGAGGACCTCAAGGTGATCCTCGGCCCGATGGCGACCGACGGCGCGGAGCCGATCGGCTCGATGGGCAACGATACGCCGCTGGCCGTGCTTTCCGACCGGCCGCAGTTGCTCGCCAATTACTTCAAGCAGCTTTTCGCGCAGGTCACCAACCCCCCGCTCGACGCGATCCGCGAGGAGATCATCACCTCGATGATCACCACCATTGGCCGCGAGGGGAACCTGCTCGCTTCGGCGCCGGAGCAGTGCCGCCTCTTGCGGCTCGAGACGCCGGTGATCACGAACGCCGAGTGTGCGCGGATCAAGGCGATGCGGCAGCCAGGGCTCATCGCGAGGACGATCTCGCTGCTGTTTCCGGCGGCCGAGGGGGCTGCCGGCATGCGGAAGCGGCTCGACGCGATCCGCGCCGAAGCTTCGCAGGCGATCCGAGATGGTTCGACGATCCTCGTGCTCTCCGACCGGGGCGTCTGCCGCGACATGGCTGCCGTGCCGTCGCTTTTGGCGACCGGCGGCGTGCATCACCACCTCGTTCGGGAGGGCACTCGCACGATGTGCGGCATCGTCGTCGAGACGGGCGAGGCCCGGGAGGTGCAGCACTTCGCGCTGCTCACCGGCTACGGCGCGGGTGCCGTGAACCCCTACCTCGCCTTCGCCACGATCGACCAGATGCAGGCCGAGCGGATGCTCAGTCCCGAGACGCCCCGCGAGAAGCTCCACAAGAACTTCGTCAAGGCGGCGGGCAAGGGGCTCCTGAAGGTGATGAGCAAGATGGGCATCTCGACGCAGCAGAGCTACCGTGGGGCTCAGATCTTCGAGGCCGTCGGTCTCGACAAGAAGCTCGTCGACGAGTTCTTCGCGCGGACACCCAGCCGCATCGGCGGGATCGGCCTCGAGGAAGTGGCAGAGGAGTCGCTCCGCCGCCACGAGCACGCCTGGCCGAAGACGAGCGTGCCGCAGACGCTCGAACTCGACGTGGGCGGCCGCTACCAGTGGCGTCGGAAGGGGGAGGCCCATGTGCTCTCGCCCGACGTCGTCGCGAGCCTCCAGCGGTCCACTCAGATCAACAGCCGGGAGGAATTCAAGAAGTACCAAAAGCTCATCGACGAGCAGCAGACGAAGCTGCTCACGCTCCGGGGGCTTCTCGACTTCAAGTGGGCCGAGTCGCCCGTCCCGCTCGACGAGGTCGAGCCCGCCAAGGAGATCGTGAAGCGGTTCGCCACCGGCGCGATGTCGTACGGCTCGATCTCGAAGGAGGCCCACGAGACGCTCGCCGTAGCGATGAACCGGCTCGGCGGCTGGAGCAACACGGGCGAGGGGGGCGAGGATCCCGTCCGCTACCAGCTCGAGCCCAACGGCGACAGCAAGAACTCGAAGATCAAGCAGGTGGCCAGCGGCCGCTTCGGCGTGACGAGCCTCTACCTCGTGAACGCGAAGGAGCTGCAGATCAAGATGGCGCAGGGCGCGAAGCCGGGCGAAGGCGGCCAGCTCCCCGGCCACAAGGTCGACCGCGAGATCGCGCGGATCCGCCACAGCACTCCCGGGGTGGGGCTCATCTCGCCCCCTCCCCACCACGACATCTACTCGATCGAGGATCTGGCTCAGCTCATCCACGACCTCAAGAACGCCAACCACCACGCGCGTATCAGCGTGAAGCTCGTGGCGGAAGTCGGAGTGGGCACCGTTGCGGCGGGCGTGTCGAAGGGCAAGGCCGACGTCGTGCTCATCTCTGGCCACGACGGCGGCACGGGCGCGAGCCCCCAGACATCGATCATGCATGCCGGCCTGCCGTGGGAGCTCGGTCTGGCGGAGGCCCACCAGGTGCTCGTGATGAACGACCTCCGCGGGCGGATCGTCGTGCAGACCGACGGCATGATCCGCACGGCGAAGGACGTGGCGATCGCGACCCTGCTCGGAGCGGAGGAGTATGGCATCGCCACGGCGTCGCTCGTGGTGATGGGCTGCATCATGATGCGGAAGTGCCACCTCAACACCTGCCCGGTCGGCATCGCGACCCAGGATCCTGAACTGCGGAAGAAGTTCACGGGGCAGCCGGAGCACGTCGTCAACTTCTTCTTCATGCTCGCCGAGGAACTCCGCGAGATCATGGCGAAGCTCGGCTTCCTTACGATCAGCGAGATGGTTGGCCGCGTCGACCGCCTCGACACCCGGGCAGCGATCGCCCACTGGAAGGCGAAGGGCCTCGACTTCTCGACGATCCTCCACCGGCCGGAGGTTCCTTCCTCCGTGAAGACCTTCCGGCAGGAACCGCAGGACCACGGGATCGAGCGGTCGCTCGACATGACGACGCTCCTCGATCTCTGCCGTCCGGCGCTCGAGGAGCGGAAGCCCGTGACGCTGCGGCTGCCGATCCGCAACGTGAACCGCACCGTCGGCACGATCCTCTCGAGCGAGGTGACCCGGCGTTTCGGCGCAGGCGGCCTGCCCGACGGCACGATCGACATCACTTTCACCGGGTCGGCAGGGCAGAGCCTGATGGCATTCGGCGTTCCCGGGGTGACCGTCCGAGTGGAGGGAGACGTCAACGACTACTGCGGCAAGGGGCTCTCCGGCGGCCGTGTCGTCGTGCGGCCGTCCCGCGACGCGACGTTCGTCGCCGAGGACAACGTCATCGCCGGCAACGTCGTGCTCTACGGCGCGACTTCCGGCGAGGTCTTCATCCGCGGTGTCTGCGGCGAGCGGTTCTGCGTCCGCAATTCCGGCGCCGAGGCGGTGGCGGAGGGCGTCGGCGACCACGGATGCGAATACATGACCGGCGGCCGGGCGGTGATCCTCGGGAGCACCGGCCGCAATTTCGCCGCCGGGATGAGCGGCGGCATCGCCTACGTCTGGGATGCCGACGGGTCGTTCCCGACGCGGGTGAACCGGGAGATGGTGGAACTCGAGCCGCTCGATGCCGGCGACGTCGAGTACGTTCGAGGCCGGATCGAACGGCACGTCGAGCTCACCGACAGCGCCCGCGGCCGGGCCCTCCTCGACCGCTGGAGCGTCGAGAAGGAGCGGTTCGTGAAGGTCATGCCGACCGACTACAAGAAGGCTCTCGCGGAACTCCGCGAGCTCGCCAAGAAGGATCAGATGGAAGCCAAGCAGGTGGAGGCCAGGGTCAATGGGTGAGCCACGCGGATTCATGAAGTACGGACGCAAGGTCTCCGGCTACCAGCCGGTGGAGGAGCGGCTGAAGAACTACAACGAGTTCCTCACGATCCTCCCGCCGGAGGAGGTGAAGACGCAGGGGGCCCGCTGCATGGACTGCGGCGTTCCCTTCTGCCACACCGGCTGCCCCCTCGGAAACATCATTCCCGACTTCAACGACCTCGTCTACCGCGAGCAGTGGCACGAGGCGAGCCAGCGGCTCCATGCCACGAACAACTTCCCCGAGTTCACCGGCCGCGTATGCCCCGCCCCCTGCGAGGCGGCCTGCGTGCTCGGCATCAACGAGGATCCCGTCGCGATCAAGCAGATCGAGATGACGATCGCCGACCGTGCCTTCGACGAGGGCTGGGTGAATCCCGAGCCACCCTTGGAACGAACCGGCAAACGGGTGGCCGTCGTGGGGAGCGGGCCGGCGGGGCTCGCCTGCGCGCAGCAGCTCAACCGGGCCGGGCATCTCGTCACGGTGTTCGAGCGGGCCGACCGGCCGGGCGGGCTTTTGATGTACGGCATCCCCGACTTCAAGCTCGAGAAGTGGCGGGTCTGGCGTCGCGTCGAGCAGATGGAGGCGGAGGGAGTCGAGTTTCGCTGCGGGGCGAACGTCGGGAAGGACGTTCCCACGCAGTCGCTCGTCGACGACTACGACGCGATCGTGCTCACCGGCGGCGCGACGCTCGGCCGCGACCTGCCGATCCCCGGCCGCCAGCTCGAGGGGGTCCACTTCGCGATGGATTTCCTCCCGCAGCAGAACAAGCGGAACGCGGGCGACGAGGTGCACGGTCAGATCTCGGCCGACGGGAAGGACGTGATCGTGATCGGCGGCGGCGACACCGGAAGCGACTGCGACGGAACGAGCAATCGCCAGGGCGCCAAGAGTCTGACCCAGTTCGAACTCCTCCCGCAACCGCCGGATCTCGGCAAGTATCCACGCCGCCAGGAACGACCGGCGAGCACTCCGTGGCCGCTCTGGCCGCAGATCCTGCGGACGAGTTCCTCGCACGAGGAGGGCTGCCGCCGCGAGTGGGGCATCCTCACCAAGGGTTTCCTCGGCGACGAGGCCGGCCGGCTCCGGGCGCTCAAGACCATCCGAATCGAGTGGTACCAGGATGCCGCCTCCGGGCAGCAGAAGTTTCGCGAGCTTGCCGGCACCGAGCAGGAGTGGCCCTGCCAGCTCGCGCTCCTCGCGATGGGCTTCGTGGGGCCGGAGAAGCAAGGGCCGATCGCCGACCTCGGGATCGAACTCGATCCGCGCGGCAACGTGAAGACCGGCAGCGACTACATGACCAGCCGCGCGGGCGTCTTCGCGGCGGGCGACATGCGGCGCGGCCAATCGCTCGTCGTCTGGGCGATCCACGAGGGCCGCGAGGCCGCCCGGTCGGTCGACCTCTGGCTCATGGGGCAGACGAACCTGCCGAGCACGATGGCCGGCGAGTTCGCCGTCCACGCCTGAGGATCGTCGTGGCGTTCGCTCACGGCGACGATCGCAGCCGCACGTCGAGGCCGCCTTCGCTGTCTGAAAATGCGGCCGGGGCTTCGTTGATCCGCAGATACACGGGGCCGTCGGTCGCGGCCGCGAACTCCGCCTTGCTTCCCTCGGCGACTACGCGGAAGCCCGGCTGTCGGCCCGGCTCCTTGACCCACTGCGCCACGAGCAGCCGGCCGATCGGACGACCACGGTACCAGTCGAGCGAGATGCCGTCGGCTCCGCTTTCGATCGCGCGCTTGCCGATGCAGCCGAGCTGCGATCTGCCGGTTGCCGTGAGCGAGTAGCGACGGCCAGCCTCGAGCGACGTGCCGGCATGCTGCCAGCCGCGGCCGGCGGCGACGGTGAGGAGGCGTGTTGATGCGAGCGGGGGAGCCTGCGTCCAGTCGATCACGGATCGCGAGAAGTCGTAGCCGTAATCAAGGTCTTCGAGGAACGCCGCGAAGTCGCGGTCGGCCGTGGCGGACTCCCAGCCCTCGATGCGGGAGAGACGCTCGGTGAACGCCGCGTCGAGCGGGCCGCGTTCGATCGCGGCGAAGCCGGCTGCGTACCGCGGATGGCCCGCGAGCATAACGACCGCGGCCCAGCTTGCTGCGTAGGATGCGATCGAACGATGCGCCGACGGCTTCGTGGCGAATACGTCGTGAAGCGAGGGGGCCTTGCCGGACCGGACGAACTGCTGGAGCTGCTCGATTCGCCCGAGCTGCTCGACGTCTTCGGCCGACCGCGGGACCGGCGTGTTCACGAACCGGCCGTCTTCGAGCCGGTGCGTGGCGAGGCACTCCGCGATCCCTTCGGTGTACCAGGCGGGCGTCGCGAGCGAGCGCAGCGTGAGCGTGAAGGCGTGTACGCCCTCGTGAAGGAGCAGATGGCGGCGGTAGGCAGGGTTTGACTGGTCCATCATCCAGAACCGGTCATTCGCGCAGAAGCCGTTCGTGAAATCGGGAATCTCGTCCGGCAGCAGCCCGGTCGCCTCGAACCTCGATTTCTCGACGACGAGACAGCCGAGCGCCCGCCAGTCGGCGTGGTCGTCGGCCGCCAGGCCGTAATGGCGGCGCCATGTCTCGAACGCCTCGTCGAAGAGACGGGGCAGGTCGTCGAGACCGTCGCCATCCCTCGGAGCCCTGTCGGTCGCGAGCACGAGATGACGCCCCTCCAAGACGCGGAGGCCGGCGCGGCGGGCCCGTGCCGTGAATTCCGCCGCCGTCGACGTGGAGACGGGGGTGATCGCCGCGACCGGCTTCGGCTCGGCCAGCACCGGCGTTGCTGCGGTCGTCACGAGGATCGCGACCGCCGTAAGCCGTCCGAAGCGTGCCTGAAAAGGTCGATCCATGACGACCGAAGCATACCGCCGCCCACCGAGACGGTCTGCCCGTCTTGCCCGATCGTGGTAAGCGGTGCGGCCGGTGGTACCGCCACTCAACAGCCCCCGCGAAATAGACCGATGTCGGACGCGGGCCGAAAGATCCGTGGAGGGGGCGATGCGGAGCAGGTGGGGGCAGCATGGCCGCGGCGTCTGGGCTGCAACTGCGGTCCTCGCATGGGCCTGCGCGGCCCTCGTGGTCGGGGCCGAAGCCGACAAGGGGCCCGGCGACGTGGCCCTGCCCGCCGTCACGAGCGTGCCTGCGGCGCCGCAGGTCGTGATCCAAGGGGGCGAGATCCCGAAGGACTGGGCTCCCAAGCCGATCCCCTGTTCGGCGATCGGCCCCGACGGCCGGCCGATCACTGTGCACGTCGCGCCGACCTACACGTTCACCTACGCGATCGGCCCGCCCGTGCCGATCGCGGCACAGCCGCCACCAGTGCGGGTGGTCGCCGCGCGGCCGGTCACGGTCGCCGCGGCACAGCGTCCGAGTGTGCCCTACGGCACTCCCTGGGTGTTCCAAACGCAGGGGCTCCAGCCGGTCGATCCTGGCATCGTCGTCGCGAAGCCCTACCAGCTGCCCGATCCGCCATCGCGGTGGGTGGCAGCGCCGTTTCCAGACAGCCCTCCCGCCGGCCCGAACATGCCGTCGCCGATCGCGGACGCACCGCCACAGATTGCCGGCGGGCCGCTCCAGCCGCCGCCGACGCAATGGATTCCAGCCGCCTCGCCGCCTCCCGCCCCCGGCACGGAAGCGATCGCCTCCGTCGCGCCCGCTGCGATCGCCGGCGCCGCTGCCGCAGCCGCGCCGCAGCCCATCCCGACCTCACCCGCGAGCGGTGCCACCACGGCCCAGTCGGCGAGCCTCTCCCCCTCGTCGGCGCCCCAGTCGCCGCCCCTCGCGCCCGTGAGCGAATACTCGCGGTCGCTCTCCAACGTCCACACGTGGCGGGTGGTCGGCGTGCACGATGGCGACACGGTCACCTGCATCGACGACACGAACACGAAGCAAAAGGTCCGCCTCGCGGAGATCGACGCACCGGAGATCGGGCAGGATTTCGGCAAGGTCTCCCGCGACGCGCTCGCAGAACTCGTGTTCGGAAAGACCGTGGAGGTTCGCGACGACGGCAAGGACCGCTACGGGCGGTGGATCGGGCACCTCTCGGTCGATGGCGTGGACGTCAACCGCCAGATGGTCGGGACGGGCAACGCCTGGCACTACGCCGCTTATTCGCAGGACGAGCAGCTCGACGACCTCGAGCAGCAGGCGCGGGCGAGGAAGCTCGGCCTCTGGACGCAGCCGTCGCCGACACCCCCCTGGGAATTCCGAAAGAACGGCGGAAGGCCGAACGCGACGACGAGGCTCGACCGCCGCATCTCCCTACGACACGCCTGAACAGTTTCCGGTACTTCGCGGGCGTCATGCCGGTCATGTCGCCGAAAAGCCGCGTGAAGTGGCGCTGCGTGAAGAGGCGCTGCGACGAGAATCCGAGGTCGAGCGAGATCTATTCCCCCGTCACTTCGCGGCCATGCGTGAGGGAAGAACAGCGGGCGACCGGACTCGAACCGGCGACATCCAGCTTGGGAAGCTAGCGCTCTACCAACTGAGCTACGCCCGCGATCGGCCGAGAGCGTGGCGGACGAACCGTCGGGCCATCGGCTGCATGATTCGTATCGTCGCCGATGTCGGGCGGAATGCAAGTCTCCGGGGAAAAGGGCGGCGGTTCGACTTTGGCCCCGGGCCGCACGTAAGATCGATCCGTCTGATCCCGGCGGCCCCCGGAGCCACGCGATGCCCGAAAACCCTGCTTCGACTGCGTCTGCGGAAGACCGTCCGATCGCATCGAAAGCCCCGAGTGGCAGAGGATGGTGGCTTGCGGGCTGGTTGGCCGTCGGAACGCTTCTCCTTGGCGCCGGCAGCGTGCCGTGGATCCTCTCGGAACCGATCCGCGTCGGCAAGTTGCTCAACAGACTCCTGCCCGAACTCGACGCCGACATCACCATCGGCAAGTCGTCGATCGGCTGGTCGGGGCCGATCGTGTTCGAGGACGTGCACGTGCTGCCGCGGAATGGCGCGGCAGAGCCGATCGCGATCGCAAGGATCGAGGGCAGCCACGGTCTTGCGAAGATCCTGCTCTCCCTCGGAGATCTCGGCACGTTTCGCGTGCAGGGGCTCGACCTCCACGTCATCTTCCGCGCCAATCGCAGTTCCAATCTCTCCGGCCTCTTCGTGAGGCCAGTGCCTTCGGCGGGCGGCGAGGTTTCATCGTCGTCGGGGCGGAAGCTCAGCCCCGTTCGCGTCCGCGTCGAGGTTGAGGATGCGATCGCCCGGGTCGACGGGCCGTGGTCGCCGGAGCAGTGGGTGAGCGATCCGGTCGACGTCGTCGCGACGCTCGGGCCGGCCAAGGAGGGGAGCTGGAGCGAGTGGACGATCGAGCCGGTGCAACTGCTCTCCCGTGCGGAACTCCAGCCGAGCGTCGCTCAGGGTATCCTCGCCTACATCGCACCGGTGCTCGCCGAGGCGACCAGAACGGCCGGGCTGTTTTCGCTACGGCTCGACGGGGGCACGTTCCCCGTCGGCGATCCAGCCGCCGGCACGCTCTCGGGCGTCCTCGCGATGCATGCGGTCGATCTCGGGCCGGGGCCGATGGTGCGGGAGGTCATCGACACGCTGCCGATCGGTCTGCGGCCGCCGGAGTCGATCCGAGTCGCCGACGACGCGAACGTGGTCTTTCGACTCGATCAGCGGAAGGTCTGGCACGATGGGCTCGAGTTTGGCGTGCCGCTGGCGGAGCCGGGCCGCCGGCTCGACATGAAGAGCAGCGGCACGGTCGGCGTCGAAGACGGCGCCCTCGATTTGAAGCTCGTGCTGCCGCTGCCGCTCGACATGCCGGCGAACCGACCGGTCCTGCAGGCACTCGCGGGAAAGTCGATTTCCGTTGGCATCGGAGGCGTGCTCGGCCGCCCGAAGGTGCTCTTCGACGGCTCGATCCGGGCGGTGGCTGGGCAGGTGCTCGACGAACTGCTCGGGGGCCGTCGTGGCGGCGGCTCCCAGCCGATGCCATTGCCTCGCCGGGGACCGGGGCCGTTTCCCGCGCCGGAGCAGCTGCCGGCTGCGCCGCGGCGGGATGGCCCTGCCGCAGGCTCGGTTTCTGGGGAGGAGGGCCCAGCCGTGGGCACGGACGTCGACCCAGCCGTCGGGCAGGTGATCGATCTCGTCGGCGGCGTGCTCGAGGAGGTCGCAAGACGTCGTGCGGAGCGGGCGGCGATGGAGCAGGAAGCGGGGGAGGACGGGCCGCAGCGGCCTCGACGGCCGCTCCTCGACCGGATCCGCAGCCGCCGGGGCGTTCAGCCCGCACCGTGACGCGAATAAGGCGATAAAAAGGAAAGGGCCCTCCTTTCGGAGGGCCCTTTTGGCTTTATCGATCGCGAAATTCGCGGATCAGGTGCCGCTCGCGGCCGGAGCCTTCGGTGCGGCCGGGGCCGCCGGAGCGGCCGGAGCCGCCGGGGTCGGCTTGCCTTCCGTGATCACTTCGGACTTGATCACTTCGGAGCTGGCCGGGGCGGCCTCGCTCGAGATGACCTCACCGCCGTTGCAGTCGCCGCTGCCGCAGGCCGAAGACGACTCGACCGTCTCGCAGCCGGAGTGGCAGTGGTGGTGGTGCCGGTGGCAGTGCCGCTTGTGGCCGAAGAGGCCGCAATGGTGACGACGGTGGCCGCAGTGGCTGGGGGCACACTCCTCGACCACACACTCCTCGACCACGGGGGCCGATTCACACACGGTGGTCTCGCAGCTGCTGGCGTGGCAGCCATGACCGCAGTGACGGCGGTGCTTGCATCCGGCCTCGACAACCGAGCTGCCGAACGCGACAGCAAGAAACATCACGAAGGTCAGTCCAACGAACCGTTTCATTCACTCATCTCCTCGAGAGGGGGCTTCCGGCAGCCATGCCACCATGTGCCTTCCTGGCAAAATCGCGGGTAAAACTGGGGGAGATGCTACCAGTTAGGTCGCGCAAGTCAACGTAACCAGCAAAAAAACCGCAAAATACCCAGATTTGCGGATGTTGTTTTCCGGCAAAAAAGCTGGTTTTTGGCAGGAATTCCCCGAAGAGAGCGGGTCCATCCCTGTGTCGGGCGGGGCGTCGCAGGCTTACTGGACCGCCTTGGGCGGTTGGGCCGCGCCCGTCCGCACGGCGGGCGGGTTGGCGGCCGCCTTGGCTCGCCGCTGGATCTCCATCGCAACCTGCCGCTGCTTGGCAATCATGTCGGCCGGATCCTCGAAGTCGAGCAGGAGCGGGGGGGCATCTTCGAAGACCTTCATCGCCATGCCCACCACGCGCCAGCCTTCCGGGTCGAGCCTGGTCACCCAGACCACCTCGTCGGTCGTCGTGAAGCCTTCCGCGTCGGTGTCGGTCCAGGTCGTCGAAACGTGCACGATCTCGCCGGACTTGTCGATCGTCTCGCCGTCACGGATCGAGTAGGTCGCCGTCGCCGGAACGGGCGGGGCGATCGAGAGGCCCATTTCCTCGGTTTTCGCCCGCGCCACCTGGGTGAGCATGCCCCGGGCCGCGGCATCGTCGCCCCGTTTGATCGCCTCGAGAAAATCTCGGATCGCGGCTTTCGCCTGTGAAATCGACGCCGAACCGCCCTTGCCAGAGCATCCCGCAGCGGCGGCCAAGACGAGGACCGCTGCGATGACCGAGCACGGGAGGAAAGAAACGACAGAACGACGAGCGCCAACCATGACTGGACTCCATTCCAAGCCGGGCGACGGGGTAACCCGCGTCCGTCGCGGAGCCGTCACCTGGGAGAGTGACGGGAACGGGTGGCGGGGTCAAGCCGAAAACCCGGCCTGCACGCCCCTTTCGCCCGGGCCGAGCGACGCCGGATCGATCCCGAGCCGCTTGAACTTCTTGTAGAGCGACGTGCGGTTGATTCCGAGGGCCCGGGCGGCTGCGTGGCGGCACCATCCGTGCCGCTCGAGCGCCTCCATGATCAGCTGCCGCTCCGGCACCGCAAGCAACGCCTTGAGCGCGGCCGCGGGCTCGCGTCGGACGCAGGGAGCCGACGGTGAAAAGGCCCGCGGCATCGCCGCCGGGACGCAGGCCGGCAGGTCGCGAGCGTCGATCAAGGGGCCGTCGCCGAGAAGCACGGCGCGTTCGATTGCATGACGCAACTCGCGGATGTTGCCCGGCCAGGCATGGGAGAGCAGTCGCTCGATTGCCGCCTCGGTGAACCCGACGACCGGACGAGACGCCTCCGCCGACGCCTGCGAGAGGAACGCCCCCGCCAGGACCGGGATGTCTCTGGGACGCTCGCGGAGCGGTGGAAGCTCGATGGTGATCGCGTTGATCCGCCAGAAGAGATCCTCGCGGAAGCGGCCGTCGGCCACCCGCTCGGAAAGCCGCTCGTGCGTCGCGAGGATCACGCGGGCGTCAACCTCCAGGGTCGTGCCCGAGCCGACGGGCTCGAAACGCCGCTCCTGGAGCACCCGCAGGAGCTTCACCTGCATCGCGGTGGATGCGGTGGCGATCTCGTCAAGGAAGAGCGTGCCGCCGTCCGCGATCAGAAAGCGGCCGTCGCGGTCGACGCTCGCGCCGGTGAACGCGCCGGCCACGTGGCCAAAGAGCTCGCTTTCGAGCAGCGTTTCGCACACGGCCCCGCAGGCCACCTCGACGAACGGCCGACCGTCTCGCGGGCTCGCCCGGTGGATCGCGCGGGCGAGCATGGACTTGCCCGTTCCGCTCTCGCCAGTGATGAGCACGGTCGAGCGGGTGCCGGCGATCCGCTCGACGACGTCCCGCACTTTCGACGGCAGGAGGATGTCGGCGGGGACCGGAGCGTCTCCGTCGACCCCCGGGGCCGGCCTCTTTGCCATCGAGCGGTCGATTGCCTCGAGGAGTTCGGCGTCCGGGGCGGGGAGCGGGACGATCCGGTCGGCACCGTGCCGTACGGCATCGATCGCCACTGCCGCGGAAGCGGCGGCGTCGACCATCGCCACGATGCCGATCGCGGGCCAGCGGCCGCGGATTTCCGAGATAATGGAGCCACCTTCGCGGGGCAGGCGGGCGTCGACGATGCAGACGTCGAAGCGTTCGCGAGCCAGCAGGCTCATCGCCGCGGCCGCGTCTCCGGCAGCGCTCGAGTGCCAGCCCGTGCCGCAGAGCCACTGGGCCGTCTGCGAGGCCCTGCGGCGGTCGTCATCGATCACGAGCACACGGCCGATCGTCCGCATCGCCTGCCTCCCTGGAGCCGCGGCGGATGCCGAAGCCCTGAGGATTCCTACGCCGGGGAAGCTGGCCCGCAAAGCCTTTGCAGCCGTTAAAACTTGCCGCGGGAGTGACGGCGGCCCGCACGACCGGTGCAGCCGTCACGACCGGACCGCTCTGCGTGCCCAATTCAGACCGCTTGGCTTAGAACGCTTGGCTCAGACCACTTCGACCCGCTCCACCGCCGCGTCGCCGTGGATGCCGTGGATCTCGAGCATCTCCTCCGGCATGTTGGCCAGGAGCAGACGGACGGCCGCCGCCGACCTCGCCGGAACCACGACCGCCGCGTGCACCTCACCTCCGCGGGGGGCGACCGTCGCGAGCCCCTCCGGCCCGAGCACGTAGAGCGCGGTCGCGAGCGAGTCGGCCTCAGCCGCGGTGGGGGCGATCACGGTCGCGGAGAGGACTCCCTCGGCGGGCGCTCCGCGACGCGGGTCGAGGATGTGGCCGAGCCTGCGGCCCCGATCGACGAAGAACTGCGTGGCCGAGCCGCTCGTGCCGATCGCCCGGTTCGTTAGTCGTAGCGTGGCCAGCCGAAGGCTCGGCCGCAGTGGGTGGACGAGACCGACCCTCCAGCCGCCCGACGCCGACAGGGACGCCTGGCTCCCGACCGCCCGCACGCTGCTTTGGCCGCCGTGCACGAGGAAAGACCCGCCCCCGAGCCGGTCCGCGACGAGTTCCACCGCCCGATCCACCGCCCAGCCCTTGCCGATCGCCCCGAGGTTGAGTTCGACGCCCTCGCGGTCGAACCGCACCGTTCTCGACGCCTCATCGAGGACGACGTGCCGCATGCCGCTGCGATCAATTGCGGCGGCGAGCGATTCGGGGTCGGGAGTGTGGCCCCGGCGCTGGTGGAAGCCCCAGGTCCGCAGGAGCGAGCCGACCGCGATGTCGAAGCCGCCCCCTGTCCTGGCATGCAGGTCCCTGCACTGCAGAAGGAGCGAGAAGAGATCGTCGTCAACGAAGCAGGGACCCGGGTATGCCGACCGGTTGATCCGGGCGAGTTCGCTGTCGTCGCGGTAGGCAGTCAGCCTCGCCTCGATGGCATCGACGAGATCGAGCGCCGCGATCGCGTGCGGCGTCGCGTCGGCATGCTCGCCGGCGTTGAAGACCAGCTCGAACCGGCAGGCCATGGCCGTTCTGCCGACGCGGATCGCGTGCAGGTCGGGGCCCGCCTCGCCCGGCTCTCGGGCAGTCGTGGCAGCGTCATTGGCCGTATTCGGCGGCGTTGGCGGCATCCCCCGAGCATACGCTGCCGATGTCGGCTACAATTCCCACCCATGGCGGCTTTCTTCGGACCCGATTTCGACGTCGCGACCCCCAGTCTCCCATGATCGAATGGTTCGAGCGGGGTTCCTACCTCGGCATCGTGCTCTTTCTGACGCTCACCGGCATCGGCCTGCCCGTGCCGGAAGAGGTGCCGATCGTGGCTGCCGGCGTGGCCAGCCGGACCGGGGCCCTTCACTGGTACTACGCGCTGCCCGCCTGCCTGCTCGGGGCTGTGCTCGGCGACAGCCTCATGTACGGCATCGGCTACTTCTTCGGCGCCAAGGTCCTCAAGGAACACCCCTGGTGGTCGGGTTTCCTGACGGCCGAGCGTGAACAGACGATCGAGCGGCTCATCAAGAAGCACGGCATCAAGGCGTTCTTCGTGGCAAGGTTCCTCGTGGGGCTCCGCAGCCCGTTCTACCTCACGGCCGGGATCCTGCGGGTGAAATACCGTTGGTTCCTGCTGGCCGACCTGATCTGCGCCTCGATCGTGATCGGCAGCTTCTTCGGGCTCTCGTACCTCTTCGGCGACCGGATCGGCGCGCTCATCCATTCGGCCGAGCGGGGGCTCACGGTCGCCGCGATCGCGGCCGGGGTGCTCGCCGTGGCGGCGTTCTTCTGGTTCCGCAGGCGCCGGATGCGGCTGCTCGACCAGGATCCCGAAAGCCTCTTCGAGAACCGTGAACTCATCTTCGGCCCCGCCGCCGACCGGATTCCCGAGGGAGTGCTCGGCGGCGAACATGCGCACCAGTCCGAGTCGGACAACGCGGGGTGACGGCGAACGTCACTCGAGGGAAACTGCCTCGTAGATCGGCAGGTGTCGGTAGTAGACCTCGAGCATGTACGTGCAGAAGCAGGTCATGTAGAGCCTTCCGCCGAAGCTGCCCCAGCGGTCGCGGGTCGGGTCCCATGAACCGGCGTCGCGGCTCCTATTCTCCTGTGCCTCGGGCAGGGCCTCCCGCATCCGGTCGTTCCAGCGATCCCAGGCGCTGCCGCCGAGGTTGTGCGCGACCTGTGTGATGTAGTACCACGCATAGGCGTTGGTTTGTTCCTTGAAGTCGATCGGGCTTCCCTGCAGGAGCATCTCGACGCCCGAGATGAGCCGCTCGTCGTTCCGCTTCCAGCCGAGGTACTGTCGGCAGAGCAGCCCCTCGGCCGACACGGCATCCGTCACCGGGTTCGGCGGGTTCTCGGGGTTCTCCGCTCGGTAGCCGTAGCGGGCGCCCTTCTCGACCATCACCCGGTCGAGAAACCGCTCGAGCCCCTCCATCGTGGGCGGCGGCACCGGCACGTAGGCCATCTCGGCGCTCTTCAGCGCCATCATGAACCAACCGGTGACCGACATGTCGCCGTCCTTGCCCGGCTCGTACCGCCAGCCGCCACTCGGCCCTTGAGCGGCGACGGCGAAGGCGATGGCCCGCTGGGCCGGCTCGAAGTACTGCTTCTCCTGCGTCATGCCGTAGAGCTCGCAGAGCGCGACCGTCACCTGTCCGTGGGAGTAGAGCCCCTGCCGCGACGGCATCGTGCCCACCTCGAAGTGGCCGTCGGGCTGCTGCGCCGCGAGCAAGGCCTTCCACCCACGGTGGACGATCGCGCGGTGCTTCCCGTCCCGGGGAGTGTTGCCCGCACCCTGGAACGCGAGCAGCGCCATCGCCGTGGCGGCGACCTGGTTCTCGTGCGAACTGCCATCGGAATAGGGGCCCTTGAGGCTCCAGAGCCCCGTCTTTTTGTCCTGCTGCTTCACGAGCCACGCGAGCGCCTTCGCGACCGCGGCCTCCGTCGCGCTGCTGCCACCAAACTGCTTCACGAGCGCGTCGCGGCGGCCCTCCTCGCGTCCGTCGAGAAGCGTGCCGATCGCGGGCGCGGTGACTTCGGACGTGGCCGGCCCGATGGCCTCGACCGGTTCCTCCATGGCCTCCGGTGGCGCCGCCGCGGCTTCCTCGACCGGGGGCTTCTCCGATTCCACCTCCGCCGGCTCCGGCTCTTCCACCGGCTCCGGCGACGGCGCGATCTCGACTCCCTTCTCCTCGTGAACGGTCTCCGTGAAGGTCGTGAAGGAGAGTTCGATGATGGGCTCGTCGGAGGCGGGCTGATGGATGATGAACAGCGCGAGCGCGAGGATCACGACGATGTGCAGGACGAGGCTCACCGTCAGCGGCGGACTTCGCTCGATCTGTTCCCGCAGTTTCTCGCGAAGCCAGTCCCCCGGCGACGTGATCGTTGCGGCCGGCCTCGAGACGGTTGGTCCGGCGGCGGGGGCTAGCCGCCGCGGTGCGACGGTTTCCCCGGAGAAGACGATCGCCGAGGGTGATTGGTGTTGCGCGGGCGAAAGCGGCCTTGGGGGCCGGGGCCGGGGCTGGTCCGGCGTCCCTCCAGGTGGCCTTCGCGGCGGGGGGGGAGGCTGGAATGACATGATCCCTCTCCGCGAGCGAGCCTCACCGCGGTGCGAGCCCGCGATCGAACGCATCCTGATCCCGGCGGAATACGGCGAGGACCGTGTCGAACCGCTCGAGCGGGATTCGGTAGACGGGCTGCTCGTTCGTGTGTGAGTGGCAGTGGGCGACGAGCAGCCGGTAGAGGAACTTGAACAGCTGCCGCGGCACCCTCAGGCTCCGCAGGCCGTCGATGAGCCGTCGCTGGTCGATCTCGGGCGCGAACAGGTCGGCGAGCGTCGCGGGCGGGGTGCCGACGCTTGCCGCCTTCACCCGAGTCGAGGCGATGTCGTAGAGCGTCTCCCCGGACCATTCCAACGACGGCACGAGGTTCTGCTTGTCGAGCCTCGCCCGCTGGTTGAACTGCTCGTCCTCCCGTTCGATGAACCGGTAGAGCTCGATGGGGAGCAGCAGCTTGAAGCCCAGGCCGGGCGACTTGAGGAACTTGTTGTCGAAGATCGGCCAGATCACCTGCCGCATCCGCTCGGCCGAGCCGTTGATGAGGTGTGGCTCGTCGAGCCGGTCGACGATCACGACCATGCCCCCGTAGCCGAGGGCCTTGAGCACACCCTGGAGCTTCGCGAGCAACTCGTAGCGGTCGTCGCTGCGGGCCATCGCCGGCAAAGGCTGTCCGGCGAGGTCGACCTCCGGCATCCGTGCGATCGCGCGGGTGAGCTGGCCGACCGTGCGGTTGCCGGTCCGCATGCTCCTCACGATCCGCGTCGCCGTCCACCAGCTCCTGGCCCGCTTCAGAAGCCATGGCCCCCAGGCGGCCGCGACGAGCAGCCAGGGCCACCAACTTCCGGCCCACGCGAGAGAGCCCTTCCAGGCCCCGAAGCCGATCGCCGCCACGAGAGCCGCCGTGGCCACGAGGCCGAGCAGGAGCGGGACGAGCGCGATGACACGTCCGTAGCCGACCCGGCGGCGAAGCCGCGCGAAGCGGGCGGGGAACGTCTCGGCCATCGACTGGTCGTAGCAGGCCGCGAGGACCGTGAGATCGCGGGCCTGCGGTGGCGTGAGGCGGACCGGCTCGCTCCTCGCCGGATCGATCAGCCGCGAGACGAGCTGCGTGACGGCGAGCGACAGGATCGCGTCGATGTGATCCCAGAGCTTCCACTGCGAGAGCACCTTCTCGACCGCGCGGCTCGGGCCGACGCGGCTGACGAACCGATCGAGGAAGGGGTTGAAGTCGTCGTAGAGCACGACGAACACCTTCTCGCCCGTCCCTGGGGTGTCGTTATGCCGGTCGAACTGCCGAACCATCTGCAGCTTCAGCGCGGTCTTGCCCGAGCCCTTCTCGCCGAACACGATCGACGTGCTCGGGTCGGCGGGGTCGCCGTAGATCTTGTCCCACGACGGATGGAACGTCGTCTCCAGGCAGGTCCTCTTGAAGACGCTGTCGTTCTGCGCGTCTTCTTCCGCGAACGGGTTGCCGGCGATGCCGTGATGCTCGAGAAAATCGTGGATCTTCACTTGTTCGCGGCGAGCCCTTCGACCATGCCGCGGAAGCCGTCGGCGTGTTTCGACAGGCATTCGGCCGGTCCGTAGAACTTCAGGAAATAGTTGCCCGCGTCGGGCGTTTCGACGATCGCTGCGAGCATCCGGTACGCGGGCCGCTCCACGGCCTTGCCCTGGGCGAACGGCCCCATCGGCATGTCCTTGTAGGTGCCGGGGATGTCGACGAGCGTCACGTTGCAGCCAGCGAGCTTCAACGATTTGGTCGTGGACTTTTCCTTCGTGCTCGAGCCATCGGGTTGCGAGAACTGGCCGTACCAGCGGTCGATGTTGGCCTGCACGCTGCCACCGGCGCCCATCACGGTCATGCGGCCAGCGGGCTGGCCCTCTGCCGCGGGGGCGATGGAAAACTCCGTCTCGACCATGTTCGACTTCGGCTGCACCCGCTGCCAGCCCTCCGGCGCCACGAGCTTGTAGCCGCCGGAGGCGATCGTGAACGTCCGCTCGTCGGCCGTGGCGAGGGCCGACGCGACGAAGGCGAGGCAGAAAACTGCGGCGAGGGCTGGACGCAGCGGAAAGCGGATCATGGCGGGGTTCCTTGGACGGGGATCGGTGAATCGCAGACCGGCCGCGGCCCGCGTCCCAGAGTGTATCGGAAACGGGAGACGGGCTACCCGAGGCCGCGGGACCGCAGGATCACCCAGGCCACCGCCGCGGCAATCACCACGATCGCCAGAAGCGCGAGCGACAGCCCCATGCCTCCGTCGCCGCGAGGCTTCCGCCGAGAAACCCGCGGAGACCGTGGAGAGGGAGACCGTGGAGAGGATGTCCAATCCACGGCGGGATCGGCGGGCAAGGAGCCTCCGGGCGAACCAACGCCCGGACCCCACGGACCCGCTGCCCCAGTTTGCGATGGGACCGCTCCCAGCGGAACCTGACCGAGCGGAACTGCGGTCCGAATGGCCGTCGTCGGAGGCACGGGAGCAGGCGGCGCGGCGGCGAGCGGCGTGGACGGCATGGGGTCGATCGGTGGCACCGGACCGGGGTAGGGCACCGCGATCGGAAGAGTGGAAATCACCGCGGGGTCGAGCGAAAGCATTTCGGCGAGCGGCAAGGAGGCCGCCGCGGGAACAACTGCGATCTCTCCGACGGCAGCGACGGCCCCCATGTGCTGCTCGACGGACACCTCCGGCAGACGGAAGCGGCTGCCGCAGGTCGGGCAGACTCCGAGCCTGCCGGCGAGGTGGTCCTTCACCTTCATCCTGTGGCCGTTCGGGCAAAACGCTTCGATGCCCAAGCCTGCCTCCTGCGTGATTCGAGACTGGAAAAACGCGGCGGGCGGTCGCCGCCGCACGGTGACTCGAAAACGGTGACTCGAAAACGGCCCTGGGTTGCCGTTTCCCGATCCCTGTTTTACCCTCACGGGCAATGTCGCAACACGTTTCCCATGATTCTGCCGAGGAAACCTCGGGTCCACTCGAGATCGCGCTCGTCGGCGATCTGACGGACCACGAGTCGGAAATGACCGACCGCCTGCTTGGCGTTCCTCCCGGGGGACGGTGCACAATCTATTTCGATTCGCCGGGTGGCAGTCCCTACTGCGCCATGTCGCTCGTGGGGCTCATGAAGCTCCGCGGTATCGAGGCGACCGGCATCGTCACCGGGGAATGCTCCTCGGCGGCTCTCTGGCCGTTCGCCGCGTGCCGGCGGCGGCTCGTCACTCCCTTCAGCGTGTTTCTCTTCCATCCGATGAAGTGGCAGAGCGAGGAGCACATCGGCATCGCCGAGGCGGCCGAGTGGTCGCGTCATTTTGCCGATCTCGAGCAGGAGATGGACGTTTTGCTGGCCGACCTGTTCGGCGTCTCCAGCGAGATCATCGATCGCTGGATCAAGACGCACCGTTACGTCACGGGCCGCGAGATGGTCGAGGCCGGGCTCGCGGAGTTCGTGCGTCTCTCGCCGATGCCCGAGCTGTTCGCGACCTCCGGCGAGGAGAGCCCGCCGAAGAGCCACGCTGCGAGAAATCCCGCGAGGGCGAGGCGGTAGGCCACGAACGGCCAGAGTGTCTGTCGCGTGAGGGAGGCGAGGAGCCAGCGGATCGCGGCGTAGCCGACGACCGCGGCGGTGAGCGTGCCGATGGCGGCGGCCGCCGCATCGGCCGGCGTGCCAAAAATCGCCCGGCGCTCCTGCCAGGCCTCGAGGAGCCCTGCCGCGGCGATCGCCGGCAGCGACAGCAGGAAGGAGAAACGTGCCGCCGTCCGTCGATCGAGGCCGGTGAAGATTCCCGAGGCGATGGTGGCACCGCTGCGGGACGTGCCGGGCAGGAGCGCGAGCACCTGGAAGAGCCCCATCGTGATGCCGTCTCGCACGGTCACGCCCGCCAGGCCGTCGCGGGCCCGGGTGCCATGGCGAGCACGTGCGGCAAGGACGATCTCCGCCGCCGCAAGCAGGAGCGTGCCGAGGCAGACCGCCGCGATCACGACCTCCGGTCGCCTCGCCCCGCCGCGGACGAACTGCTTCAAGGCGAAGCCCGCCGCCACGATCGGGACCGTGCCGACGATCACGAGCACCGCCGCCCGCGACTCGGCGCTGGCAAACGGCCTGCCGGCCACCAGCCCCCCGATGAATCCGGCGGCCAGCGAGGCGACGTCGTGACGCATCGCGATGAGAGCGGCGATCAGCGTGCCGCACTGGATCACCGCCGAGTAGGCGGCGCCGGGATCGTCCTGGCCGAGAAGGATGGGGACGAAGAGCAGGTGGGCCGTGCTCGAGATCGGCAGGAACTCCGTGAGCCCCTGAACGACGCCGAGAATGATCGCGGTGATCGGGGACATGCTTTCCCGCCTGCTGCAGCTCCCGTTCGATCCGGGATGGACCGGTATCGTACCACCCGAAAATCGGCTATCCTGTCGGGCCCGAATCAGATCAACCCAGGAGATCCCCCACGGTGTTTCGCAATCTCAGCACGGTCGGCCTGCCCCTTACCGGGCGCCCCAGCGAGCTCATTGAGCTTGCGCTCTCTTTCGGTTTCGACGCGATGGACATCGACCTGGTCGATTTCCAGCAGCAGGCCGAGGCGTTCGGTGCGGAGCACGCCCGGCGGCTGATGGTGAGCGCGCGGCTGAAGACCGGCGTGTTTTCGCTGCCGATCGATCTCGCCGGCGATGACGAAACCTTCTCCCGCGAGATGAAACTGCTGCCGAAGAGGCTGGAGGCTGCGAGGAGCGGGGAAGCACCGAGGGCCGTCGCCACGCTTCCGCCCGCATCCGACGCCCACTCGTTCCAGAGTTTCCTCGATCTCATCCGCAGGCGGCTCGAGGCGGTCGAGGGGCCGCTGGCAAAGAATGGCGTCATGCTTGGTCTCGCGGTCGTTCCTGAAGTCGAGGCCCGCGCCAGCCGTGCCCACGAATTCATCCACACGCTGGAGGGGCTCCTGGAGCTCGTCTCGGCGGCGGGTTCACAGTTCGGGGTGGTCGTCGATGCCTGGGCCATGCACATCGCGGGCGAGCCGCTTTCGCTCCTCTCGCAGGTGCCGGCCGGCAGAATCGTCGAGATCCGGCTCTCGGACGCGCCTCGTGAGCGGGCGGCCGCGGAGTTTTCGCATGCCGACCGGCTGCTGCCGGGCGAGACTGGCGTGATCGCCTGCGGACCGCTACTTCAGGCAGCTGAGAAGGCCGGCTTCGACGGTCCGGTCACCCCCTGGGCCGACCGCTCGGCGGTGGCGGGCCGCGGCCGCGAGAAGCTCGTGAAGCTCGCGGGCGACCGGATGGAGGCCGCGTGGAAGGACGCCGGTCTCCCGATCCTGCCGCGGTGGTTCCTGCCGACGCAGAAGGATGGCCCCCGCGACGGCTTCGAGGTCGAGGGCCTCGAGCCTGCCAAGAACGCCGCCGGCCGGCTCGTCGGGCAGGGTGGCTGAAGTCAGGGTGGCTGAAGTTTCGGGAGCCTTTCACGCGCCTTCGCGGATGAACTGCACCCGCGGCTGGCCGTCGCCGGTGCTGGAGCCGCGCACGAATTCGGAGACGTAGCGGAGCGTTTCGGCGGGGCGGTCGGGATCGCGGAAGGCGTCTCCCTTCTGCAGGATCGGCAGGCAGTCGGGCATCGAGCCGAAGGCGCGGGTGCCGGCCGCCTGGCAGGGAAACCACCAGCCGTTGCCGGCCGCATCGACGAGGTGGAACTCGGGATAGCAGTGGCCTTCCACCCAGACGGTGCGAGCAGGAATGCCCTGGGACCGGCAGGCGGCGATGAAGAGGCAGGTGAGTTCCTCGCAGTCTCCCCAGCCGTCTGCGAGGGCCTTCGCGGCGCCCTTGAGCTTTCCCTCGCGGTATTCCACCTTCTCGCGGACGGCGTCGTAGATCGCTTCCACCTGCCGCCATCCCTCCAAGTCGCCGGCCGCCTCCTTCGCGAGCTTCACGATCCTGGCGTGACGCGACTCGATGTAGGGGCTTGGGCCCAAGAACGATCGCAGGGCACGGTCGGGCTTCTCGGGCACCTTCAGCCGCGCGGTGTCGGTCGGCGCCCGGATCGACGCCCGCTCGATCTCGAATGTCACCACCGCCTTCACCGTTTCGCCAGCGGCGATGTCGGGAATCTCGACGACCGCCTGCTTCACGCCCGGGGCGAGGATTCGGTAGCGGAGGTTTCGGACCCCGGGCGAGAGATCTTCCGAGACGACCCTCACCTTCTGTTCGGGCCAGTCGGCCGGCACCGGCATCGTGGCGTAGACCCCCTGCACGGGGCCCCCTTCAGCCGTCACGGCGACGCCGACTCGAAACCGTTGGATTCGCGGTTCGCCGAGCGTCGGGCCGGCGGCCGCCCCGGGTTCGTCGAGAAACTGCGCCGTCGCGGCCGTGTGGCCGACCGCGACCGCCGCGGCAAAGGCGATGATCAAGCGACGCATGTGGGTGGCATCGACGAGCGGACGGCCGCGACTTGCACTTCGCGGCGGCCCGTTCGTCTCGGAAAAATGGGCGGGACGCGGCGGCCGGGGCGTTCGATTGTTCGAACGGCACGCGAATGCTAGACTCCGTGGCTCGATTTCCAGGCGTGATTTTACCTTTTCCCTCAACCCTCTTCCCAGTCCCCCAACCCCCCGTATGGTCAACCGCAACCTCATCCGCGAACTCGAACACGGCGCAGAACTCGAAAACGAAATTGAAAAGGCGATGGGGGGGGCCGCGGATGGGGAGTACGTGATCGGCACCCCGACGCTTTCGGTCAACG
>JBIIOJ010000396.1:0-2713 GCA_044337015.1 Pirellulales bacterium
GGCGTGAGCGGCAGCGCGTCGCTCGGCAAGGCGGGGTCGGGGATCCTCCGGCTTGCCTCCCCCAGCACCTACACCGGCACGACGTCGATTTCGGCCGGTATCCTCGGGATTGCGAGCACGGCGTCGCTGCCCGGATGGGATACGTCCGGTCGGTACAGCACGGCGGCAGCCGCTACGCTGGTCGTCGGCGACGCCGTCACCGATGCCGACTTTAACACGATCCGCACCTCCGGCAACTTCGTGGCTAACGCGGGGATCGGGTTCGACGTAGGTCCGGGTGGCCGCACCTACTCGGGCGCGACGATCGCGAATACAGCTGCGGGCCTCCTCAACCTCATGAAGATCGGCACCGGCACGCTGACGATGAACGTGGCCAACACCTACACCGGCACGACGACCGTCCGCGAGGGCGTGCTGAGGCTGGGCCTGGCTGGTGCGCTGCCGGCGAACAGCCCGCTCGTCCTCAACGATACCGGCCTGGGCAGCGGCGGCCTCGACCTGGCCGTGAGTGCGACAGCCGGGGCCGTGACGGTGAGCGGATCAGGCTCGTCGATCTTCGGCACGGGCACTCTCACGGCCTCCTCCTACACGTTCAGTAACGCAAGCGGCACCGCGTCGGCGAGCACCGCGCTTGCCGGCACGTCCGCGACGCTCACGAAGTCCAATGCCGGCTCGGCCGTGCTCTCTGGGCTCAACACCTATCAGGGCAAGACGACCGTCTCGGGCGGCGTGCTCGAGTTCAACTCGATCGCGAACTCGGGAACGGGCAACTTCAGCGCCCTGGGCGCCCCCACGTCGGGCAACACTGCGATCGATTTCGGCTCGAGCACGGCCTCTGCCACGCTCCGATACACGGGCACGGGCCACACGAGCAACCGGCCGCTCAACCTCGTCGGTACCGGGAACGTGACCCTCGAAGCGGTCGGCTCGGGCGCGCTCGTGCTGACGGGAGCCAACACGGATGGCGGCAGCGGCACGAGGGTGTTCACGCTCAACGCCACAGGAACGTTGGCCAACGCGATCGGCGCGATCGCCGGCTCGAACGTGAGCGTAAACAAGACGGGCCCCGGCACCTGGCAGCTGAACGGTGCCAGCAGCTACTCCGGCCGGCTCACCGTGCTCGACGGCACGATCACGGCGGCATGGACTGAAGACGGCAATAGCACTCCATTCGGGTCGAATTCGTTCATCAACAACCTACCTCTCATCGGCAACTCCGCAGCGGGCGCGACCGGCACGGCTGCCCTGCTCATTCAAAGCGGGTCGGTCACCCGCGGAATGGTCGTCGCCGAAAGCAACGGGTCACAGACCGTGGTGATCGGTGGAGTGGGCACCGGCACGGCGACCTTCGACACCAGCGCGATCCGCCTCGGCCGCGACGTGACACTGCAGGCCTCGACGGGCGGCGTGGTGGAGTTCAACAGCGAATGGTTGGATTTCAACAGTGGCACGAGCCCGGCGGTCGCGTTCAACGTCGGATCGACCGGCAACGCCGGCACGGTGGTCCTGAAGTCGTTCGTCCCCGATTCGATCACCGGCGTGAACGTCCGACGCGGCACGCTGCGGCTCGACTTCCAGGATCCGTTTGGCGGCACCCTCGGCTATGCCACACCCGTGACGCTCGGTGAATCCGGCACCGGCGGCACGCTCGCCGTCAACGCCATCGATCAGCCGCTCGGAAGCCTGTCGTTCACGGGCGTCGGCAGCACCGCGAGCAGCATGGGCGGCGGGACGCTGCGACTGTTCAATGGCGGCACGAGCAATGCCTCCGTGAACGTCACCGGCACGGGCCATGTGCTCTCTGCGTCCACGGCCCTCGATGACCCTGCGACGTTCACGGTGAACGCCGGCGGCAGGCTCCTCGTCAGCGGCCCGATCGGCACCGGCAGCAACGGCGCGAAGACGCTCACGAAGTCCGGCCTTGGCATCCTGGAATTCTCCGGCACGAGCAGCTACTCCGGAGCGACCCTCGTCACCGCCGGTCAGATGCGGGTGAACGGCCGGCTTGGCAACACGGCCGTTACGGTGCAGTCGGGCGGAACGCTCGGTGGCTCGGGCGTTCTGGGCGGAAACCTCACCGGCGATGGTCTCATCGCCCCGGGCAACTCCCCCGGCATCCTCACGGTCGAGGGGCAGCTCACGCCGACCGGCTCGACCTCGTTCGCCTTCGAGTTCTCCGGAACGGGCAGCCCGACTTGGAACAATTCCACGGCCAGTGTGAATGACGTCCTGCGGCTCACCAATGCCGATCCCTTTACGAGCATCCTCGGGAGCGGCAACGTCGTGAACATCTACTTCGACCGCACGAGCCTTGCCAATGGCGACACGTTCCTCGGTGGGTTCTACATCGACAACCCGCTCTCGACGTCGAACCTGCTGACGGGCGA
This sequence comes from Pirellulales bacterium, assembly GCA_044337015.1. Taxonomy (GTDB): domain Bacteria; phylum Planctomycetota; class Planctomycetia; order Pirellulales; family UBA1268; genus UBA4655. Next base: position 2,388 of record JBIIOJ010000396.1, read on the forward strand.
GCTTGGGGCCGCCACCTTCGAGTACTTCGTGAAGGGGAACGGCTCCGGCTCGGTCAACTACAACGGCACGAACTACTACACGTTTGCCGAGTACAAGACGATCAACTCCGGGCTGGGCCTGACGGGCGTCACGCGGTCGGTGGTCGACGTAGCCTCGGCCAACTTCGCCGGTGGCACGATCACGACCGGCCAGGTGACGCAGTTTGTGATCGTGCCCGAGCCGGCCTCCCTCGCCCTGGCCGGCATCGGCATCGCCGCCGCCGCCTACGCCCTCCGCCGCCGGAAGTAAAACGGTGCCAGCCACCAAATCTGGGTAATCTGCGAAC
>JBIIOJ010000114.1:0-9375 GCA_044337015.1 Pirellulales bacterium
CTCTTCTTCGTGGATGAGTCGCACGTGACGGTGCCGCAGGTTCGCGGCATGTACGCCGGCGACCGGGCCCGCAAGACGACGCTCGTGGAGCACGGCTTCCGGCTCCCAAGCGCCCTCGACAATCGACCGCTGAAGTTCGAGGAGTGGGAAAAGAAGCTCCACCAGACGGTCTACGTCTCGGCGACGCCGGGCGAGTGGGAGTTCGGGAAGACCGGCGGCGAGGTGGTGGAGCAGGTGATCCGTCCGACGGGCCTGCTCGATCCGATCATCGACATCGTGCCCGCGAAGGACCAGGTGACGCACCTCGCCGGCGAGATCGACCGGACCGTCGCCGCGGGGCAGCGGGTGCTGGTCACGACGCTCACCAAGAAGCTCGCCGAGGACCTCACGACCTACTTCAGCGAGCGAAAGGTCCGCTGCCGCTGGCTCCACAGCGAGCTCGACGCGTTCGAGCGGGTGGATCTGCTTCGCGAACTCCGCAGCGGCTCGTTCGACGTGCTCTTCGGCGTGAACCTACTCCGCGAGGGGCTCGACCTGCCGGAGGTGGCGCTCGTGGCGATCATGGACGCCGACAAGGAGGGATTCCTGCGGAGCGAGACCTCGCTCATGCAGACGATCGGCCGCTCGGCCCGCAACGTCGACGCGCGGGTGATCCTCTACGCCGATACGATCACCGACTCGATGGCCCAAGCCATCGCGGAGACCCGTCGCCGCCGCGGCATCCAGGAGGCCTACAACCGTGAGCACGGCATCACGCCCGAGACCGTCCGCAAGGAGATCCGAGCGGGAATCGAGGCGGAGGCGTCCGCCCGGGCCGTGGCCTACGAGTCGGTCAGGACCGACGACGACGGCGACGGCGGTGAGAAGGCCCGCAAACGGATGGAGCTGCTCGAGCAGCTCGAGGCCGACATGATGTCAGCCGCCGCGGAGCTCGATTTCGAGCGGGCAGCCTCGATTCGCGACACGATCGCCTCCCTCCGAGACGGAAAGTCGCCTTCGGGCCGGCGGGGCAGGGGGGGCTCGGAGGCGGGCAAACCCGCTCCGCGCGGATCGATGCGCATCCCCCGTCCGCGCCGCATGTAGCCGCACGAGCGGCTGTACGAAAAAAGCCCGGGGCTGCTCCAGGGAGTGAAGCACCGGCTTCGGGTCGAATAGCAGCCCCGGGCGTTTTCAAATGACCTACGTCACCTCCACGTGGATCTGGTTTTGGATGCCAACGACACCGTCGATCCTTTTGCAGCATTCCTCGCAGGTGTTTCTCTCGAAATAGGTCGACACCGTGCCGCCGAGGTACACGACCGCGTCGTCCACTCGAACCGTGATCCTGCCGAGCGACGGCAACCGCCGAACGGCGAGCATCGTGCGGAGTTGCATCTCCAGATCGTCGTCGTTGAGGGTCATGATGCCGACCGAGCCCCGGTTCCAGGACGGATAGCCCGGTTCCGCAATGAAGTGAGCGACGCAAAAGCGACACGGACCAACGCCTGCGAAGCACCGCAAGTCACGTACCGAATCCGAAGCCGGCGGCCAAGAACCGGGGCCGGCCGAGCGCGCGGCCGTTTTTCCCGGAGATTACGGCATCTCACGAAACGGAAAGGGACGACGCCCCCGAGCCCGCCGGGCTCACATGCCCAGAAACCGCGCAGACGCCTGCACTCCGGGAGCGCACCAACGCCGCGCAGGTATTCAGGCCGCCTTACGAATCGTGTCGCGGGCGGTGTCGAGCGAACGCCCGAGCCGTCGACGTCCTCCGGACGCGGCGGCCACCTTCGTGTCGACGACCCGACCGTCGAGGAGAGGCTCGCTGCGGACGACGGTCAGCTTCTCCCGGAGCGATTGGGCAAGCGCCGGCCCGAGATCTTCGCCGGAGGTTCTCGTCCCGACGTCCTCGACCGCATCGGCCAGCCCCAGCACGACCGCTTGACGAACACCCTCTCGCAACCAGTTGAAAAAGCTCATTGATCAATCCCTTGTGTTCATGCCGCGTCGCTCCATGACGCTTCCTGAAGATTGACATCGTCCTCGCGGGGCCCAGGGGTGGAACAATGGCCACCAAGGGCGGGCTTCGGCCCTTGGGAAGACCTTTCGGGCGATAGAATTCCGCCGTTTTGCCCAGCCCGCCAACGGGAGCCTTCGATTGCCCGCCGGGGCCGCACACAGTACCCTTGTCGAGCGACACCCACACCGGTCGCCGCGCCGGTCTGATTGGGGAATGGTGTAACGGTAGCACGACTGGCTCTGAACCAGTTAGTCTAGGTTCGAATCCTAGTTCCCCAGCTGTTTTGTCCCTCACGCGCCGGGGGCTAATGCCAGCGTTTGAGCCAGCCGCGGCGCCAGAAGAACGCGATCATGCCGATCGTGGTCACGAGCATGATGCCGATGGCGATCGGTCCGCCGTAGGGATTCCGCAAAAGCGGCATGTTCCAGGGGGAACTCGTGTCGAAGTTCATGCCGTAGTAGCCGGTGATGAACGTGAGCGGCATGAAGATCGTCGCGATCACCGTCAAGACCTTCATGACGTCGTTCATCCGGTTGTTGAGGCTCGCGAGGTAGATGTCGCGGAGGTCGCTGCCGATCTCGCGGTAGCTTTCCATGAGGTCGAGCAGTTCCATCGTGTGGTCGTACGTGTCGCGAAAGTGTGCCCTCGCATGCTCCCCCACGAAGGACGTCGGCTCCCGCGACAGTGCGTGGAGCACGTCCCGCGTGGGCCAGAGCGACCGCCGCAGCGTCATGAGGTCGCTGCGAACGTCGTGGATCCGCACGAGTGACTCCCGGCTCGGCCGGTTGATCGCCTCGTCCTCGAGCGACTCGAGGCGGTCGCCGAACTGCTCGAGCACCGGAAAATAACCGTCGATGACGGCATCGAGCAGGATCGCGCACAGCGAGTCCGCCCCGCCCCCGGCGGCCCCCTCCCTGCCGACCTGCGTCCGGCCGGCACGCACGCGGGCCCGCACTCCCTCGAAGGGGTCGACCGCCAGCCGCTCGCGGAAGGTGATGACATAGTTCTCCCCGAGGAAGACGCAGGCTGGGTCGGTGACGATGAGCCCATCGTCATACCGGGCCGTGCGAACTGCGGCGAGCAGCTGGTGGCCGAAGGCCTCGAGCTTTGGCCGCTCGTCGGGGGTGACCGCATCCTCGAGGGCGAGTTCCGAAATCTCGAAGGACCGGCCGATCGCCTGGTTCATCGCCGAGTCGTCGAGCCCCTCGACGTCGATCCAGACGATCGCATGCTCCCGCCGGACCGCGGCGAGGTCGGCCGCCGACACGCCGGTCCGCTCCGAAGATCCGTTCGGGCCGAATGCCGTCAGCTTCACCTGCACCGGGAGCGGGCTGCCGTTGCCGGCCGTGACCACCGTCGGCTGCGGCGCGCCGCGCTTCCGCCGCCGCCTGTTCTTCCGCCTGCGGTGCGACACGGTTTGAAAGTCTCCTCGGGGGTTGGGGCTCGAGTCGGCTCCGCCGGACGCCCCGTCGGGAATCATCCGCGATCGAGGCACGGGCGTCCACCGCAGGCTGTCGGGGCGGAGTCGACCAGCGGCTCGCGGCGACGTACGCTTTGGATCGTGACCCTCTCCGAGCCATCGCCGATCGCCGCCGCCATCGCATGGGTGTCGCGGATCACGACGATCGCCCTCGCGATGGTCGTGCCGGGCGTGGCCGGAGGATGGCTCGACAAGCGGCTGGGCACCTCCTGGATCGCAGCGGTCGGCCTCGCGATCGGACTGGCCGGCGGACTGGCGATGCTCGTCAACCTCACGAAGAACAGTTCCAGGAGGCCCGGGCCATGACCCAGCCCGACGGCTCGCACACCAATCGCACCCCCGTCGCCCTTGACCCGGACCAGTTTCGCCGGCTGGTGACGGGCATCGCAGGCCTTGTTGCGACGTTCAGCGGCGCCGTGGCCGTTGCGGCCATCGTGATCGGCGACCGGCCGGGATTTCTCGCGGCCCTGGGCTTCGCGATTCTTTTCACGCTGCCATCGTGCCTCGCCGGCTGGATCCTCGCCCAACCGAGGGCCCGGGGGGCCGCCCGGTCGGTTGCGAGGCCGCTGGCGGCGGTGGCCGTGCGAATCCTGCCCCCTCTGGCCGCCCTGAGCCTGCTCACCTCCCAGCAAGCCGCCCCCCTGCGGGCAGCCGGAGCCGGCCCGATGATCGTCGGTTTTTACCTGGCCATGCTTGCCACCGACATCCTCTTGCACATCATGATGGGGCGATCGCACACTGGTCGCCCCGGGCCGGCCGCCTCGCCGGACCGATCCCGTTAGCCGTTTCAGCAAGACCCAGGACTCCAGATGTCGTCGAACCCGATCTACCACCTGAAAGACGCCTATTTCTTCGAGGTTCCCAAGGGACTTTGGCGGCAGGGCTGGAAGACGCTCGACGACGTGCCCGCGTTTCTCCGCCACGGGCATCCCGACGTCACCGACGTCGCCGTCTTCAACGAGGCGATGGACGGCAAGATCCTCATCCCGCAGCCCTTCGCCGAACTTGAAAACCTCTACATGGTGAAAAGCGGCTTCGGAATCTCGAAGTACATGATCCTCGAGGGGGTCGTGGCGATCGGGATGCTGCTCATCTTCACCTGGCTCGCCCGCCGTCTTGCGGATGGTGGGCCGCCGAAGGGACGGCTCGTGAACTTCTTCGAGTCGATGCTGCTCTTCATCCGGGACCAGATCGCGCGGCCAGCGATCGACGACCCGCACGCGGCCCACGCCGACGCCGGCCATGGCCACGATGCACATGGGCATGATGGACACGGTCACGACGACCATGGACATGGCCACGGCAAGGGCGCGGCCACCGTCGCGCACGAGGGGGACCGGTTCGTGCCGCTGCTCTGGACGCTCTTCTTCTTCGTGCTCGGGTGCAACCTGCTTGGGATGGTTCCCTGGGCCGGCTCCCCGACGGCCTCGTTCTCGGTGACGCTCGCCCTTGCGGCCGTGACGTTCGCCACGGTCGTGGTGGCCGGCATGATGAAGTTCGGCCCGCTCGGGTTCTTCGCCAATCAGGTGCCGTCGATGGACCTGCCGCTGCCCCTGGCGATTCTCTTGAAACCGATGATCTTCGCGATTGAAATGCTCGGGCTGTGCATCAAGCACCTCATCCTCGCCGTGCGGTTGCTCGCCAACATGGTGGCGGGCCACCTCGTGCTCCTGGGCATCATGGGGCTCATCACGGCAGCCGCGAGCTATTCACTCGGGATGTGGGCCACGGTCACGAGCATCAGCGTCGTGAGTTGCACGCTTTTCAGCATCCTGGAACTGTTCGTGGCCTTCCTCCAAGCCTACATTTTCACGTTCCTCTCGGCCCTGTTCATCGGGGCGTCGGTCCACCACCACTAACCTGCTGAAAACCCCTGAAATAGCCGGCCGAAAGCCCGGAAAGCACGCGACCCGCGTGAAAAGCCGCCCTCCCTTCAAAAACCTTCGAAATACCCTAGAACATCGTTCCCGACGGGTCGTCGGGAGAACCGATTTACCGTTCCGTTTCCCGTTTCCCCACGATTGCAAAGGAGCTTGATCCCGTGATGCTTCGATCCATCTTCTCCGTCCGCTCGCTCTCCGCCCTGGCCGCCGTCGTGGTGACGCTGCTCTCCGCTGACATCGCCTTCGCCCAGGAAGCCACTGCGGGCCGCTCGCTCATCGACCTGACCTCGTCGTTCGGCGTCGGCCTGACGGTGATCGGCGCCGCGTTCGGCATCAGCCGGCTCGCAGCGGCCGCCTACGAGAGCATGGCCCGCCAGCCGGAAGTGGCCGGCAGCATCCAGACGGCGATGATCATCGCCGCGGCGCTCATCGAAGGTTTCACCTTCTACGCGCTGTTCATCTGCTCGACGAAGTAAGTGAATCTGGTTCGGGCCGCCGACCCGAGGGTCGCGGCCGGTTTCGTTCCCAGGGGAATCGGCCCCGGATCCTTCACGCGGTCCGGGGCCGGTCCCGAAGACCCAAGCGGAGCCATGCGGTGAAATTCGCCAAGTTCCTTCCAGTCCTGTGCCTCTTCGTGGCGGCGGCCGTCTCCATGGCTGCCCCGGCGGTCGCGTCCGACGATCACGGGCATGGCCACCACTCCGAGATCGGTTCGGCCCTGCCCGAGGGCACCGACAAGGCGGCCTTCGAGAGCCCGGCCGAGTTCCGGTCGGACCTCGCAATCTGGTCCTTCGCGGTGTTCCTCCTGCTCCTGGGCCTGCTTTCGGCGTTCGCCTGGAAGCCAATCTCCCAGGCGCTCGAGAAGCGAGAGAAGGGAATCGCCGACATGATCGCCGCAACCCAGGCGGCCAACGAAGACGCCCGGCGGCTGCTCTCCTCCTACGAACGGCGGCTCGCGGAGGCCTCCGACGAGGTCCGCGGGATGCTCGAGGAGGCCCGCCGCGACGCCGATGTGACGCGTCAGTCGATCGTGGCCGAGGCGAGAAAGGCCGCGGAAGACGAGAAGAACCGGGCCCGCCACGAGATCGGCCTCGCCCGCGACGACGCACTTTCACAGATCGCCGAGAAGGCCGGCGAGCTCGCCGTCGAGGTGGCCGGCAAGTTCCTCAAGGAGAAGCTCGGCCGCGAGGACCAGGCTCGGCTCGTCCGCGACTCGGTAGCGAGCCTCGGCTCCGCCCGCCCGAGCGTCAACTGAACCGCCCCGACAAGAGTCCCGCACGGCCAGCCTCGCGTCCAACAACCCACGATGCCTCAATCCACCGACAGCAGCAGCACAGACAGCCACGAGACGGCCCCGTTCGACGTGGGCGCGCTCCGGCTAGCCAAGGTCTACGCTCAGGCGATCATCGAGTCGGCCGACAAGAAGGGCTGCCGGGCGGACGTCATCGGTGAGCTCGGGCGAATCGTGCGGGAAGTGCTGCCGAAGGTTCCGGGGGCGGCCGGCGTGTTTTCTTCGCCGCGAATTCCGGCGGCCGACAAGGCCGCCCTCATCGACCGGCTCTTTGCGAAAACCGTGGCTCCGACAACGCTCCACTCCCTGCAGGTGCTCGCCCGCCACGGCCGGCTCGAGATCCTGCCGCAGGTGGTCGCGGCGGTGGAGCGGATGGCCGACGAGCTCGACGGCCGCCGGCAGGCCACGTTCACGACCGCCGCGCCGCTCGACGCCGCCGACCAGGATCGGATCAAGGCCGAGTTCGAGAGGCAGCTTGGCCTCTCGCTCGCCGCCACCTTCCACGTCGATCCCGATCTGCTCGGGGGGCTCGTCGCCCGCGTCGACGACACCGTCTACGACCATTCCGTCGCCACGGGCCTCGTCCGGCTCGGGGAGAAGCTGAAGCAAAGGAGCATTCATGAAATTCAACACCGACGAGATCGCCTCGGTACTGCGTGAGGAGATCGACCGCTACCAGTCAGGCATCGACGTCCGCGAGGTCGGGCGGGTGCTCGAAGTTGGCGACGGCATCGCCCGCGTCTGGGGCCTCTCCGGCGTCATGGCCGGCGAAATGGTCGAGTTTCCCGGCGGGATCACGGGCCTCGCCTTCAACCTGGAGGAAAACTCGGTCGGCGTGATCATCCTCGGCGACTACCTGAAGGTCACCGAGGGGGACGAGGTGAAGAGCACGGGCAAGCTTCTCTCCGTGCCGGTGGGAGACGCGGTGATCGGCCGCGTGCTCGACCCGCTCGGCAACCCGCTCGACGGCAAGGGCCCGGTCGTCACCGACAAGCGTCGCCCGGTCGAGACGCTCGCCCCCGGCATCGCCGAGCGGCAGCCGGTCCGCGAGCCGATGCAGACGGGCATCAAGGCGGTCGACGCGATGACGCCGATCGGCCGGGGCCAGCGCGAGCTCATCATCGGCGACCGCAAGACCGGCAAGACCGCGATCGGCATCGACGCGATCATCAACCAGAAGAACAGCGGCGTGAAGTGCTTCTACGTCGCCGTCGGCCAGAAGGATTCTTCGGTCGCCGTCGCCATCGACACGCTTCGCAAGTACGGTGCGATGGACTACACGACCGTGATCGTCTCCGGTGCCAGCACCGCGGCTCCGCTGCAGTACATCGCCCCCTACTCGGGCACGGCGATGGCCGAGCACTTCATGTACAACGGGCAGCACGCCCTGATTGTGTACGACGATCTCTCGAAGCAGGCGACCGCCTACCGCCAGCTTTCGCTGCTCATGCGGCGGCCGCCGGGACGCGAGGCCTATCCGGGTGACGTGTTCTACGCCCACAGCCGTCTGCTGGAGCGGTCTGCCAAGCTCTCGAAGGAACTCGGCGGCGGCTCTCTGACGAGCCTTCCGATCATCGAGACGCTCGAGGGCGAGGTCTCGGCCTACATCCCGACGAACGTGATTTCAATCACCGACGGGCAGATCTACCTCCAGCCCGATCTCTTCTTTGCGGGCCAGCGGCCCGCCATGAACGCCGGCATCTCGGTCTCCCGCGTGGGCGGAGCCGCCCAGACGAAGGCGATGAAGAAGGTGGCCGGCGGCCTGCGTCTCGACCTTGCGAGCTTCCGAGAGCTCGAGGCCTTCGCACAGCTCGGCACCGACCTCGACGCCGCCACACAGCAGCGGCTCGACCGCGGCTACCGGATGGTGGAGCTGCTCAAGCAGGGACAGTTCGCCCCGATGGAGGTCGTGGACCAGGTGATGAGCATCTACGCCGGCACCCGCGGCCACCTCGACACGGTGAAGCGCGACGAGGTCGCCGATTGGGAGAAGGGGTTCTTGACGTTCGTCCGCGACCAGATGCCGGAGCTCCGCAAGCGGATCGACGAGTCGAAGGAGCTCGACGGCGAGAGCGAGCGGATGCTCGAGGCGGCGATCGCGGAGTTCAAGCGGCAGCGTGCTGCGAAGTCGTCCGAAAAGGAAGGCAGGCTCGTCGGCGCGGCCGGCTAGGCAAACCATGGCGAAAGCACGAGCACTCGACCGCCGGCGCAAATCGGTCCGCAACATCCGCAAGATCACGCGGACGATGGAATTGATCGCGACCGCGCGGTTCAAGAAGGCGATGGACCGCTCCGTCGCCGCCCGCGACTACACGAAGCAACTCGCGAAGATCCTCGAGAACATCGCGTCGGCCGGGGCGGGTATCGTGCACCCGCTGCTCGACGTGCGGCCGACGAAGCGATCGGCCGTTCTCGTGCTGACCGGCAACCGTGGCCTCTGCGGCGGCTACAACTCGAACGTCGTCCGGCAGGCCGTCGCGATCCTCGGCCAGTGGCGTAGCGAGCAGGTCGGCTGCGACACGACCGTCTCGGGCAAGCGGGGCATCTCGGCCCTCAAGTTTCGGGGGATCGACATCCGCCGCTCGTTCACGAACTTCGAGGACAAGCCGGAGTTCGACGCGGTGGCCCCGATCGGCCGGGAATACCTCGCCGCCTACGCCACCGGCGAGATCGACCGTCTCGACGTCGTCTACACGAAGTTTCACAACATCGCCAAGCAGGA
>JBIIOJ010000397.1:0-2693 GCA_044337015.1 Pirellulales bacterium
CCGCCAGGACTACCTCGACGCCTTCGCGAAGGTCGACCTCATCGGCGGGCCGGTGTCGGCCACGCCGGCCTTCAAGCTCGGTGAGAAGACCGACGACCCGCTCGCGATGTACCTCGTCGATCTCTACACCGTTTCGACGAACCTGGCTGGAGTAGGTGGCATCTCGTTTCCCTGCGGATTCACGAAATCGGGCCTGCCGATCGGCTTCCAGCTCCAGGCACCGGCCCTCGCCGAGCCGCTGCTCCTGCGGGCGGCCGATCGCTTTCAGCGTCTCACCGACTGGCACTCCAGGCGGCCCACGATCACGCCATGACCTTCCCCCCGAATCAGCCCGAGAACGACTACACGACCATCATCGGCCTGGAGGTGCACGTGCAGCTCCAGACGAAGACGAAGCTCTTCTGCGGCTGCCCGACGACGTTCGGCGCGCCGCCGAACACGCAGGTCTGCCCGGTCTGCCTCGGCCTTCCAGGGTCGCTGCCGGTCATGAACCGCCACGCCTTCGAGCTCGCGATCCGCGCGGCGCTCGCGCTCGATTGCACGATCGCCCCGTTCACGAAGTGGGATCGGAAAAACTACTACTACCCGGACCTGCCGAAGGGCTACCAGATCAGCCAGTACGACCTGCCGTTTTCGTCCGACGGGGCTCTCGAGGCGAGCGATCCGAAGGGGGCCTTCGCGCCGAGGCAGGTTCGCATCATCCGCGTGCACCTCGAGGAGGACGCGGGCAAGAGCATGCACGACGAGGCGGCCGGCAAGGCCGACAGCCGGATCGACCTCAACCGGGCCGGCACGCCGCTGTGCGAGATCGTCACCCAGCCCGATCTCCGGAGCCCGCAGGAGGCGCGGGCCTGGCTCAACGAGCTGAAGCTGCTCTTGGTGTACCTCGGCGTGAGCGACTGCAACATGCAGGAAGGGAGCCTGCGGGTCGACGCGAACGTCAACCTCCACATCCCCGTCGAGGGAAGGATCGCGAAGACGCCGATCGTCGAGATCAAGAACATGAACAGCTTCCGCTCGGTCGAGCGGGCGCTCACCTACGAGACCGCGAGGCAGTGGGAGGAGTGGCGGGCGACCGGCGCCGAGCTGGGAACGACCCCGAAGCAGACCCGCGGCTGGGACGACCCCGCCGGAGTCACCCGGGCCCAGCGGCACAAGGAGGAGTCGAGCGACTACCGTTACTTCCCCGAGCCCGACCTCGTGCCCGTGACGGTGTCCGCGGCTGAGATCGCCGCCGCGCGGGCGGCGATGGGCGAGCCGCCGATTGTGCTGCGGAGGAACCTCGCCGAGAAGTGGTCGATCTCGGCCTACGACGCCGACGTGCTCGTGAACCAGGGCCGCGAACTCGTCGCTTACTTCGAGGATCTCGCCACGCGGCTCGGCGAGGGGAAGCTCGCGAGCAACTGGATGCAGCAGGACGTGCTCCGCACGCTCAACGAGCGGGGCGGCTCGATCGGCGAGTTCCCGATCCGCCCCGACGCGCTCGCCGACCTCGTCGGCCGCGTCAGGAACGGCGACTTCGACACGAGCCGCGGCCGCGAGATCTTCGCCGAGATGCTCGCGAGCAATCGCAGCGTCGCCGACGTGGTCGGGTCGATGGGGATCGCCGCCGTCGGCGAGGACGAACTCCTCACGCTCTGCAGGGAACTCATCGCGGCCAACCCCAAGATCGTCGCCGACGTGAAGGGGGGCAAGGAGCAGGCGGCCGCCGGGCTCATCGGCCAGGCGAAGAAGAAGAACCCGAACGTCAACCCGGGCAAGGTCCGGGCCCTCTGCGTCGACCTCATCCGGCAGATGGGCTGACGACGCAACGCACTCTGCGGCCCGCTCGGCCGGCCCGGTACACTGCGTCGATGACCGCCGATTCCCTGGCCGACTTCGACCGCCGCCACGTCTGGCACGCCTTCACTCAGATGCGGGAGTACGAGCCGCTCCTCATCGAACGGGGCGAGGGCTGCCGGCTCTTCGACGCCGACGGCAACGGTTACCTCGACGGCTCGGCGAGCATGTGGTGCAACGTCCATGGGCACCGTCATCCAAGGCTCGACGCGGCCGTCGCTGCGCAGCTCGGCAAGGTGGCTCACACGACGAACCTCGGCCTCTCCAACCCCACGACCGTGGCGTTCGCGAAGCGGTTGCTCGAGGTCGCGCCGGCCGGGCTCGGACACGTGTTCTTCACGGGCGACGGCTCAAGCGCCATCGAAACGGCACTCAAGATGGCCTTTCAGTTCTGGCGGCAGTCCGAGGTTCCGCAGCCGGGTCGGACACGGTTCGTCGCGGTCGGCGAGGCCTACCACGGCGACACGCTCGGGGCGATCGGCGTCGGCGGCGTCGACCGCTTCACGGCGATGTTCGCCCCGCTCACGTTCGAGGCGATCCGATTGCCTTCGCCGGGCGGCCCCTGCCCGCACACCGGCCGGCCCGCCCCCTCGCTCGCCGAGTCGCTCGCCACCCTCGATCGCATCCTCGAGGAGCATCGCGGCACCGTCGCCGCCGTCATCCTTGAGCCGCTCGTGCAGATGGCCGCCGGGATCTACGTGCATCCCGCCGGCTTCCTGCGCAGCGTGGCCGATCTCGCCCGCCGGCACGACGTGCTTCTCGTCCTGGACGAGGTCGCCACCGGCTTCGGCCGCACCGGCACGATGTTCGCCTGCGAGCAGGAGGACGTCTCCCCCGACCTCCTCTGCCTCGGG
>JBIIOJ010000398.1:0-2691 GCA_044337015.1 Pirellulales bacterium
CAACCTTCTGCCGGGCACCTACTCCGAGTCGGCGGTGCCCAACTACTGGGAGCGGCGGCACGGCACGGCGACGAGCCCGGTCATCCTCGCGGCCGCCGACGGCGCGGGCACGGTGCGGCTGCCGAGCCTCAACATCTTCGATTGCCAAAGCCTCTACCTCATCGGCCTCTGGATCGAGGCGGGGGGCGGCGACGTGCTCCACTTCGAGCAGTGCGAGAACGTGCTCCTCCGCGACACGACCGTCCGCGGCACGGGCGACCTCGCGAGCTACGCCGCCCCGCAGGAAGCACTCAAGGCCAATCAGAGCCAGTACGTGTATATCGAGAACTGCGACATCTCGGGCGGCTGGGACAACGCGATCGACTTCGTGGCGGTGCAGCACGGCCATGTCGTCGGCAGCCGGATCCACCGGGCAGGCGACTGGGCGATGTATGCCAAGGGAGGCTCGGCCCATCTCACGATCGCCGGCAACGAGATCTTCGACGCGGGCACCGGCGGCTTCACGGCCGGCCAGGGGACCGGGTTCGAGTTCATGGTGGCCCCCTACCTCACGTTCGAGGCGAGCGACATCCGGTTCGTCCACAACGTCGTGCACGACACGCAGGGAGCGGGCTTCGGCGTCAACGGCGGCTCGAACATCCTCATGGCCCACAACACGCTCTACCGCGTCGGGGCCCGCAGCCACGTCATCGAGGTCGTCCACGGCTTGCGGTCGTGCGACGGCGACGCGGCCACCTGCTCCCGCCATCTCGCCGCCGGCGGCTGGGGCACGAACGTGCCCGGCCGAGAGGAGCCGATCCCGAACGAGAACGTCTTCATCGTCAACAACGTGGTCCTCAACCCCGACGGCTACGCGAGCCAGTGGCAGCATTTCACGGTCGCCGAGCCGCGGACGCCGTCGATCGGCTCCAACATCCCGTCGCCCGCCCGTGCCGATACGAACCTCGTGATCCGCGGCAACGTGATCTGGAACGGGTCGGCCGGTCACCCGCTTGGCATCGATGCCGGGCCCCTCGCTACCGACATCCTCGCCAACAACACGATCAACACGCTGCGACCCGTGCTCGTCGATTCTGCCCATGGCGACTACCGGTTCTCGCCTTCCTTCACGCTCCCGAATCCCGTGCCGCTGCCGACGCTGCCCGGCGGAAGCCCGCCGCCCGTGACGCCGCCGCCCGCCCCGGTGCCGCCCGGGATCACATCGTTCACTCTTCCCGCAAGCCGGGTCTACCGGACGGGCGGGCAGCTCGTGTTCACGGCGGTGATGACCGAGCCTGTCGTCGTCACGGGCGTACCCTGCATCAGGATCGTCGTCGGCTCGACGACGCGGCTCGCCAGGTTCTCCGGCGGCTCGGGCACGAGCACGCTCACGTTCAGCTACACGGTGACCCGGAAGGATCGCGACGCCGACGGCATCACCGTGCTCAATCGGATCCGTCTGCCGGCAGGGGCCCAGGTCCGCACGCTCTCCGGGGCCGCGGTGGCGACGGCCTTTTCCGCGGGCGACGCGACCGGTATCCGCGTGGAGCCGCCCTCGCGACTCAGGGCCGCTCGGCGGTGAGAACACCGGGGTGTCCCGGAAAACCGGGCGGCATGCCCGCGGACAGTTGCGTCGCCCGGATCGCACCCGTATCAATCGTGCTCGGAAAAGATATTTTCAACTGCCTTCTGGAGCACTTTTCATGAACATCGTGGACCTCATCACCAGCCAGCTGAGCGGCGAAGTGCTCGGCAAACTCGGCGGTCTCGTCGGGGCGAGCGAGTCGCAGACGAAGTCGGCGACGACCGCCGCCGTGCCGGCGATCCTCGCCTCGCTCGGCAAGCTCGCCGCGTCGAGCGGCGGCGCCGACCGGCTCGCCTCCGCGATGGGCGGCCTCGACCTCGGTACGCTCGGCAACCTCGTGGGCGCGCTGTCCGGCGCGGGGGCCCCGAACATCGGCCGCAGCGGCGGCGACCTGCTCGGCTCGCTGCTCGGCTCGGGCGGCCTGTCGATGCTCGTGAAGGTGCTCGGCGCGTTCGTGAAGATGAATCCTGACATGACGCGGAAGCTCGTCGGTTACCTCGCCCCGATCGTGCTCGGCATGATCGCCAAGCAGTTCACGGGCCGGCCCGACGCCATGGGCGTCTCGCGTCTCTTCTCGGAGCAGCAGTCGAACATCTCCCGGGCGATTCCCGCCGGGCTGTCGCTGGCCGACGTCGGCGAGCAGAAGTCCGGCATGCCGTCGTGGCTGCCGCTGGCGGCGCTCGTCGCACTCGCGGCCGCTGCCTGGTACCTGCTCGACCAGAAAAAGGTGAACCAGAACGAGGGGGTCGAGGTGATCGAAGAGGTCGTCGTCACGCAGCGGGCGGACAAGCCGGTCGACGGGACGCAATTGCCCACGGATGTGACCGACGCGCTCAAGGTCGCGACCGGAGCCTTGAAGGTCGGAAAGGACCTGAACGCCCTCTTCGGGGGCCTCACCGACGTGCTCGGCGGTGTCACGAACGCCGAAACGGCGAAGACGGCCCTGCCGAAACTCAAGGACTTCGGCCCGGCGCTCGAGTCGATCCAGGATGGCACTGCTGCGTTGTCGGCCGACGAGAGGCCCGCCATTGCGAAGCTCGTCGGAGAGAGCATCGGCCCGCTCGAGAAGCTCATCGACACGGTCCTCGCGATCCCGGGCGTGAAGGACCTGCTCGGCCCGGTGCTGA
>JBIIOJ010000399.1:0-2690 GCA_044337015.1 Pirellulales bacterium
CGAACCGGTTGGCCGCGGAAAGCTCGACCGCCTCCCACTTGGAGATCTCTCTCGACAGCACGACGCGGCGTTCGGTGCGGGTGTCGGTTCCCATGCGAAACGTGGCCCGCTCCTCCTGCTCGAGCGTGATCGAGAGCGAATGGAAGGTGCCGGACCCGCTCTGGCTCAAAAGCAACTCGTACCGTTCACCCGGCCGCATCGGCAGTGCCGAAATCTCGAGTTGCGTCGGGCCGACGCGTGCGGCCGCGATCGCTGCTCGGACGAACATCACGATCGAAGCGATGCCGACAGAGGCGAAGGCCGCCACGAGGGCGATCAAGAGCCAGTCGGTCCGTCCGCCGGCGAGGTCGACGCCGGCGCTCACGCCCAGCACGACGAGCACGATGTTCCAGAGCACGGCGAAGATACCGATCCCGAGGAGCGCCCAACTCTCCGGGCTCTCGATCGGGAGGCGGAAGTCGAGCACCGTCCCCGGTGAATTCGTGAAGTTGTCGCAGGTCGGGACCGCCGGGTAGCCCGGCTCCTCGGCTGACCCCGCGACCGGCTCGAGGATGTCGGGAATCGTGACGGCAGCCGCCCGGCGTTCGTCGGACTTTCCGAGCACGGAGAGCAGTCGGTAAATCCCCGGCACGCCGATCGCGAGCAGTGCCGTCGGCAGGAACAGGTTGAGAAGCCACAGCCAGACCGTCGGAGCGGCGGGAGCGCCGCCACCGGCCCCCAGGCCCCATAGCCCGAGCCTCAATCCCGGCCAGAACATGCCGACGATGACCACCGTGGCGTAGGCGGTGCCACCGAGCAGTAGAAGCGAGTAAAAAACGGCCTCGCCGAGGCTGCCCCAGGCGTGCGACACCGTCTGCCGGTTTCCCCGCTTTTTCCCGAAGAATCGCGGCAGACGCACCATGGGGTCTCGCGGGCCGCACGGCCGCTCTGGGCTGGAACGGTGTTCAGACCTCTGCCATCGACGAACTGGGTTCGGGCCTCGGTTCCTCAACTTCGGCATGGCGATCGACCCCGCCGGCCTGCCGGAAGAACCCGATCTTCTCGAGGGAGCGGTAGACCTCCTCGAGCGTCTTCTCGCCGAAGTTGGAAATCGACAACAGGTCGGCCCTCGTGCAATTGAGGAGATCGTGCACCGTGAATATCCCTCGCTCCTCGAGGCAGTTCGTGGTGCGGACGGAAAGGCCGATCTCAGCGGTGCTCATCTCGAGTTTTTCCGCCATCTCATCGGACAAGGTCAGGTTCTTGTATGGAATCCTGGGCATGGGTTCCCTCCCGTGCTGGGCGTGACATGTGATATTCGTATTGCCGCCAAGCGGCACTGGTCAGGACAGGAATATACTGCCGGGACGCGGGATTCGACTACGCGGCGACAGACGGGATCGCCCATTTCCCGTGGTTTTCCGATCCTTCCACGGCAGACGATGGCTCTCGAGGGACTCAACGAAGCGCAGCGGGCGGCCGCCGGCCACGTCCACGGGCCGATGCTCGTCCTAGCTGGACCTGGTAGCGGAAAGACCCGCGTCGTGACGCACCGCATCGCGCACCTGATTGCGGAGGGCGTGCGGCCGGAGGAGATCGTCGCGCTCACCTTCACGAACAAGGCGGCCGACGAAATGCGCCGCCGCGTGGCCGACCTCGTCGGCCCTCAACCCGTCGAGATGGGCACTTTCCACCGATTCGCCGCAAGGCTGCTCCGACGGCATGCGAGGCTGGTGGGGCTCACGAGCGACTACTCGATTCTCGATCCCGACGACGCTCATGCCGTGCTGAAGCGGGCGGCGAAGCGAAGCGGCCTGCCGATGGCACACCTGCCCATCGACCGGATCGCGGGCATCATCAGCCGGGCCAAGAACGATCTCCGCACGCCGGAATCCTTCGAGCCCCGCTGGGGCCATCCGGCAGACGAGGTGGCGAAGAAGATCTGGCCCCTCTACCAGCGGATGATGCTCGAGTGCAACGCCGTGGACTTCGACGACCTGCTCGTTCACGTGGCGACGCTCCTCGTGGACCATCCCGACCTAAGGGCGTCGCTCGACGCCCGTTACCGATTCGTCCTGGTAGACGAGTACCAGGACACGAATGCCGTGCAGTATTGCATCGTGCGGGGGCTCTCCATCGACCATCCGAACCTGGCGGTCACCGGCGACCCCGACCAGGCCATCTACGGCTGGCGGGGTGCGAGCATCCGCAATATTCTCGAATTTGAGCGGGACTACCCCTCGGCGAAGATCGTCAAGCTCGAGCACAACTATCGCAGCACTGCGAACATCCTCGCCGTCGCCGACCGACTGATCGCCAACAACACCCGCCGCAAGGCGAAGCGTCTTGTGACGCAGGCGGATTCGGGCGAGAAGCTCAGGATCGTCCTCGACTCGACGAGCCATGACGAGGCGGAGCGGATCGCCGACGAGATCGCCGAGGCGGTGCGGGGCGGGCAACGTGGCCTCGGAGACTTCTGCGTCCTCTTTCGGACGAATGCCCTGTCGCGGTCGCTTGAAGTCGCGCTTCGCAGCCGGGGCCTCCCCTACCAACTCGTCAGGGGACTCGAGTTCTTCAAGCGACGTGAGATCAAGGACGTGCTCGCGTGGCTGCGGGTCCTGCGGAACCCCAGGGATGACGAGGCTTTCTTGCGGGTCGTCAACGTCCCTCCGCGGGGCGTGGGGAAGCAGTCGCTGGATCGGCTCGTCGAG
>JBIIOJ010000400.1:0-2686 GCA_044337015.1 Pirellulales bacterium
GGCCGTCGATGCGATCGCAGGCGAAAAGGAACGCGGCACGATCGAGACGCTCCTGATCGCCCCATGCCGGCCGTGGGAGTTCGCCTCCGGGAAGTTCGTCTCCGTGTTCGTGGTCACGATGCTCACGCTCCTGTCCAACATCCTCTCGATCGGCATGACGGCCGCAGTCACGCAGCGGCTGCTGCCCGCGCACCTCTCGCTCGTTCCCCGCCAGTCGACCGTCGGCGTCGCGATCGCGCTTGTGAGCTTCACGGCCCTCGCGGCGATCGGCACGGGGCTCTGCCTGGCCGTCACCGCCTGGTCGAGGAGCACGAAGGAGGCGCAGCACAGCCTCACCCCCGTCATCATCGTCGTGAGCCTGCTGTCGGGGCTCGCGATCGGCCCCTCGGCGACCGCGTCGAGCGTGCTATCCGCCGTGCCGTTCTCGGGGCAGGTCGTCGTGGCCAAGGAGGCCATGCTCGTCGGCCAGGCGGAGAGCCCCGTGCGGGCGGCAGTGGCCCTGCTCGGCCCGCTGGCGGTGACGGTCGTCTCGGCGGCGATCGTCGTGGCGTTGCTCGTGAGGGCGACGGCGACGTTTCTCGTCGACGAGGAGGTTCTCTTCCGCGGGCCGGACGCCGCGGACGGCATCCTCTCGCGGCCGGCGTTCCGTCCGCTGCCGACCGTGCCCCAGGCGATCGCCCCGGCGGCCGCCGCGGTGGCCGCGCTCTGGTACCTGCAGGCGATCGTGCCCGACGACCTGCTCGTGGCGATTCCCGTACAGCAGGCGGTCTCGCTTGTGATCCCCCTGCTTGCGCTCGCCTGGTGGCAACGGGTCGATCTTCGTCGCACGCTGCGGTTGACTCTGCCGGCGAAGGGGCGGAGCCTCGCGACGGCGTTCGCGGGGGCGGCTCTCGTCGGCATCGGCCTGTTCGTGGTCGGCGCCGCGGCGGTGCTCGTGCTCGTCGGCGAGAACGCCTCGGTGGAAATGAAGGCACTGGCGACGCGGCTCATCAGGCTCGTCATGGAAAGGCCGGTCTGGCTTTCATGGGTCCTCATAGCGGTCGTGCCGGCGGTCTGCGAGGAGGTCGTCTTCCGCGGCTGGGTGCTCTCGGGGCTCGCCGGAGAGCGACCCGACGGGATCCGGCGGGCGGCGGCCGTCGCGGCGCAGGCGGCGTTTTTCGCGGCGGTTCACCTGCTTCCGGAGCGGATGCCGACGACGTTCGTGCTCGGGCTCGTTCTCGGATGGATGGCGCTGGCGACAGGGAGCCTGCTGCCGGGGATCGTCTGCCACGCGGCGCACAACAGCGTGCCGATCGCGATCGTGCTCATCGCCGGTGGCACGGCGGCGCCCGATTCCGACGCGGCGGCCTGGCCACTCTGGGTGCCGGCCCTCGGTGCGGTCGCCGCGATCGTCGGGGGCTTCGTCGTCGCGAGGGAAACCCGAAAACGTTCCGCCCGAAAACGTTCCGATTGACCGGGGCCCACCCGACTTCAGGTCGCCTTCATCGCCGCCCTCGCGACCTCGGCGCACTCACGGATCTCGTCGATCGGGTTCTTGGGGTTCTCCTCGTATTCAAGCGAAACGGCGCCGTCGGCGGGAAACTTCGCCCGCTCGAGCGCCGCGAACACCGCCGGAACGTCGAGGTGTCCCTTGCCGAGGATGACGCCCTTCGTCTTGTCCTTCATCTCGGCGAAGTCCTTGAGGTGGATGCCGTAGAGACGCCCTGCGAGCAGCCGGATCACCTCGACCGGATTCTCCCCGGAACGGATGAAGTGGCCGAGGTCGGCGCAGGCGCCGATCCGCTCGTCGCGGCCCTCGATCGCGCGGAGCACGTCGATCGCCTTGTTGTAGCGGTGGGTGGGGCCATGATTGTGGATCGCGAGGCGGACGTCGAACTCCTTCACGAGGTCGTCGAGGCTCGTGAACGACTCGGGGGCGGGATCACAGGTGATGATCCTGACGCCCGCGGCCTTGGCGAACTCGAAGACCTTGCGGTTGGCGGCCGCGTCACCACCGAAGGCGTTGACACCGTGGGCCGAGATCGTCAGGCCGAGGTCGGCCACCTGCTTCCGCACGGCGGCGATCTGGTCGGCCGATGCGTTCACCGGCAGCATGCCGGAATAGAACTCGACCGCCTCGAACCCGAGGGCCTTGGCGTGGGCGAGTGCTTGCTCGACTGGGTAGCCCCGCAGCGAGTAAAGCTGGATTCCGAGCGTGAACGGCTTCGCGGCCGCGGCTCGGGCCGCCCGGGAGATCGGCGAGACGAGGGAGGCGAGAACGCCGGCGGAGGCGGTGGCGCCGACACGGAGCATTTCGCGGCGGGGGAGACGGGCCATGGGGAAGGTTCTCCGGGGTGCTGTGTCGAAACGACGGCTCCGAGGATAGCACGGGAATCGCGGCACGCGAACCGCTCGGATCAGTTCCTCCGAGGGCCCGGGAGCCGACCGTAGTCCCGCATCCACCGCACGCTCGCGGCGATCGCCTGCGCGGCGGGCTTGAACCGCAGCCCCAGCTCGCTCTTGGCCTTCGACGCGTCGAACCAGTGGTAGAGCACCGCGGCCCTCGCGGTCTCGCTTTCAAGCGGCGACGGCAGGCCGATCGCCTCGAGCAGGTCTCCGGTGCGGCCGATCGCGATCGTCACGCCCTTCGGCAGACGGATCGAAGGAGGCCTCGCCCCGGCCTCGCGGGCGATCATCGCAAAGAGGT
>JBIIOJ010000402.1:0-2681 GCA_044337015.1 Pirellulales bacterium
CCCGAGGCGACCTGGAAGCCGACCTGTTCGGCGAGGCGTTTTTCATCGACGCGGCCGTCGCGAAACGGCGTGACGATGGCGACGGAGAGACCGGAGAATCGTTCGGCGCGAGTGGGGGTGTTCATGGCAGGGAAGATACGGCGGCGGCTTCCGGGCGGAAAAGGGGGCGCCGGAAACCGGCCGGGGAATCTATGCTCTTTCCCGCATGCGACCGTTCGAAACGAGCCCGAAACCACGTCGTGCCGACCGGGGAACCCAGCCGCTCGGCCGGCCCGTTTCGCCCGAGGCGGCGGCCGCGGCCGGGCGGGTGGTGGCTCGCGGCGGTGCGCGGGGCCGGCTCGGCATCGTGCTCGGAACCGGCCTCGGCGGGCTTGCCGACCGGCTCGACGACCACTTCTGGATGCCTGCAGGCGAAACTGGCCACCTTCCGCCGTCGCGGGCGACGGGCCATGCCGGCCGGGTCGTGACCGGCCGGATCGCGGGTGCAAACGCCGTCGTGCTCCAGGGCCGCGTCCACGGCTACGAGGGATTCAGCCGCGACGTGCTCGTTCGCGGCGTCGAGTTGCTCGTCGCGCTCGGGGCGGAGACGGTCGTGCTCACGAACGCCTCCGGGGGTCTGTCTCCGTCGCTCGTGCCCGGCGAGATCGTCGTCCTCGAAGACCATGTCGATCTCGCGCGGTTCGCGCCGGCGGCGTTTGCGTCGGCGGAGCTTCCGCGAACCGACGTTGCGCGAGAGCGGGTCGGGAGGTTCTTCCGAAGCCCCTACGACCCGCGGCTCGTCGAAGTGGCGATCGAGGCCGCGCGGGCTGCCTCGGCTCCGGCCCGCCGCGGCGTCTACGCGCATCTCACCGGTCCGAGCTACGAGACGCGGGCCGAGTATCGGTTGCTTCGCCGCATCGGCGCCGACGTCGTCGGGATGAGCACGGTGCCGGAAGCGGTGGCGGCCTCGCTGCTCGGGGCCCGCGTGCTCGCCCTCTCGGTCGTGACGAACGTCGCCCGCCCCGACTCGCCCGAGAAGACCGACGCCGAGGAGGTCTGCCGGGCCGCCGAGGCCGCCGCGGAGGGCGTTTTTGCGATCCTCGAGGCGGTGGCGGCTACGATTGGGAAGAAAGACGCAGGGAGTGATGAAGCGAGTTCTGCTCACGAATGACGACGGGATCGATGCCCCGGGCCTGGCCGTCCTCGAGGAAGTCGTCGGCCGCCTCGTCGGCTCGCGGATCGAATCGCTCGTGGTCGCCGCGCCGAGGGAGCCCCATTCGGGCTGCGGCCACCGCGTGACGACCGACCGGCCGCTCGCGGTCGAGAACGTCGGACCGGGCAGGCACTCGATCGACGGAACTCCCGCCGACTGCGTGCGGGTGGCGCTTGCGACGTTCGCCCGCGATGCCACGGTCGTGCTCGCCGGGGTGAACGCCGGCGGCAACCTCGGCGTCGACATCCACCACTCTGGCACCGTCGCCGCGGCCCGCGAGTCGGCCCTGCACGGGCTTCCGGCGGTCGCGTTCTCGCAGTACCACCGGCGCGGGCGGCCGATCGACTGGGAGGCGGCCGGGGCGTGGGTCGCACGGCTGCTCGACGAAGTCGTGTTTCGTCGGGCGTTTCTGCCGGGTGAGTTTTGGAACGTGAACCTGCCGCACGTCGATTCTTCGCCAGATGATCCGCCGCCGGGCGACCCCGCGATGCCCCCGTTGGCCGAGTGCCCGGTCGATCCCTCGCCGATGAGTCTCGGCTACCGGCTCACCGACGAGGGCTGGAAGTACGAGGCGAGCTACCACGACCGTCCGCGGCGGCCGGGCCACGACATCGACCGCTGCTTTTCCGGGGCGATCACGCTCTCGCGGATCCCGATTGGCTAGCGGAGGTCGGCGTCGAACACGCGGACCTTTGCCCACGTCGTCGCGTGCTCGGCGATGAAGGTCTCGTGTCGCGGCGCCGACTGGTAGGTGTCGTGTGCGGCGTGCGACTCGAAGACGATGTGGAGCGCGACGTCGAACTCGCGGTCGTTCACCTGCCGGTCGTAGTCGGCGACGGTGCCGACGTGGAAGGCGACCGTGCCGGGGTGGCCGGTGAGATGCTCGTGGCAGCCCGCGACGAGCGCATTTTTCGCGGCGTCGGAGCGGTCGCGGAGCGTGAAGAAGACGGAATGGCAGAGCATCGCGAGGTTCCCCGGGAATCAGCCGCGGGCGGCCTGGGTGGAGGCGCCGCCGGGGCCGGTCGAGTCGCTCGATGACCTCGGCACGGCCGGGCCGATCACGGCCACGACCTCGTCCTCGTCGAGCATCTCGGACTGTTCGAGCTGGTTCGCAAGCGCATCGAGCTTCGCGCGGTTTTCAGAGAGGAGCCTCGTGGCCCGCTCGGCCGACTCGCCGAGGATCCGCGTCACCTCCTCGTCGATCACCTTGAGGGTGTGCTCGCCGAACTCCCGCTGCTCGTAGACGTCGCGGCCGAGGAAGGGATGCTCGTTCGTGACGTGGCAGGCGACGGGGCCCACGCGGTCGCTCATCCCCCAGTGGGCGACCATCCGGCGTGCGAGCCGGGTCGCCTGCACGAGGTCGTTCTCGGCGCCCGCGGAATACTCACCGAAGACGAGTTTCTCGGCGGCCCGGCCGGCGAGGATGAAGACGAGCCGGTTCGAGAGGTCCGATTCGCCGATGTTCATCCGGTCCTCCTCGGGCACCACC
>JBIIOJ010000401.1:0-2681 GCA_044337015.1 Pirellulales bacterium
TTGCTGCGCTTGTCTGCATACGCCGTCTCGGGCACACGGGCAGCCCCGAACCGGTCAAACGTTGCGCTGATTGGGGCACATAGGCACTGTGATGTTGAACGCCGGGGGAGAGGACGTTGAGGAGCATCAGGTGTATCCTCACCGTAGCGACGATGCGTCCTCTCCCCCGGCGGCAATGCGGCCTCCATCAAATGTGCCGGAGCGGTTTCCCTCCCGCAAGCCAATGCGGCATCGTGAAGGCGGGTTCGAAAACAGTTTCCCGGTCAGTTCACATTCGTCGAGGAGCCGCCGTCGGTCGACTCGAAGTACTGGCGGAGGTAGCGGGCCCGCTCGATGTTGCGGTCGTTCGTGTCGAGTTCGACGCCGCGGAGCTTCTGGAGGTGGGCCGGCTGCGTGCGGACGAGCAGCACGTTGATGTCGGCGATCTTCACGTCGCCGATGAGCCCGAGCAGGACGCCCATGCGGACCCGCGAGAGGTGCTGCATCGTCTCCTCCGCGCTGATCGTCTGGGCCGTGCGGAGGATGCCGATCGCGCGGCTGACCTGGTCGTGGATGTTGAGCTGGCTCTCGCGGACGAGGAACTCCCGGGCGCGTCGCTCGTACTCGATGAGCACGGGAACGACCTCCCCCACCTGCTGCAGGAGTTGCTCCTCGGTCTTGCCGAGCGTGGTCTGGTTGGAGATCTGGTAGAAGTCGCCCATGGCCTGCGAGCCCTCTCCGTAGAGGCCCCGCACCGCCAGCGAGATCTTGTGGAGGCTGCGGAACACCTTGTCGATCTGCCGTGTGATGACGAGCGCCGGAAGATGGAGCATCACGCTCACGCGGATGCCCGTGCCCACGTTCGTCGGGCAGGCCGTCAGGTAGCCGAGCCGGGCGTGGTAGGCGTAGGGAACGACCTTCTCGATCTGGTCGTCCACTGTGCGGATCTGGTCCCAGGCGCCGGCGAGATCGAGCCCGCTGTGCATGCACTGGATGCGGAGGTGATCCTCCTCGTTGATCATGAGGCTTACCTGCTCCATGCCGTCGATCGCGACGCTCCGCGCTCCCTGTGCGTCCGCGTGCTCCCGGCTGATCAGCTGCCGCTCGACGAGGAACTGCCGGTCGATCTCCTCGAGCCGGCCAACGTCGATGTATTCGAGCCGGCTTCCGACCTGCGACGAAGCGATCCGCTCCCGCAGGTAGCGCTCGATCTCGCCGCGATCCTGCTCGCTGGCGCGGCTCACGAACGGAAAGTGGGCGACGTTCCTGGCGAGCCGCACGCGGCTGCTCATGACGATGTCCGACTCCGGGCCCGTGCCGCGAAGCCATTCGCCGATCGATTGGGTGAGGGTGTCGATGTCCACGTTGCTGTCCCGTTCGCCGTTCAGGGCCCCGTCCGTCCTTCAAGCCCCGGAGTCTCCCCGGTCGGCCCGTCTTCCCGAGGAGGCCGCCCGGCCACCTCTTCCTCGATGCTCCGGATGCCGTCGCGGAGCTCCTTCGCCCGCTCGTAGTCCTCGGCCGCGACGGCCTCGCGCATCAGTCGCCGCATGCCGATCGCGGCGGAGAGCGGCTCCGTGCCGTCCGGATTCCGGCTCGACTTCCGTCCCACGTGTTCGGTCGCCCCGTGGATGTTCGAGATGAGGGGCTCGAGCTCCTTCTCGAACTGAACGTAGTCGTGGGGGCAGCCGAGGCGGCCCTGGTTGCGAAACTCGAAGAACGTTATGCCGCACATCTCGCAGGCCCGCTGGTCGAGCATCGCAAGCTCGTCGGCCGTCTGCCCGACGCCGAGCGGACCGACGAGCCCGCCGCCGGTCGACTCGCCGGGCTTGCCCTCCGGCTGCTGGCCCGACGACTCCGACTGGTTCAGGTAGGCCCGTGCGTGATCCTCGCAGAGGTGGAGTTCGCTGATCTCCCCCGCCTCGAGTTCCGTGATGTGGAACACGGCGGGCTTCGGGCACTGTTGGCACTTCATGGTCGGGCATCCGTCGGGAAGCGGTCCGGGGAATCATAGCGGGTCACCGTGTGTCCGGTCCCGTCGGGTTGTTTCCGGGCGGCTGGGCAGGCTAGGCTTCCGAGGTTGGGACGGCCCTCGCCGCCCGCCAGGCATCGCCGCCCGCCCGCATGAAGCACCTTCCCGATCCCGGCCGTTTCCTCGATTTGGCCTCCCGCCACCGGCTGGTTCCGGTCTACCGACGGCTGCTCGCCGACGGGCTCACGCCCCTTTCCGCCTTCGCCAGGGTCGAGGCGGGAGCGGCGAGTTGCCTCTTCGAGAGCGTCGTCGGCGGCGAGAAGATTGGCCGCTACAGCTTTCTCGCGGCCGACCCTTTCCTGCGGTTCGAGGCCCGCGGGCGGCGGATCGCGATCCACGACGAATCCGGCGAGCGGTGTTTCGAGGCGGACGACCCGCTCGAGGAACTGCATCGGCGGATGGAGCCGTTCGCCCCGGCGAGGCTCCCGGAGCTCCCGCCGTTCACCAGCGGCGCCGTCGGGTACGCCGCCTACGACGCGGTCCGATACGTCGAGCGGCTGCCCGACGTGCCGACCGACGACCTCGGTCTGCCGGACGTGAGCTTCGCCTTCTACGACCGGATGATCGTCTTCGACAACGTCACAAAGACGCTCGACGTCGTCGTGCTCGCGCGGATCGACGACCCGTCGGCCGCCGGCATCGAGGCCGCCCGGGCCGCTGCCTGCCGGCGGGT
>JBIIOJ010000404.1:0-2679 GCA_044337015.1 Pirellulales bacterium
GTCGATTTTCCGTGCGGGTACAGTTCGCCCATTGAAAACCCCCCCCAGGGAGCCCAACCGACCGTGATTACGAAGACGACGCGTTTTTTCCGCACGCTGTGCGATTCGATCCTTCCGATGCTGGCTGCCGTCGCGATGCTCTCGCCGTCGGTCCTGCTTGCGGAGGAGGCCATGGGCGAGGCGGCCGAGCGGCGGTGGTTCTTCGGCGCCTACGGCTTCTGGTGGCTCGTCTGCCTCGGCGGGGCGGTGCTCGCGCTCCTGCAGGCCTGGCGGTTCTTCCAGTGGATGGAGGCCCAACCGGCCGGCACGCAGAAGATGATCGAGATCGCCGGCTACGTTCGCACCGGCGCCGACGCCTACCTCAAGCAGCAGTACAAGGTGGTCGCAGGGTTCTTTCTGGGCATCTTCCTGCTCCTGGCGATCATGGCGTTCGTGCTCAAGGTGCAGAGCCCCTGGGTTCCGGTCGCGTTCATCTCGGGCGGTTTCTTTTCCGGGCTCGCCGGCTGGTTCGGCATGAAGACGGCCACGCTCGCGAGCAACCGCACGGCCGCCGGCGCCGAGCGGTCACTCAACGAAGGGCTGCAGGTCGCCTTCCGTTCCGGGGCGGTGATGGGGCTGACGGTCGTCGGCCTGGGCCTCCTCGACATCATGCTCTGGTTCGCCGTGCTCTACTGGCTCGTGCCGATGTTCGGGTTCGGCGACATGTCGCTCGAGGAAATCACGGTAACGATGCTCTGCTTCGGCATGGGGGCGAGCTCCCAGGCACTCTTTGCCCGCGTCGGCGGCGGCATCTTCACGAAGGCGGCCGACGTCGGGGCCGACCTCGTCGGCAAGGTCGAGCACAGCATCCCCGAGGACGACGCACGCAACCCCGCCACGATCGCCGACAACGTCGGTGACAACGTCGGCGACGTGGCCGGCATGGGGGCCGATCTCTACGAGAGCTATTGCGGCTCGATCCTGGCCACCGCGGCCCTCGGCGTCGCCGCTTTCCAGGGCAATTACGGCATGCAGATGGCTGCCCTCTTCCTGCCGATGGCGATCGCCGCCGTGGGCACTCTCCTCTCGATCTGGGGCATCTGGCAGGTGAGGACCGAGGAGGATTCCTCCCAGAAGGCGCTGCTCGCGGCCCTGGCCCGCGGCATCAACATGTCGACGATCGCGATCGTCGGTGCCTCGTTTGTCCTCACGTTCCTCCTGCTCGGCGGCTTCAGCCACCTCGGCGTGGCCGTGAGCGTGGTCGTCGGCCTCGTCGCCGGGTGGCTCATCGGAAAGTGGACGGAATACTCCACGAGCAACGAGTACACCCCGACGAAGGAACTCGCCGACCAGGCGCTGACCGGTCCGGCGACGATCATCATCGGCGGCGTCGCCGAGGGGATGATGAGCACCTGGGCGCCGGTGCTGATCACGAGCGCCGCGACGCTGCTGTCGTTCGGCTTCGCCAACGGCTTCGACTTCTCGAATCCCAACTCGTTCGCCCTCGGCCTCTACGGCGTGGGCATCGCTGCGGTGGGCATGCTCTCCACGCTCGGCATCACGCTCGCCACCGACGCCTACGGCCCGATCGCCGACAATGCCGGCGGCAACGCGCAGATGTCGGGCATGCCGGCGTTCGTCCGCGAGCGGACCGACGCGCTCGACGCGCTTGGCAACACGACCGCAGCGACCGGCAAGGGCTTCGCGATCGGCTCGGCGGCGCTCACGGCGCTCGCGCTGCTCGCGGCCTACATCGAGGAGGTGCGGATCGGCTTCGAGCGTTGGGGACAGGCGGTCGCGGAGAACGTGCCCGACACTCCCGAGCAGTATTTGCAGATCGGCGGGAAGCGGACGCTACTCACCGAGGGGCAATGGGTGAAACTGGCCAATGGCTTGGCCGTCCAGCTCGGCGGCGAGCCGGCGAAGAACACGACATGGCTCGTGCTCGACCGTGGAAGCGTCCCCGATTTCGCCTCGATGCCCAATCGGACCGTGATGGACAAGATGCCCGACGCCGCCGGGGTCGCCGAGCTCGAGAAGGCGAACCGCATCGTCGCCGTCAAGAAGGCCCGTATGGCCGACTACATGCGGCACTACGACGTCACGCTCATGAACCCGAAGGTGCTCGTGGGGCTGTTCATCGGGGCCATGAGCACGTTCGTGTTCTGCGCGCTGACGATGAAGGCCGTGGGCCGGGCCGCGAAGGGCATGGTCGAGGAGGTCCGCCGGCAGTTCCGCGAAAAGCCCGGCATCATGCAGGGCACCGAAACGCCCGACTACGCGGCCCCGGTCGAGATCAGCACGAAGGCGGCCCAGAAGGAGATGGTGCTGCCGTCGCTGCTCGCTCTCATCCTGCCGGTCGTCGGAGGGATCGTGTTGGGCGTCGGCGGCGTGATGGGCATACTCGTCGGCGGCCTCACCACCGGGTTCTGCGTCGCCGTCTTCATGGCGAACGCGGGCGGTGCCTGGGACAACGCGAAGAAGCACATCGAGGGGGGCGTCCACGGCGGCAAGGGCACCGAAGCCCACAAGGCCGCCGTCGTCGGCGACACGGTCGGCGATCCGTTCAAGGATACGAGCGGCCCGAGCCTCAACATTCTCGTGAAGCTCATGAGCATGGTGAGCGTGGTCGTCGCCGGCCTCGTCGTGCGGTATTCGCTGGAAGCCCTCGGGATCTTCTAGCAGCCAGCCACTCGGTTT
>JBIIOJ010000403.1:0-2679 GCA_044337015.1 Pirellulales bacterium
GTCGATCGTGGAGGCCGCCGCGAGGCGGGGCATCCCATCGACGAGGATGTCGGAGGGCTCGCTCGTCAGGCTCGGCTACGGCTCGAAGCAGCGGCGGATCCTCGCCGCGGAGACCGATCGCACCGGCGCCATCGCCGAGTCGATCGCGCAGGACAAGCATCTCACGCGGCGGCTCCTCGCCGAGGCGGGGGTCCCGGTTCCCGAGGGCCGTCCCGTCGCCGGTCTCGAGGAAGCCCTCGCCGTGCTCGAGGAGGTTGGCGGCCCGGTCGTGGTCAAGCCCCAGTTCGGCAACCAGGGCCGTGGCGTTTCGGTGAACCTCGCAACCCGCGAGGAGGTCGCGACGGCGTATGCGCTCGCGCTCGAGAAGGAGCCGACCGTCGTCGTGGAGCGGTACGTGGCCGGTGGTGACTACCGGCTGCTCGTCGTGGCGGGCGGCGTCGTGGCGGCGTCGCGACGCCATCCGCCGACCGTGACAGGCGACGGCAGTTCCACGATCGTCGAACTGGTGGCGAAGGCCAATGCCGACCCGAGGCGGTCCAACAGCCACTCGACCGCGCTCAGCCCGATCCTCATCGACGACGTGGCCCGTGGCGTGCTCGCCGACCAGGGTCTGCGCGAGGAGAGCGTGCCCGAAGCGGGCCGCAGGGTGCTCATGCGGCAAAACGCCAATCTCAGCACCGGCGGCGTGGCGGAGGACGTCACCGACCTCGTGCATCCCGAGGTGGCCGCGAGGGCGATCGAGGCGGCGAGGATCGTCGGCCTCGACGTGGCGGGGATCGACATCGTCGCCGGCGACATCTCGCAGCCGCTCGAATCGCAGGGAGGCGCCGTGATCGAAGTGAATGCGGGCCCCGGCCTGCGGATGCACCTCGACCCCGCCCACGGGAAGGCCCGCGACGTCGGTGCGGCGATCGTCGACAGCCTCTTCGCCCCCGGCGACGACGGCCGCATCCCGATCGCGGCCGTGACCGGCACCAACGGCAAGACGACCGTCACGAGGCTCATCGCCCACTGCGCGTCGGTCGGCGGCGCCACCGTCGGCATGACCTGCACCGAGGGAGTCTACGTCGGCCCCCGCATGATCGACTCGGGCGACTGCAGCGGGCCGAAGAGCGCCCGGCGGATCCTCTCCAACCCTTCGGTGACGACGGCGGTGCTCGAGACGGCCCGCGGCGGCATCCTGCGGGAGGGCTGCGGCTTCGACTCCTGCGACGTGGCCGTGGTCACGAACATCGGCGCGGGCGACCACCTCGGCATCGAGGAGATCGACACGCCCGAGCGGATCGCATGGGTCAAGGGTGCGATCGTGGCGGCTGTCCGCCCGACCGGCGCCGCGGTGCTCAACGCCGCCGACCCGCTGGTCGTCGACATGAAGAAGTGGTGCAAGGGGCAGGTGGTCTACTTCTCGCTCGATCCTGACAACCCGATCATGGTCGAGCACCTCGCGAAGGGCGGCCTCGCGGCGACGGTGCGAGACGGGTGGATCGTGCTCTGCGACGGCCCGCGGGAAACGAGGCTCGCGAGCCTCGACCGTGTGCCGCTGGTGCACCGCGGTCTCGTGCCCTTCCAGGTGGAGAACGCGCTTGCCGCAGCCGCTGCGGCGTGGCGGCTCGGTGTTCCGCTGGAACTCGTCCGTCTCGGGCTCGAGGGCTTCTCCGCGGGCACCTCCGGCTCGCCGGCCCGCTTCAACCTCTACGACCTCGACGGCGCCGCGATCATCGTCGACTACGGACACAACGTTCCCTCGCTCGAGCGGATCTGCGAGGTCATGGCGAAGCTTCCCTACGCGAGGCGGATCGCGGTCTACTCGGCCGCCGGCGACCGGCGGGACGAGGACCTCGTCGAACAGGGAAGGCTCCTCGCGCGGGCCGTCGAGCGGGTCGTGATCTACGAGGATGCCTACCTCCGCGGCCGCGAGCCGGGAGAGATCACGCGGCTCATCTCGCAGGGCATCATGGAGTCGATGGATCCCGGGAGGCCGGTCACGATCGAAAAGGGGGGCTCGTGGAGTGAGGCCGCCGCGGCCGTGCTCGATACGGTGAAGCCGGGCGACCTCGTGCTCCTGCAGCCCGACACCGTCGAGCAGACGGTTCCGTGGCTCGCCGAACGCTACGGGGCGAGGCTGAAGGAGAAATGTCTCGCCGACCTGGCGGGCCCCGCCTCGCACGGCGACAGCGGACCGACGCCCGCGGCTCACGAACCGGTCTCGACGGGCTCCGGCCGCCTCGGCCGCGGCATCTTCGCCACCCGCGAGATTCGGCCGGGAGAGACGGTCCTCCGGACGTGGGGCCAGCGGATCCCGAAGCGGACACGCCATTCGATGCAGGTCGACGCCGACGTGCACATCCAGCCGCAGGGCGTGCTCGTGGTCACGAACCACTCCTGCGAGCCGAACTGCGGCGTCCTCATCCGCTCCGGCACGGCGGAGATCGAGGTTCGCGCAATGCGGCCGATCGCCGCGGGCGAGGAGATCACGATCGACTACGACACGTTCGAGTACGAGATCGAGCACATGGGCGGGCCGTGCCAGTGCGGCTCGCAGTCGTGCCGCGGAAAGATCGCGGGATACAAGCACCTCCCGACGGACGTGAAGCGGCGCTACGGCGAGTTCATCGCGGAATACCTCCGCGCCCTCGACGCATCCGAAGTGACCGCCCCCGTCGGCGCCTGACGGCACGC
>JBIIOJ010000405.1:0-2668 GCA_044337015.1 Pirellulales bacterium
GTACATCGGCACGGAGCACGTCCTCCTCGGGCTCATCAAGGAGGGCAGCGGCGTCGCGGCCAACGTCCTGAAGAACCTCGATATCGACCTGCGGAAGATCCGCATGGAGGTCGAGAAGCTCGTCCAAAGCGGCCCCGACATGGTCACGATGGGCAAGCTGCCGCAGACCCCGCGGGCCAAGAAGGTGATCGAGTACTCGATGGAGGAGGCCCGCAACCTCAACCACAATTACGTCGGCACCGAGCACATCCTGCTCGGACTGCTCCGCGAGCAGGAGGGGGTAGCGGCGCAGGTGCTCATGAACCTCGGGCTCAAGCTCGAGGACGTTCGCGAGGAGGTGCTCAACCTGCTCGGCCACGGCATGGAAGAGGGAGGCGAACGGGCCGGGATGGGCGGCCGCCAACCAGCCGGCGCCGGCGGCGGCGGCGGCGAGGGGAGCCCGAAGGGGGGCAAGAGCAAGACACCCGCCCTCGACAGCTTCGGCCGCGACCTCACGGAACTCGCCCGCCAGGGCAAGCTCGATCCCGTCATCGGCCGCGAGAAGGAGATCGAGCGGGCGATCCAGATCCTCTGCCGCCGCACGAAGAACAACCCCGTGCTCCTCGGCGAGGCGGGCGTCGGCAAGACGGCGATCGTGGAGGGCTTCGCCCAGCGGGTCATCGACGGCAACGTGCCGGAGCTGCTCGCCGACCGCAGGATCGTCGTCCTGGATCTCGCGATGATGGTCGCCGGCACGAAGTATCGCGGGCAGTTCGAGGAGCGGATCAAGGCGGTCATGAACGAGGTCCGCCGTGCGAAGAACACGATCCTCTTCATCGACGAGCTCCACACGCTCGTGGGCGCCGGCGGCGCCGAGGGGGCGATCGACGCCTCGAACGTGCTCAAGCCGGCCCTCGCCCGCGGCGAGATCCAGTGCATCGGGGCGACCACGCTCGACGAATACCGCAAGTACATCGAGAAGGACTCGGCCCTCGATCGTCGATTCCAGATCATCATGGTGGAGCCCGCGAGCAAGAGCGAGGCCGTCGAGATCCTCAAGGGCCTTCGCGACCGCTACGAATCGCACCACCGCGTGCAGATCACCGACCCCGCCCTCGAGGCCGCCGTCGAGCTCTCGAGCCGCTACATCACCGGCCGCTGCCTCCCCGACAAGGCGATCGACGTGATCGACGAGGCGGGGGCACGAGTGCGGCTCAAGGGCATGACGAAGCCGCCCGACCTCAAGGAGATCGACGAGGAGGTCGAGAAGCTCAACAAGGAGAAGGAGGAGGCGGTCGCCAACCAGGACTTCGAGAAGGCGGCGGCGCTCCGCGACCAGGCCGACAAGCTCAAGAAGAAGAAGCAGACGATGACGAAGGACTGGCGGGAACGGAGCCGCGAGGCCGACGGCGTCGTCGACGAGGAGGTGGTCGCCGAGGTCGTCTCGAAGATGACCGGCATCCCGCTCACCCGCATGAGCACGGAGGATCAGGCCAGGCTCATGGGGATGGAGACCGAGCTCCACAAGAAAGTCATCGGCCAGGACGCCGCGATCAAGAGCGTCTCGAAGGCGGTACGCCGCAGCCGTTCGGGGCTCAAGGACCCGAAGCGGCCTATCGGATCCTTCGTGTTCGCCGGCCCCACGGGCGTGGGCAAGACGCTCCTGGCGAAAGCCCTCGCGCAGTTCATGTTCGGCGATGCCGACGCGCTCATCCAGATCGACATGAGCGAATACATGGAGAAGCACAACGTCAGCCGGCTCATCGGCGCCCCGCCGGGTTACGTCGGCTTCGAGGAGGGTGGCCAGCTCACCGAGAAGATCCGTCGGCGTCCCTACGCCGTGGTGCTCCTCGACGAGATCGAGAAGGCGCACCCCGACGTCTTCAACATGCTCCTGCAGGTGATGGAGGAGGGGCGGCTCACCGACAGCTTCGGTCGCAACGTCGACTTCCGCAACACGATCCTCATCATGACCACCAACGCCGGCGCCGAGGCGATCAAGAACGAGTCGGCCTTCGGCTTCCAGAAGCCCGACACTGACGCCAGCTACGACAGTATGAAGGGCCGCGTGAACGAGCGGATCGAGCGGGTCTTCCGGCCCGAGTTCCTGAACCGTCTCGACGACGTCATCGTGTTCCACCACCTCACCGTCGAGGACCTCAAGCAGGTGATCGACATCGAGCTGTCGAAGGTCCGCGAGCGGCTCAGCGAGCGGGGACTCAAGCTGGAACTCACCGACGAGGCGAAGAAGTTCCTCATCAAGAAGGGCTCCGACACCGACTTCGGCGCCCGTCCGCTCCGCCGCGCCCTCGAGAACTTCATCGAGGATCCGGTGAGCGAGGAACTGCTCAAGGGCGAGTTCGAGGGGAAGGACACGATCCAGGTCGACTGCGTCGAGGTGGCCGGCAAGCGCCAGCTCGCCTTCAAGGGCCTCGTGACGGCCGAGCCGGTCGCCGCCGGCCCCGCCGAGGGCGGCGCGTCGGCTTGATTGTCCCGTCGTTCATGCTGGCCCGATGTGCGGGTTCATTGCAAGCGACCGCATCGGATCCGCCGGAGGGATACCGCTCCGGGGCATTTGATGGACGCCGCATTGCCGCCGGGGGAGCGGACGCATCGTCGCTACGGTGAGGATACACCTGATGCTCCTCAACGTCCGCTCCCCCGGCGTTCAGCATCAACGTGCCCGCGT
>JBIIOJ010000115.1:0-9205 GCA_044337015.1 Pirellulales bacterium
GATCCGCGATGCGGCGCCGCAGCTGGCCGCGTTTCAGAAAAAGCTCCGCCGGCTCGAGAAGGTGATGAAGCGGGGCTGGGAGGTTTTCACGTTCGCGGGCTGCGATCAGGACCGCGTCTCGCGGCCGACCGCCGTGCCGCACCTCTGGCAGGTGTCGCCACATCTCTACAAGGTCCGCGGCCACGAATACTGGGTGAACTTCCACATGCTCGTCTCCGACGACGGGCATGCCCTCCTCATCGACTGCGGCCTCTTCGACCGCAAGCACCTCGACCGCGTGCTCGACGGGGCCCGCGACCGGCTCGGGATCAAGAAGATCGACGCGATCCTCGTCACCCACATGCACGGCGACCACTTTCTCGACGCCGAGCACGTGCGGAAGACGCGGGGGTGCGAGATCTGGACGCACGAGCGGGTGGTCGATCTCCTGGAGCGGCCGCTCGATTACGACTACGACGCCATGATCCCGGCCTACCGCGAGCGGCCCACGGGCGACATCCAGAAGCTCGATGTCGATCGAGTGATCGCCGACGGCGAGGTGATCCGCTGGCGGGGCCACCTGCTCGCTTGCGACTGGATGCCGGGGCAGACGGAATTCGCCTGCTGCGTTCATGGCGAGATCGATGGGAAACGGGTGGCGTTCACCGGCGACAACATCTTCGGCTCGTCGGCCGACCCGGTGCAGCACGGCCACGAGGCGGTGGTGGCCAGAAACGCCTGCACGGTCGAGGATGGCTACGGCTACGCCGGCCGCTACCTCCACGGCATCGCCCCCGAGTTGATCCTCGGCGGCCACTCCTTCGCGATCGCGAATCCGGGGCCGCTCATCGAGCGATACATTGCGGCGAGCGACGAACTCCGCGCGGCTCTCGTCGATCTCGCGAGCGAGAAGGACTACCGGCTCTGGTTCGATCCGTATTGGGCGAGGGTGCATCCCTACCGGGTGAACGTGAAGCCGGGCGGCGAGGCCGAGGCGAATATCGTCGTGAGAAACTTTCTCGACGTGCCGACCGTCTACGAGATCAAGGTCATTCCCGCGCCGGGCGTGCGGTTCGAGCCGTCCGCGGCGACGCTCCGCGTGGAGCCGGGGGCGCTCCGCCGGCTGCCGGTGCGGGTGTCGGCGGCAGGGGATGCAAAGCCAGGGCTCACGCTCGCCGCGATCGACATCACGCACGACGGCGTCCGCCGCGGGCAGCTCTTCGACGTGATCGTCACCATCGGTTGAAGAGCGGCCTCTTTGGTCGCCGTGGCATTGGGCTCCCCCTCGCGTCGAACGACGTCATGACCGAGGCGAGGTATCCGGCCGCCGACATGCTCGCCTGGGAGAACAGTGTGGTCTCGATCGACGCGAGCGCGCGAATCACGCTTCCGCAGATCACGATTCGCTTATGAGCCGGGCAATGGTTGCGGAAGTGCCATTGACCGGGCTATTCTTCGCCGCTGACCGGCGATGCGCTGGCAACGGCGTGGGGCGGGCTGAGTGTTCACGAACGGGCATGAGTGCAACAGAATGCGAACCTTGAATCGGTCGATCGTTTTCATGGCCTGCCTGTTGCTGGCATGGTCCGCACGGCTTCCAGCTCAGCAACCGCCACGCATCGGTGCGAAGCCAGACCTGGAAGTGACGTTCGACGCCAACGGGCTGGCGACCCTGCGGCATAACGGCGTGGAACTGATCGCGGCCGGCGATCGTCGCTTCCGGCTGCGGGAGGTGAAATTTCAAGACGCGACCGCGAAGGACGGGATCCGGCAGGTCTACGAACCCAAGCCCACCACGGTGGCTTTCGACCACGCTCGAAAGGTGCTCACGCAATCCTTCGACTGGGGCCGCGTGGAGTGTGCGTTTGCGGTGAAGGGCGAGCGGCTCGACTTCGACGTGAAGGTCACCAATACGGCGCCCGATCCGATGGTAGCCTGCAACTGGCAGCCGGTGTCGCTGCGACTGCCACACCTGCCGGAAAACATCGGCGAAAATGACCGCGGGGGCGGCCCCATCGTGGACCTGTATCGCCACGATAAGGGCACCATCGGTCTCGTGAACTGGAACGAGACCCGAAACTACCTACTGCACCGCGACAAGTCGAATGCCAACGCACGGCTGCTCACGGTCGAGTTTCTCCGGCCAGAGAAACAGCCCCGCCACCCGATCGTGGATGAAAAGCTGTTTTTCGATCCAGGTCGCAAGATCCTCCCGGGTCAGTCCGACTCCTGCCGCGTGTCGCTGGCGTTCGGGCCTCCATCGGCGAGCGGGCCGGAGCTCTGTCCCGACGTGTACCAAGCGGTCGCCGCGGCGAGGCCGATGGCGCTCGACTGGCCCGACCGCAGGCCCATCGCCACGGCCTTTCTCTGCAACTCGGCGACCGGCTGGCCGACCAATCCGCGGGGATTCGTGTTCGGCAAGCGGGAGAAGACCGACGTCACGACCGAGGAGGGGCTGCAGGCGTTTCGCGAGTCGTTGCTGCAGTATGCCGACAACTGCATCGACCGGATGAAGGCCATGGATGCCCAGGGCATCATCGTCTGGGATATCGAGGGGCAGGAGATGCCCCATATGATCTCCTACATCGGCGACCCGCGGCTGCTGGCCGAGGTATGCCCGGAGATGGACCGCTTCTCGGACGAGTTCATGCGGAAGTTCACCGCAGCCGGGCTCCGCACCGGCATCACCATCCGTCCCACGGAGGTCTACAAGCCTACGGAGCCGGGCCAGCCCCGCTGGAACCAGCGCGAGGTCCGCGACCCGCAGGCCGTGATGGATGAAAAAATCCGCGTCGCGAAGAAGCGGTGGGGCTGCACGATCTTCTATCTCGATTCCAACGTCTTCGGCGACGGCCTGCTCTCGGCCGAGCAGAAGAATGAGATGAAGGGCGTGCCTTGGACGATGCCGGTGGCCATGATCGAGGGGCTCCAGAAGGGGCATCCGGACTGCCTGATCATTCCGGAGTGGTCGGCACCCTCCTACTATGCCGTCAGCGCGCCCTACAGTTCGCCCAATCTGGGCCAACTCGGCATCGACCCCTTGACGCGGCGGATCTGGCCCACGGCCTTCCATGCCGTGGCTTTGAATAGGGATCTCGTCGAGCGTTACTGGGAGGAGTATCTCTCGCGTGTTCAGGGAGGCGACGTGATGCTCTATCCGGCCTGGTATGACTGCGCGGAGAACGAAGCGGTGAAGATGTTCTACCGGGAGGCGGACCTGCGCAACCGGTTGCAGGCGGACGGGGACGAAGCGCCGACCCTTGAAACCCTGGTGGCCGATGCCAAGGATTCCGACGAGTGTGTCCGGCTGCGGGCCGCCACGCTGCTGCAGAAAAGCTCGTCGC
This sequence comes from Pirellulales bacterium, assembly GCA_044337015.1. GTDB lineage: Bacteria > Planctomycetota > Planctomycetia > Pirellulales > UBA1268 > UBA4655. The sequence goes on from JBIIOJ010000115.1 coordinate 3,324, forward strand.
CGCAGGCGGCGGCTGCGATCGTTTCGCTGTTGGACGACAAGAGCCCGATCGTGCAGCGGCAGGCGTTGCGGTCGATCGCCGCCAGCGACGCACCGCAGGCGAAGGAAACCACGCTGCGGCTCGCCAACTGGATCAGCACCCGCAAGAACAGCGCCCTCCAGAACGCCTTCCGTCCCTTCGCGGCTGATGCGCTCGCCAAGGCCGGCGAGCCGGCGCTGCCCGTGGTGCTCGAACTGCTCGCAGGCAAGGACGACAACGCATGGCCGTATGCGCTCCGCAGCCTGGGCGGCATCGGCGTTTCCAATGAACGCGTCTTCGGGGCCCTGCAGCCCTTTCTCGACGCTGCCAAAGACGACCCGCGGGCTCGGCACCGTCTCGCCGCCGTGGAAGTAGCCGGAAAGGTGCGGTGCCGCGAGGCGGTGCAGCCGCTGCTGCGGCTACTGGCCACGCCGGGCCGCGATGCGGAAGAGCTCCGCGTCACCGTGGTCAGGGCGCTTGGTCGCATCGGCGACCCGGCGGCGATCGAACCGCTCGTCCGCGAGCTCGACGCCCCTTACAGCACGGTCATGGTCTACGTGTTTCGCCCTGCCATCGATGCGGCACTGCGATCGATCACTGGTGAAAGGGGCATCGTGGGCAAGGAGGAGTGGAAAGCATGGTGGAAGGCAAAACAATCGTCGTGAATCCATGATGCGTTCGCCACTATCGAAGCTCGTGGGCATGCTGGCGGCGCCGACTGAGTCTGCCACCGCGATCCGCACCCTGACGGAGAGAGACGCGTGGACGATGGCCGGCCCGGCGCCAACGGCATCGTCGAACCGTCGCCCTTGAGCCGGGCAATGGTTGCGGAAGCGCCATTGACCGGGCTATCCATCGCGGGCTTCCGCGATCGCCGCGAGCTGCTCCGGGATCTCCTGCCGCGCCCATGCGACATGGGCTTCCATCGCCGCCCGGGCGGCCCGCGGGTCGCGGCGGCGGATCGCCTCGTAGATGGCACGGTGACCCTTGGCCGTGCGGCCCATGATCTCCGCGAACCACTCGGGCTTGCCGTACCCGAGGTCCCAGGCGAACGTGAAGGCGAGCAGCTGGGCGTTGGCGAAGATCTTGGCCGCGATCGGGTTGCCCGAGGCCTCCATCACGGTCGCGTGAAACTCCATGTCGAGCCGGCAGAACCGCCGCCTGTGCTCCACCTTGGCGAACCACTTGACGAGATCGGGCTTCTTAGCGATTACCGTCATCTCGTCGCACAGCCGCCGCAGCGTGGCCAGCTGCGCCGCTTCCGCCCGGTCGGCCGCCTTCTCGGCGGCATACGGCTCGTTCACCAGCCGCAGTTCGTAGATGCACTCGAGCTCGCGGGCGGTCAGCTCCCGGAGATAGATGCCGGAATTCGGCCGGTGCTCGATCAGTCCCTCGGCCTCGAGGTGCAAGAGCGCGTCGCGGACGGGGCTGCGGCCGATGCCGAGGTCCTTCGAGAGCGTGCGATGCGAGAGCCGCTGCCGCGGTTGGACGCGGCCCTCCACGATCATCCGCCGCAGCGATCGGTAGGCCTTCGCGGTCAGGTCTTCGGTGGCGGAGGGCGGCATGCGGGGGACCTTCAAGCGAACGGATCATAGCATGACCCGCGTCCGGCCGAAGCTCTTCCCAAGGTGACATGACGGTTTGCCGGGGCTATACTTTGGCGGTCGATGGGCCCATGCGGCCCGTGCCGTGTTCGGAGCACCCCGCCATGAACCTTGCACTGCTGCCCAGCGGCTTCGCCACGATCGGCCTTCTGATCATCTCGCTCCCCGCGGCCATCGCCGCCGAGTCGGACCTGCATCTGTCGGCCTACAAGGAAAAGATCCGGCCGCTGCTCGCGGAAAGGTGCTTCTCCTGCCATGGCGGATTGAAGCAGGAGGCGGGCCTGCGGCTCGATACCGTCTCGCTCATGGTCGAGGGAGGCGAGTCGGGGAGCGTCGTCACGAAGGGCGATCCCGATGCGAGTTTGATCCTCGACCGGGTGAGCGACTCCGATCCGGCCACGCGGATGCCGCCCGAGGGAGAGGGCGAGCCGCTCACGGCGGAGCAACTGACGGTGCTGAAGGAGTGGATCAATGCCGGCTGCCCGGCGCCGCCCGGTGAAAAGCCGGAGGCCGATCCGCGGGATCACTGGGCCTTTCAGCCGCGGTTGCGGCCGGAGGTGCCCGCCGTCACGAACTCTTCGTGGGCGAAGAACCCGATCGATACGTTTCTGGCACAGCGTCATGAGAAGGCGGGCGTCTCGCCGCAGCCGGAGGCCCCGCGGCATGTGCTCGTCCGCCGGCTCTTCATCGATCTCATCGGCCTGCCGCCGCAGCCGGAAGAGCTGGCCGCTCTTCAAGCCGACACGTCGGCCGACTGGTACGGAAAACTCGTCGAGAAGCTGCTTGCAGACCCACGGCACGGCGAGCGGTGGGCTCGTCACTGGATGGATGTCTGGCGGTATTCCGACTGGTGGGGCCTGGGCGACCAGCACCGCAACAGCGCAGAGCACATGTGGCACTTCCGCGACTGGATCGTGGAGTCTCTCAACGCCGATGTCGGCTACGATGAGATGGTGCGGCAGATGCTCGCGGCCGACGAGCTCCATCCCGACGATTCGTCGAAGCTCCGCGCCACCGGATTCCTGGCCCGCAACTGGTTTCTCTTCAACCGCACGCCCTGGCTCGACGACACAGTTGAGCACGTGGGCAAGGGGCTTTTGGGCCTCACGATGAACTGCTCGAAGTGCCACGCCCACAAGTACGATCCCATCCAGCAGGAAGACTATTACAAGTTTCGGGCCTTCTTCGAGCCGATCGAGACCCGCGTGGACGTCGTGGCCGGCGAGGGCGACGTGAAAAAGGATGGCATCCCGCGGGTGTTCGACGGCCATCTCGACCGTCCCACCTACCTCTTCGTCCGCGGCGACGACACGAAGCCAGACACGTCAAAGAAGATCGAGCCTGGCGTGCCGGAGGTGATTGCGTTTCGCGATATCGACGTGCGGCCCGTCTCGCTGCCGAAGGCGGCCTACGAGCCCGCGCGGCGGCCGTGGGTGATCGACGCGCATCTGGCGACAGCGGCTCGGGCGGTCGCCGAAGCGGAGGCGAAGCAGGCGAAGGAGCCGTCGCCCGCGCACGAGCAGGCGGTCGCGGCGGCGAAGGCGGCGGCTGACGCGGTGAAGCTGCGCGGCCACGCGACGCGGGCGGCCTGGGCCGCGGAGGATGCGCCGTCGCAGTCGCCCGAGGACCCGCTGCGGGTCGCGGCCGCCACCGCGGCGAAGGCAGCCGCCAAGGCCGAGAAGGATGCGGCCGTCGCGGCCGCGTGGATGAACGTCGCCGCAGTCTCGGCGAAACTCACGAAGGCTGCTGCCGAGAAGAAAGATGCTTCGTCGCTCCAATCGATCGAGAAGGAGTTGGCCACGGCCCGCGAGGCTGTCGAGAAGGCCGTGAAGGCCGCCGCCGAGCCGGGTGAAAAATTCACGCCGTTCGTCGGCGCGAAGTGGACGGTCACGCGGAGCAAAACGTCGACTGCCGACGACCCGGCTGTTTCCTTTCCGTCCACGAGCACCGGCCGCCGGACGGCGCTCGCCCAGTGGATCACCGATCCGCGGAATCCGCTCGCGGCCCGCGTCGCCGTGAACCATATCTGGATGCGGCACATGGGGAAGCCGCTCGTAGCGACCGTATTCGAGTTTGGCCGCAAGGGCAATGCGCCGACGCATCCGGAACTGCTCGACTGGCTCGCGAGCGAACTGGTGGACGGGCCGCGGGCGGGGGCCACGAGCGAAGGCGGTCGCTGGAGCATGAAGCACCTGCATCGGCTCATCTGCACCTCGGCCGCCTACCGAATGGGCTCGTCGATCGCCGGTGCCGAGACTGCCCTGAAGCTCGATCCCGACAACACGCTGATCTGGCGGCGTGAGCCGATTCGGCTCGAGGCGCAGGTGGTTCGCGACGGGATTCTCGCCCTCGCCGGCACGCTCGACCCGACGATGGGCGGGCCGCCGGTGAAGGAGGCGGACCAGCCGGCATCGCGGCGGCGGAGCCTCTACTTCTGGCATTCCGAGATCAGCCGCAATCCGTTCCTGACGACGTTCGACGACGCGGGGGTGATGGAGTGCTACCAGCGTGATCAGAGCATCGTGCCGCAGCAGGCACTCGCCCTTGCCAACGCGGGAATCGTGCACGACGCGGCGGCGAAGATCGCCGAACGGGTGCAGGCGTCGGTTTCACCCGCGGATGACGGCGTGTTCGTCGAGCGGGCGTTCGGGATGATCCTCCATCGCGGCCCATCGGCCGAGGAGCGGGCCGCGTGCGCTGCGGCGATGGCGAAGTGGCGGTCGACGGCCAAGCCGGCAGCTGGCGGCCCCGATCCCGGGCGGGTGCTCATGGTGTGGGCGGTTCTCAACCACAACGACTTCGTGACGCTTCGGTGACCCGAGGAGAACCATGATGCATTCCTTGCGAAGACGGGCGTTTCTCTCCGACGTGGGCCTCGGGTTCACGGGGCTCGCCCTCGGCGCGATGCTGCACCGCGACGGCATGGCGAGTTCGGCCGTCTGGACGCCGCCCGACGGCAAGCCGCACTTTCCGCCGAAGGCCAAGAGCGTGATCTGGCTCTTCATGAATGGCGGCGTGAGCCACATGGAGAGCTTCGATCCGAAGCCCGAGATCACGAAATATGCCGGCAAGTCGATTGCTGAAACGCCCTACGCCGACGTGCAGAGCCCGGCGAAGCTCGCCAAGGAGCGGGCGCCCGTGCCCGATGCCAACGGCCAGCAGCGAAACATCCTCTTTCCGCTCCAGGTGGGGTTCAAGAAGCACGGGCAGAGCGGCATCGAGGTGAGCGACTGGTTTCCGCACACGGCGAGGAACATCGACAAGATCGCCGTCATCCGCTCGATGTGGACCACCGACAGCAATCACGGCGCGCAGACCCAGTTCCACACCGGCCGTCACATGCTCGACCCCGTCCAGCCCACGCTCGGCGGCTGGGTGCACTACGGCCTCGGATCGCTCAACGACGACCTGCCGCAGTTCATCTCGATCGGCACGCGTGAATACTGGAACAAGAAGGACGGCCACTACCTCGGCCCCGCCCATGACGCGGTGCCGCTGCGGATCGACCCGAGCAATCCCCTTGCCTTCGGCCGGCCGGAGCGGCCGTTTTCGCGGGAGTCCCAGGAGATCGGCTTCGATCTCGTGGAGCAGCTCAATGGCCTGACGGGCGTTGAATACCCGAACGACACGGCCACCGCCGCCCGGATCGCCTCCTACGAACTCGCCTTCCGGATGCAGCGGAGCGTGCCGAGGGTGATCGACTTCGCCGACGAGACCGAGGAGACGAAGAAGCTCTACGGCCTTGACCTGCCCCACTGCAAGGAGTTCGGAGCGCAACTGCTTGCAGCGCGGCGGTTCGTGGAGCAGGGCGTGCGGTTCATCCAGATTCAGCACGGGGGCGGCGGAGCCGGCGCGTGGGACGCGCACGGCGGCCTCAAGGCGAACCATGAAAAACTGTCGCTCGCGGTCGATCAGCCGATCGGGGCGCTGCTCGAGGACCTCGACCGCCGTGGCCTGCTCGACGAGACGATCGTGATCTTCTGCACGGAGTTTGGCCGGACGCCCGGCTCACAGGGTTCCGACGGCCGCGACCATCATCCTTTCGCCTTCTCCGTCTGGATGGCCGGCGGCGGGATCAAGGGGGGCATCGTCCACGGCGCGACGGACGAGCTCGGCTTTCATGCCGTCGAGGATCGGCACTACGTGACCGACGTGCACGCCACGATCCTGAAGCAGCTCGGGCTCGATTCGCGCAGGCTCGAGGTCCCCGGTCGCAAGCGGCTGGCGATCGACCATGGCACGCCGATCGACGCGATCATC
>JBIIOJ010000116.1:0-9182 GCA_044337015.1 Pirellulales bacterium
CCCCGCGCCCCTTGCACGAGAAGGCGGGCGCCGTCGGGCTCTGGTGCCAGGACGCCGCGACCCGCACCCTGTGAACGCCGGTCGAAAAGTGCAGCGCGCGGCGGGGTAGCCGGGCCGGTCAAAAATGCAGCGCACAACTGTGCAGCGATGTCCCCCTACCGAGAGCGAGGCACGAGGAATGTATGCAGACATTGAGATATGGACGGAAGTCCGCCGCCGGCAATGTGTCGGCCGCTGTGCCTTGATTTTCTACAGGCACATCGCGTACACTGCCTTGAGTTTCTACAGGCAATGCATTCTCCCACATGAAACGCGTCGTAGAAGAACAGTTCCGTGGCTGGAAAGCGTCGGCCCGCCGCAAGCCGTTGATCGTGCGGGGAGCCCGGCAGGTCGGAAAGAGCTGGTCCATCGAACAGTTTGGCCGGGCCGCTTTCAGGAACGTCGTGACCGTCGACTTCGAACGAAGGCCGAATCTGAAGCCCCTGTTCGCGGGCGATCTGTCGGCTTCCACGCTGGTCGAGCAGCTGGAGTTGGCGACCGGCCAGCCCATTCGGCCTGGCGAAACGCTGCTCTTTCTCGACGAGATCCAGGCCTGCCCCCGGGCGGTAACGGCCTTGCGCTACTTCCATGAAGACCTGCCCGCCCTGCACGTCATCGCGGCAGGCTCCCTGCTCGATTTCGCCCTCGCCGAGATTTCCGTGCCCGTCGGCCGTGTCTCATATCTGGAGATGCATCCGCTGACCTTCCAGGAATATCTGCAGGCCATCGGCAACGAGCCGGCCGCTGCGGCCATTGCCCGCGGACCGCAGCCCCTGGCCGCGCCGATCCACGAAATGCTCTTGAACGCCCTGAAGCGATTCCTGTTCGTGGGCGGCATGCCCGAGTGCGTCGCGGTCGCGGCGGCGGGCGGCACGCTTCGGGACGTGTTCGCGGTCCAAGACGACCTGCTGAAAGCCTATCGCGACGACTTTGCGAAGTACGGCGGACGGTCCGACCGCACGTGCCTTGATGCGGTCATGCTCCACGCCGCCCGCCAGGTGGGAGAGCAGCTCAAATACACCACCTTGGATTCACAGCACTCGGGGCAGACCAACCGCAAGGCGTTCGACCTTCTCTGCCTCGCTCGCGTGCTCCACAAAATTCCTTCGGCCAACCCCGCCGGGCTGCCTCTCGGCGCTTCCGCAAACCAGAAGCGGTTCAAGGCGGCCTTCGTGGATGTCGGCCTGATGCAGCGTCTTTGCGGACTGCCCGTCGACCGCGAGATGCAGCACCACGACCTTCTCGACATCTATCGTGGCAGGCTGGCAGAGCAGTTCGTCGCCCAGGAACTGCTGACCGCTCACGACCGGGAACTGTACTACTGGTCCCGCGAGGCCAGAGGAAGCGCGGCCGAGGTCGATTATCTCGTCGTGTGCGATGGGCGGATTCATCCGGTCGAGGTGAAGTCGGGCACCGGCGGTCAACTCCGGAGCCTGCACAGGGTGCTGGCCGACTATCCGCACTGTGGCGACGGCTGGGTCCTCTACGGGGGCCCCCACGGCCAGCGACCCGAACAACGGATCGAGTTCATCCCGCTCTACTTTTGTTCGCGAGCATACGCCTCCAGATCTCGGTGAAGCACCGCGCCGGGATCGAACCGTTCGCCGATGCTCATCGCGAGATGACGGTCCAGCGACTTGTACACCCGCGTGCGGACGAGATCGTAGAAGGGCGCCAGCCGGATGCCGTCCGACACACGTCTGCTGCCACCACACACGCAGTTCGCTCACGGCGAGGCTCCGTGGCGATCGTGGCTTCCCTGATCGTGGCCTCCCTGGAGACTGTTCCCCGGCGTATCGGCCGGATCGAAATCCTGCCGTGGGATCTGGTGCTGGAACGGCTCTGGGATGGTGACCTGACCCGCTGATGCGTGAAGCCTGTCGGCCACAACCAAAGAGGATTGTTGGCGCAGGTTTCGGGCTCCCCGGTCCTGTGTAGCCGCAGGTTGTTCAACCTGTGGAATGCGGCCGCCACACCGAACAGCGTGGCGGCGGTGGTGCAGACTTCCAGTCTGCACCTACAGGGGGGCTTGGCCCGCGGCGGGCCCAACGGCCCGCAAAACTCCAAAAACCGCGAAATTCCCGGACTTTGGCATCGGCAGAAGTGCCGATGTGGGGGGTGTTGACAAGAACCAAGATACCCGCGGTCGGTGATCTGGACGTCACGGGGGATGCCCGTCTTGGCGGAGGAACAAGTCATGCGTCGCGTTGCTGGAACTCTTCTCGCCCCGCTTGCCATTGGCGTGATGCTCGCCGCGGTGTTCGCGCCTCGCGCGGCACACGCCGCGACCTACACCTGGGACGCCGGCGGCGGTGCCGACCTGAACTGGTCGAACTCCGCCAACTGGCTGGACGATCCCACGGTGAACTTCCTCACTTCCGGCACGAACGATCTGGTCTTCGGAACGTCCGGATCGACCTCCGCGCCGAGTGCGACAAACTACTCCCTCCGAAGCCTCACGTTCACCCGCGGTTTCACCACCGGGACCACCCCAACCGTCTCGATCGGCCTCGGATCGGGTGGCTTGACGATGACCGATACCGTGAATGGCACAGTGAATGTGCAATCGGTATTGGCTCTCACCGCCGACTCGTTCATCCAAAACAACTCCAATCAAAACTTTGATTCAAACCGAGGTTTTTCTGCCAGCGGCGGCGCAAGGACGCTCACGAACAACGGGACGGGCACTAACTGGGTGATCGTGCGGCCCGATGGCGGTGGCATCGGCTCGAACGTCACGCTGATCCAAGACAGCCTGACCTCAAGTTTCTATGCGACTATGAATGGCCAGATGGGCGGATCGTTGATCCTTCGGAAGGGGTTGTTTACGTGGAGCATGGGCGCACAGCCTACTTCCGGCACGATCACCCTCGGAAGCACCGCGGCGACGGCTTCCGATTGGGCGACCTTTGCACACGGTTGGGGCGGTTCCGCCGTAAACTCAGACATCACCGTGACGAACCCGATCGTCCTGGTGGGCACGACCGGCACGAATACGATCGCGTCCTCCAAGAACACCTTCGATGGCAGTGGTCCTTTTCCAAGAAATCGCACAATGATTCTCACGGGTGGCGTCACCGGCAGCAATGCGCTCTACCTCGAGAACGTCGTCGATATCAGCGCTGGCGGCCTCCTCCGGGGTGACGACAACCTTTTGTTCCAGACTGGCTCGATCAACATGTCCAACAGGCTGATCCACGTGGGCGCTGGCAGCGGCACGGCCACGATCAACTCCGTGATCGGCCCGAACGTCACCGAGGTCATCCAAAACTCCGCCTCCTCGCCGCTCGTGCTCGGCGGCGCCAACACGTTTAGCGGCAATACGACGCTGCAGGCCGGCGGCCTCACGCTCAACAACGTCAACGCCCTCCAAAACAGCACGCTCGACACGGGCACGTCCGGCAGGGGGGGGATGATGTTCACGGTCGCCGGGAACAACACCTACAACCTCGGCGGCCTGACCGGCAACCTAGCACTCGTTTTGGGCGGCAACAGCCTGCAGGTCGGCTCGAACAATCAGAGCACGACCTACGCCGGCAGCATGAGCGGCTCGGGCGGCCTCGCGAAGGTCGGCAGCGGCACGCTCACGCTCACGGCCGCGAATTCCTTGAGCGGCAACGTCCGGCCGCAGGCAGGCGAACTCATCCTGTCTAGCGCCGGGGGCCTCGGCCTCGCCACGCTCGACATGGCGGGCGGCGATACCGGCACCGTCACGTTCAATCAAGCCTCCACGCTCGGCGGCCTCACGGGCAGCCGCAACCTGAATCTCGGCGGGCAGGCGATCACGGTGGGCGGCAACAACTCGTCAACTATCTATTCCGGCACCCTCTCCAACGGCACGCTCATCAAAACCGGCTCGGGCGCGCTGCGGCTCTCCGCCGCGGCGGGCGATCAATTCAGCGTTCCGACCGTTTCGGCCGGCGGCCTCATCTTCGGCGTTCGCGCGGCCCAGCCGGCCAGCGGCACGACGACCGTCGCCTCCGGCGCGACGCTCGGCCTCGGCGTGTCGGCCACCGACGCAGCCCTCTTTAGCGCCTCCGACCTCGACGCCCTCTTCGCGGGCACGCTCGCCGGAGTCTCCAACTCGGCCGGCGTCTCGAATGTCGGCATCGACACGACGGCGGGCGATTTTGTCTATGGCTCGAATCTTTCGGGCCCGCGGGGCATTGCGAAGTATGGGCCCAACACGCTCACGCTCGGCGGGGCGAACTCGTTCACCGGGGGCACCCTGCTCGCGGAGGGCGGCATCATCCTTTCCAACTCGACCGCGCTCGGCTCGGGCAATGCGACGATCACAAACGGCACGCTCAACCTCGGCGGCTTTTCGATTTCCAATCCGATCACGATGCTGACGGGCACGATCTCCGGCGGCACGGTGAGCGGGCAGGTGTCGGCCGGGGCGGGTGCCATCTCCGCCGCCCTCACGGGTGCCGGCGGCTTCACGAAGACCGGCACGGGCACGCTCGTGATGTCGGCCAGCAACACGTACGCCGGCACGGCCACGATCAACGCCGGCACGCTGAACGTCCGGGCGAACACTGGCGGCCTCCCGACGACGGCCGCGGTCGCGCTCTCGTCAACCTCCGGCCCCGTGAATCTCGCGATCGACAACGACGGGGCGACCGGGGCCATCAGCCAGTCGGTTGGCCCGCTCTCGTTCGGGGCCGGTGCCGGCACGGTGAGCCTCGTGCGGACGGCGGCGCAGGATCTGCTGCTCACCAGTTCGACGATCAGCGTGGCCGCGGGGGCCGCCGGCAATCTCGTGCCAAGCGGGTCCAACTCGGCCACGAATGGCTTTGCCTCCATGCAGCCGACCGGGTTTATCAGCACGCGGCTCTTCTACAGCGGCTCGAGCTACGCCTGGAACGACGGCACCAACATCCGCGGGATCGACTACGGCATCGACGCCGGCACGCTGACGGTCACGTCCACCACGACGGTTTCGAGCACATCGAACCTCCAAGTGACGGGCAGCATCACCGCCCAGACGCCCGCGATGACGTTCACGACGCTCGAATTTTCCCCATCGGCCACGCTTTTCAGGATGAACTCGGCCGGCAACGGTTCGGTGACTGTCGGCGGCATCCTTAAGACCGGCTCGGGCACAACGACGATGCAGGCTACCACTTTCAACGACTCGAGCCCACAGCTCGTCCGAGCGCCGTTGAACGCAGATCTCGATATCCGCGTGAGCGACCCCAGCGGCGTGCTAGTTTTTACCCCTAGCACCCAGTCGGGCCAATCCTTGATCGCCAGCAACGGCACCAACGGGCTCACGAAGTCGGGCCCGGGCAGGCTTTCGATCAATGGAGCGACCACGTTCACGGGCCTCACGCGGCCACTCGAGGGCACGATCGTGGTCGGGAACGTGAGTGGCCTTCAGTCTTCCACGCTCGACATGTCGCCGGTCGGCACCGGCTCCGTCACCTTCAACCAAGACTCCACGCTCGGCGGCGTCACGGGCAGCCGCGATCTGGACTTCGGCGGTCGGACGATCACGGTCGGGAACAACGGCTCTTCGACCACCTACTCTGGTATCCTCTCCAACGGCTCGCTCACGAAGTCCGGCACGGGCACGTTCTCCCCCTCCGGCTTGAGCACCTACTTGGGCAACACGTCGATCAACAACGGCACGATCGAGATCGACTCGCTCTTCAACGCGTTTTCGGTGAGCCCGCTGGGCGCCGGCACGCAAATCAACCTCGGCAGCACGACGACCACCGGCACGCTCCGCTACACGGGCTCCGGCCATGCGAGCGACCGCGTGATCAACCTCGCCGGCACGACCGGCGGCGGCGTGATCGAGTATGCCGGCTCGGGCGGCCTCACGCTCTCCGGAATCGGCACGGCCACGGGTGTTGGCGCAAAGACCCTCACGCTCAACGTCACGAGCACGGCCGTCAACTCAATCGGCGTAATTACGGGCACGGGCGTGAGGGTGAACAAGACGGGTAGCGGCTTCTTGCGGATCTCCGGCACAGGAAGCTATGGCGGGCCGCTGACCGTGACGGAGGGCACGCTGGTGGCGGGATCATCCGTGGCTGCCACCGGCGATAGCCCCTTCGGAACGTCGGCAACGCTGCCGGTCATCGGCGGCACCGCGGCCGGCCTCTCCGGCACGGCGTCGTTGCTCGTTGACGGGGGCTTCGACATCGCGAGGGGGTTCACGGTGGCGTCGGGCACGGTCCCGCTTGCCCAACCGGCGAATACGCAGGCGGTGGTGCTCGGCATGCTCGGCTCCGGATCTTCGACGATCGGCGGGGCCGACATCCGGCTCGGGCGGAGCGTCACGCTCCAGGCCTCCACCGGCGGCACGGTGGCGTTTTCGCCGTCGAACTGGCTCGATGTGAGCGGCGGTGCGAGCCCGGCCGTGGCGGTGACGATCGGCTCGGCCGGTAACGCCGGCGTCGTGGGGCTGGCAACGGTGCTCCCCTCGTCGATCACCTCGGTGAGCGTGCCCAACGGCACGGCCAGATTGCTCGCCGCCGACGCGATCAACGCGGCTACACCCGTGACGGTGGGCTCGTCGCTCGGGGCGGCCACGCTCGACATGAGTGGGCAGTCGCTCACGCTCTCCCGGCTGTCGCTGGCCGGCAACTCCAATGCCGTCACCGGCGGCACGCTGCGGCTTGCGAATGCCGGCGCCGTGAGCGTCAGCGGCACGGGCCACGTGATCAGTTCGCTCGTGGCCCTCGACGTGACCCCGACGATCGACACGGCCAGTGCCGCGGCGGTCACGATGACAGGCGTGATCGCCAACGGCTCGGTCACCCCCATCGGCCTCACAAAGACTGGCCTCGGCTCGCTCCGGCTCACCGCCGCCAACACCTATTCCGGCCCGACCACCGCGGTCGCCGGCACGCTCACGATTGGCGATGGCGCCGCATCGGGCTCGCTTAATTCCGCCAGCAGCCTGACTCTCGGCACGGCCAGCCTCGTCGTCGACCGCGCCGGCGGCTTCACGCAGGCCTTCAACGGCACGGTCGTCAACGGCGGGGCGGTGGTCGCCGTGAACGCCGGCAACACGGTCAATTTCGGATCGATCACGATGCAGCCGGGCGGCTCGCTCGACATCCCCACGACCGGCTCCTTCATCACCTCCTCCGCAAACGAAAGCGGCATCCTGCCGGGAGGAATCACCTTTGGCGGCACGACCTGGGCCGTGGCCAACGGCGGTTCGCCGATCACCGGGCTGAACGCGTTTTCCCTCACGTCCGTCGCCCTGAACGTCCCCGCCAACTACCTCAACGCCAACCTCGATGTGAACAGCTCCCAGGCTCCCACGGGGCCGATCACTGCCAACACGCTCCGGTTCGCCTCGGCCGCCGCGACGACGCTCTCGCTCACCGGCTCAAACACCGTGCGCGGCGGCATCCTGGTGACGCCCGCCGCGGGGGCCAATGCATCGGCGATCACCGGCGGCACGCTCGTCGGCTCCAATGGCAGCCTGACGCTCGCGCAGAACAACCCCGACGGCGACCTGTCGATCGGCGCCGTGATCGCCGATGGCGGCGTTGTTTCGGGCCTGACCAAGACCGGCGCGGGCAGGGTCGTCGTGTCGGCGGCCAACACCTACACCGGCACGACGAATCTCTACGGTGGCACGCTGCAACTCGGGTCCGGCGGCGCGGCCGGATCGCTCGCGCCGGCAAGCGCGATCACCGGCCTCGCCGGGGCAACGCTCGCCTTCAATCGCTCGAATTCGGTCGTGCAAGGCACCGACTTCGCAAGCTCGATCGGCGGGGCGATCAACCTCGCCCAGATCGGCTCCGGCACGCTCACGCTGGCCGGCAACAACTCCTACACCGGCTCGACGAGCATCACTGCCGGCACCCTGCAGGTTGGCTCCGGCGGCACGGCCGGCTCGATCGCGTTTTCATCGGCGATCACGGGCTCGGCCGGGACGACGCTCGCGTTCAATCGCAGCGACAACTACGGCGGCGTGTACACGATGCCCATCTCGGGCGGGCTCGGGCTCACGCATGCCGGCTCCGGCACGCTCGCGCTCGTCAATGCCTATGACTACACCGGCACGACGAGCGTCAATGCCGGCACCCTGCAGATCGGCTCCGGCGGCACCGTCGGCTCGATTGCGACGGCAAGCCCGATCACCGGCCTCGCCGGAGCCACGCTCGCGTTCAATCGCTCGAACTCGGTCGTGCAGGGCACCGACTTTGCAGCCACGATCGGTGGGGCGATCAACGTCGCCCAGGCCGGCTCGGGCACGCTTGTCCTCTCCGGCAACAACACCTACTCCGGCACGACCTCGGTCGTCCAGGGAACACTGCGGGCCGAACGGGCCACAGGCGGCCTGCCGACCGGCGGCGCGGTCACGCTCTCGTCCACCTCGGGTCGCGTGAACCTCGCGATCGACAACGTCGGGGCGACCGGGACGCTCAGCCAGTCGGTCGGTCCGCTCTCGTTCGGGGCCGGCGTTGGCACGGTGAGCCTCGTGCAGACGGCGGCGCAGGATCTGCGGCTCACGAGTTCCGGCATCAGCGCGGCCGCGGGGGCCGCGGGCATCCTCGTGCCGAGCGGGGCCAACTCGGCCACGAATGGCTTTGCCTCGAGCCAGCCGACCGGGTTCATCAGCACGCGGCTCTTCTTCAGCGGCTCGAGCTACGCCTGGAACGACGGCACCAACATCCGCGGGATCGACTACGGCAACGACGCCGGCACGCAGACGCTCACCACCGCAACGACGGTTTCGAGCACATCGAATCTCCAGGTGACGGGCAGCATCACCGCCCAAACGTCCGCGACGTTCACGACGCTCGAATTTTCCCCATCGGCCACGCTTTTCAGGATGACACCAACCAGCTCCAGCAACGTGGTGACTGTCGGCGGCATTCTCAAGACCGGCTCGGGCACGACGACGATGCAGGCTACCGGCTTTAACTCAGGGGGGAGCGCGCAGCTCGTCCGAGCGCCGTCGAACGCGGATCTCGATATCCGCGTAAGCGACCCCAGCGGCGTGCTAAGTCTTATCCCTGGCAGCGGGGCCGGCGGTACCGCCTTGATCGCCGCCAACGGTTCCAACGGGCTCACGAAGTCGGGCCCGGGCAGGCTTTCGATCAATGGAGCGACCACGTTCACGGGCCTCACGCGGCCACTCGAGGGCACGATCGTGGTCGGGAACGTGA
>JBIIOJ010000406.1:0-2622 GCA_044337015.1 Pirellulales bacterium
GATCCCCGGGGAGAACATTCACCGGATCCGGGGCGAGGATCAGCCCGATCTCGCCGCCGCCGAGGCAGAGCGGTCGCTCCGGGGTCTTTCGCCGGATGCGGTCGTGCCATCGCTCGACCTCGTGCTGCTCGGGCTCGGCGACGACGGCCACACCGCGTCGCTCTTTCCCGGCACGGCCGCCCTCCGCGAGACGTCGAAGCTCGTCGTCCCGCAGTACGTCGACAAGCTCCGATGCTGGCGGGTGACCTTCACCGCGGCCCTCATCAACGCCGCACGTCGGGTCGCCTTCCTCGTCGAGGGAGCCGGCAAGGCGGCGACGCTCCGTGCGGTGACCGAAGGACCGTATCAGCCCGACGTGCTCCCTTCCCAGCTCGTGCAGCCTGCCGGCGGCGTCGATTGGCTCGTGGACGTGGCGGCCGCGAGCCGGCTCGCGCAATGAGCCGCGGAGTCACGAGCGGAGCGACGGCGATGCGGTGACGCCCTAGAGGGTCTCACGCAGGGTCGCTCTCGACGCCCTGCCGGGACCGCCATTCGCCGCACCAGTCGTCGGCCTCGGTCTCGGGCCAGAGGCCGACGAGCTTGAGCTTGTCGTCGCGGTCGCTCGGCAGCGAAGGGGGCATCCGGCGGCACTGTCCCCAGCCGGGCGCCGTCCGCCGGATGGTCTCCTGCCACCAGAAGCGACAACTCTCGCAGGATGTGGCAGGACCGTGTTCGACGGGATCGTAGAGCATCCCGAAAGTCTAGCGGCCGCTGTGGCTGGTCCACGAGTGGGGTGCCTTGGATCTGGGCAGTTCCTTGGCTGCGCTGCCAGGAAAACGGGCGACTGGACGGCCGCGAGCCCCGCTTTTTCCGCATGGAACTTTTGCTGTTTTGGTGGCATCGGGATTGCTCTTCGTTGTGCATGGAGGTTCCATGAGACGTTCTCATATCGTTGCCGTGGCGGCTGGCATAGTCCTCGTCTGTGGCAGTCCGGTCGAGGCGCGGCCGCGTCGGCCGAGTGCCCAACAGATCAAGAAGGTGCAGGAGGAGATGCAATACCGCCAACAGGAAATGATGCGGTATCAGAACGAGGTGGCCGCGAAGGAGAAGGAGATTTATCTCTCGTACGATGAAAATGGCAACGGGAAGCTGGAGGGGGCCGAACTCGCGAAGCATCGAAAGTACATGACAGCCGTGCAGAACGGCAAGGAACCCAACCCCCTCGCCTCGATTCTTCCCCCTGGAAAAGGCCCGCGTCCGACGGGCAAGAAATGATCCGCGTCCTGTCGATTGGAGACGCTCTCATCGTCAGTGGGCGGCGGCCTTCGAAAACAGGTTGAGCACGACGACGCCCGCCACGATGAGTCCCATGCCGGCGATGGCGGCGGCGTCGAGCTTCTGGCCGAGAAAGACCCATCCGATCGCGGCGATGAGCGTCACGCCGATGCCGCTCCAGACCGCGTAGGCGACGCCGACTGGGATCTCCTTGAGGGTGAGCGACAAGAAGAAGAAGGCCGCGGAGTAGCCGACCACGACGGCGAGGCTCGGCAGGAGCTTCGTGAAGCCATCGCTCGCCTTGAGGAAGCTCGTCGCGATCACCTCGGCGACGATCGCGATCGTCAGGTAGAGCCACGCCATGGAAAATCTCCTTACTCAGCCGCCATGCCACCGAACGAATCATATCCGCTCTTCAAGATCAACGCGGCGACAACGAGAAGAAAGATCCAGCGAATGAGACCGGATCCGTGCTTGAGCGCGAGCCGCGTGCCGATCATGCTCCCCAGCACGTTCGCCACCGCCATCGGAACGACCATGTGCCACCAGACGTGGCCGCTTGCCGCCAGGTAGACGACCGATGCCAGATTCGTGGCCGTGTTGAGCACTTTCGCGCTGGCCACGGCATGGAGAAAGTCGAAGCCGAGAACGCGGACGAAAAGGAAGATGAAGAAGCTCCCCGTGCCGGGGCCGAAGAATCCGTCGTATATGCCGACCGCGACCGAGATGAGGCTTGCGAAGAACGCCTCCCGGGTGGGGTCGTGCCGCGGAGCATGGGTGCTTCCAAGCTCCTTGTGGGCGAGTGTGTAGACGAGCACCGCCGCGAGCATGAACGGCAGCAGCCGTCGGATCGATTCGGGCGAGGCGAGCGTCAGCATCCACGCGCCGGCGGCTCCGCCGGCGAGCCCGCAGATCACCGCCGGCACGAGCGTCCGCCAGGGGAGCGTGACGTGCCGCGAGTACGAGAACGATGCCCACGCCGTTCCCCAGATCATCGCCGCCTTGCTCGTGCCCAAGAGCGTCGCCGGCGAGGCCGTCGGGAAGACCGCGAACATCACCGGCAGCGATACGAGCCCCCCTCCCCCGGCGATCGCATTGACGATCGCGGCCACGAACGAGGCGAGCACGGCGGCGGCGAGTTCGAACATGCCCGGGATGGTGTACCCGATCCATGCCCATGGGGCCATCCGCGAAAACGCGGGCGGTCGGGCCTCTGAACGTGCGGTATACTCTGCTTCCCGCTGGAGGGTAAGCGAATGGCTAGCGGCCACACTGGAAATGTGGTGCCGGGAAACCGGTTGCGGGTTCGACTCCCGTGCCCTCCGCTCTGATTTATGCCGCCCCCAACTCGGCTTCAGCCGACCACTC
>JBIIOJ010000407.1:0-2620 GCA_044337015.1 Pirellulales bacterium
GGGCTGACGATGTAGCCGGTCGCGAGCGACTGGCAGCCGAGCACGACGATGAAGAAGGTGGCCGTGAGCACGATGCAAAGCCCCACCGCCATGAAAACCCCGCGGCGGACCGGGCCGATCACCAGCGGAACTCCCAGCATCGCCAGGGTCAGGTCGAGCAGCGGCGAAACGACCCGCGTGTGCACCCGCAGCGGCACGTCGGCCCCGACACCGAGGCTCGGGTTCGCGATCGCTCTCAGCAGTTCGGGCGTCGAGGAGTATTGGCTCCAATTCTGGGAGCCGATGAGCTGCTCGAACGTCACCTCGCTCGTCACAAAGCACTGCCCGGGCTCGAGCCATGGGGCGGTGGAGCGGGTCATGACGATCGTCTGGCCGCCGAGCGAAAGAGGCTGCATCCGCTCGATGTGCGGCGGCTCCGTGACTCCGGAGAGCAGGTACCCTGCCGGATGATCCGCGGATGCGGGCCTCCAGAAACCCTCCGCGGCGTCGATCTGCGGGCTGAAATGGGAGAGAGACGGCGGCAGGAACAGGCTGGGAGACTCGATCCGGAAGCCGGCCATCTGCGCGTTCTTCCCCCGGAAGAGGATCTCCGTGCGGTGGTCGTAGCGGGCGTCGAATTCCCGCATCTGTTCCCCGGACAGGTCCTGGGCGTTCCTCGCGAACTCGTGGCGGATCTGGGGCAGGACAAGTTCCCGGTTGGCCGTGGCCAGGAAGGCGACGACGGTCGAGAAGACGATCACCGGCCTGGCGATCCTCCACCGAGTCACCCCGGCGGCCAGCAGCGCGGTCACCTCGTTGTGCCTCTCGAGCCAGGAGAGTGCGAACATGGCGCTCGCCAGCGACACCACGGCGCTCGTAGCGTCGAAGAATTGGATCGTCCGGTAGCCGTAATAGCCGGCCAGCACCCTCCAGAGCCCACCCGACTTCCCGCCATGGGTGATGAACTCCTCGATGTTCGTGAACGCATCGACGACGAACGTGAGTCCCGCGAGGCTCACGAAAACAATGAGGAACGCGTTGAGCTGCGCCCTCGTGATGTAGCGGTCGATGAGCATGCGTCTTCCGTTACCGGCCGTTCCGCGGGTATCGGAAGGGCTCGCGGGTTCGACGGGCGGGTTGATCTTGCGGTCGGTTCGGGGAGGATAGGGGGACCGATCGACGAGGGTCAATCGAGACTGGACCGGGCTGCGGGATGTTTTTCGCCCGCTTCCGGCGGTCCCGTCGATCCGAAAGCCAGCCGTCCACGACGCATGCATCCGACCCGTACTCTTCCCTCCTCCCGGCGCGCGATCTTTTCGAGAGTTCCCGCGTGGGTTTCCGAGGCGATCGATCTTGTCTTTCCGCCGCGTTGCGTTTTCTGCCGGCAGGACGTCGACCGGGCCGTTGCCGCGGACCCGCTGGCGGCGGTCGTCTGCGACGCCTGCATCGAGGCGGTCGCGGCGGACGAGCGGCCGCGATGCGGGCGGTGTGGCTCGCCGATCGCCGCGGGCGATGCCTGCGTGAGATGTCCGCCGAAGCCCTGGCGAGCGATCGCGGTGCTCGGGGGCTATGACGGGCCGCTGCGGGATGCCGTTCTGCGGGGGAAGCGGGCCGCCGGTGAGGACGGTTGCCGGGGCCTCGCATCGCTCTGGCTGCGACGCCACGGCTGGTCGGCTCGCGGCTGGAAATGCGACTGCGTCGTGCCTGTCCCGTTGCACTGGACTCGGCGGATCGCCCGCGGTTCGAGCGCGACCGACACGCTCGCGACCACCATCGCTCGCGGACTCGGGCTGCCGGCGTCGCGGGGTCTGCGACGGGTACGGTCGACGCGGATGCAGAACGAACTGCCGCCCGAGGATCGGCCCCGCAACGTGCGGGGGGCCTTCCGCTGCGACCCCGCTGTTCGCGGTCGCCGCGTGCTCCTCGTCGACGACGTGGTCACTACTGGGTCCACGCTCGACGCCTGCTGTCGCGAGTTCCTCGCCGCGGGGGCCGCCGAGGTCTTCATGGCTGCGATGGCAAAGGCGGACCGCAGCGATTCCCTTGGGAGCCCCGCCTCGTGAGTCCCTCTTCGCCAGGCCCGATCAGGCTCGGAACCCGCGGCAGCGTCCTCGCCCGCACCCAGACCGAATGGGTCGCGGCCGCCCTCCGTCGCCTCGGCCACGACGTGGAGATCACCGTCATTTCGACCCGCGGCGACGCGACGGCCGTTGCTGGGCAGCGGCCGTCGTCGGACATCCCGGTCGCCCGCCTCGGCGGCGACGGAGTGTTCGTCCGGGAACTCCAGAGGGCGCTGCTGGAGGATCGCATCGACCTGGCGGTCCACAGCCTCAAGGATCTTCCGACGGCTCCCGTCGAAGGGCTGGCGCTGGCGGGCGTGCCAGCCCGTGAGAACCCGTTCGACGTTCTCGTCGGTCGCACGGCACCTTCGGTCGAAGCCCTGCCTCGCGGGGCGATCGTGGGCACCTCGAGCATCCGCCGGGTCGTCCAGTTGAAGCGACTTCGACCAGACCTTGTGGTCCGCGAGATTCGCGGCAACGTCGACACGAGGCTCCGCCGCCTGGATACGGGCGAGTACGACGCCATCGTGCTGGCGGCCGCGGGGCTCGCGAGGCTCGGACTTACGGGCCGCGTGACCGAG
>JBIIOJ010000117.1:0-9115 GCA_044337015.1 Pirellulales bacterium
CCGGCGGGCTTTGCGGCCTGCTCGTCGTGCTGGCCGGGCTCGTGTGGGCCTTGGCGTTGATCGCGTCGAATCCAGCGGCGGCCCAGGACATCGACCGCGGCGGCCTGCCCGAGGACGACCCGTTCGCCGACGAACTGAATCCGTTCGGCGGCAGGGCTACGCCTCCGAGGGCCCCAGCCCCCACTTCGCCGCCGCCGCGTCCGGCCGCCCCGTCGCCGCCGCGGCCGGCGATCCCGTTTCCGGAGCGGACCCTCCCCGGCGAGCCCGCGGAGCAAAAGCGGCCGAGCCCGCCGCCCCGGTCGCCCTCGCCGCTCGACGCGGAGTTCGCGCCCCGCCGCCCCTCGCTGCCAATGCTCCAGGAGGGGCGTTCGCCGGCGCTGCCGCTCGTGGCCCGCGCCGAGAAGCTCGCCGAGGAGGGAAAGAACGCAGAGGCTCGCGAGGCGCTCCTCGAGGCGGTGAAGCTCGACCGTGAATTCGCGCCTGCCTACATGGGCCTCGGCATGGTGTCGCGGTCGCTTGGCCGCTACGAGGAGTCGGTCGAGGCCTACTCGAAGGGGCTCCTGCTCGAGCCCGACAACTCGGAGCTTTCGTTCCGTCGCGGCATCGCCTGGTACCAGATGGGCCAATACGGCATCGCGCTCGAAGACTTCGAGGACGCCGCTGGCATGGCCTACGACGACCCGCGTCCCGAACTCTGGCGGGGGCTCACCCTCATGCAGCTCGGCCGGCGTCTCGAAGCCATCAACGCCTACGCCGCGGCGATCCGGCGTGACCGCAACTACATGGTCGCCTACCTCAACCGCGGCCTCGCCTACCTCGACGCGGGCGAGCCGCGCAAAGCCGAGCTCGACTTCGACCACTCGATCCGTCACGAGCCCGCCAACGCGACCGCCTGGTTCAACCGCGGCGTGGCGCAGGCGCGGCAGCGAAAGTTCCAGCAGGCCGTCAGCTCGTTCGATCTCGCGCTGAAGATCGACCCGAACCACGAGCCCTCCCGCCGCAACCGCGACGCGATCGCGGGCTTTGCGAACACCCGCTGAATCGTTTTGCGGCGACTCAAACGCTGGGGGGTTCGGGGCTGCCCGTGCCCATCGCCGGACGCTCGCTGCAGGCGATGGGTCGCCCGTGTCCCTTCGCCGGACGTTCGCTACAGCCCTCCGGGCTTTCGCTCACTCGGAGCTGACTGGCGCTCCGGCATCCATGCCTGCGCTGGTCAGCTACGCCGTCTCAGGAACACGGGCAACCCCTCGCAGTCAACTCGTACTGCTCGGGCACACGGGCAGCCCCGAACCGGTCAAACGTGGTGCTCAATGGGTCACACAGGCACTCTGATGCTGAACGCTTTCGGGGGAGCGTGGTCGAGGGGGTGGGAAACGTTGAGGAGCATCAGGTATATCCTCACCGTAGCGACGATGCGTCCGCTCCGCCGGCGGCAATGCGGCGTCGTTCAGTGCCATGCCTCAGCGAACCTCGAGCGTCGTGCCGTCGATGTTCCAGGAGAGCCCGAGCGGTTTCGTGATCGCGTCGAGAACCTGATTCCTCGGGGCGTCTTCGACGGCAACTCGCACGATTTCGCCCGCGGCGACTCCCTTGGCGGCGAGCGCGGCCGCGTCGAGGTCGAGCGTGAGGCCAAACTTTGTCGCGATGGTTTGGAGGAGTTGCTCGAGCGGGGCTTCGGCCCGCAGCGTGAAACTGTCGACCAACGCCGGCTTCGGCTTGCCGGCCGATTGGATGGTGGGCGGCTGGCGCTGCCGGCCGTCCACGGCCTCGCCAAGCGGCACGATCGAAAGGCCCTTGCGACCACGCGGCCCCGCTTCGATCCGCAGGTCGTAATCCGCGAGCACGAGATCGAGCCGGTCGGCGAGCGGCAGCGGCGGCAGCGAGCGAGCGGGCAGGTGGTCGTGTGGGATCGCGTCGAGCGGGCCGATCGGGATCGACGCTTCATCGGCGAGGCGTTCGACGAGTTCCCGGGGCGTGACGCCGGCCTCCCACCGCCACGCCAATTCCCTTTCGATCGACTCCCTCGCCGCCGCCGGCAGCGACGCGATCCGGGATGCTCTGGCGGCGTCGGCGGCGGACACGCGTTTGGCCAGCCCCTTCGGCGTGATCCGGTAGGAAAGTCCGAGTGATGCAACCTCGCCTTCGGCGGCATCGGCGATTTCCCCGAGGACGGATTCAACCGGTCGGCCGCCCCCGTCGATGTCGATCCGCTTCGTCGAATCGAGCCGGTGGTCGACGACGACCGGCATGCCCGCGATCGCCCCGATTCGCTCGGCGATCGACGCGATGGGCGTCGCCCGCCACGTTCCATGCACCGGTGGATCGGCGGCCGCGATCCCCCGCGCGGCCAGCGCCACCGCGATCAGGATCATCGGCAGCTTGGCGGAAACGATCATGTCCCAAGGATATCCGGCGGGTCGCTACACTGCCTCCATGACGCGGCGACTCGTGCTCGCGCTCGACCAGGGAACGACCTCGAGCCGGGCGATCCTCTTCGACGATTGCGGGCGGCCCGTGGCCACGGCACAGCGGGAGTTTCCGCAGCACACTCCCTCGCCCGGAGCCGTCGAGCACGACCCGGAGGAGATCTGGTCTTCGCAGATCGCCTGCGCGCGGGACGTGCTTGCGGGGCTTGCGACGGGCGATGCCGTCGTCGCCGTCGGGATCACGAACCAGCGGGAGACCGTCCTGCTCTGGGACCGCGACACGGGCAAGCCCGTCGCTCCCGCGATCGTCTGGCAGAGCCGCGTGTCGGCCCCGGTGTGCGAGCGGTTGAAGGCCGCGGGGTTCGAGGCGACGGTCCGCCGGCGGACGGGACTCCTGCTCGATCCCTACTTCTCGGCCACGAAGATCGTTCACCTCTTCGAATCGCGTCCCGGTCTCGCCGAGCGTTGCCGTCGCGGCGAGGTGCTCTTCGGCACGGTCGACACGTTTCTCATCTGGCGTCTCACCGGCGGCCGCGTGCACGCGACCGACCACACGAACGCGAGCCGCACGCTTCTCTATGACCTCGCCGAGGGAGGCTGGAGCGACGAACTCTGCGGCATCTTCGGCGTGCCCCGCCGGATGCTGCCCGAGATCCGCCCGTCGAGCGGGTCCTTCGGCGAGGCCGATAAGGCGGTGCTCGGCGTAGCGCTCCCGATCCTCGGCTGCGCGGGAGACCAGCAGGCCGCGGCCTACGCGCACGGCTGTGTCGCGCCGGGCGATGCGAAAAACACCTACGGCACGGGCGCGTTCATGTTGTTCGCGACCGGGAGCGAGCCGGTGGAGAGTCGCCGCGGACTTCTCGCCACGCCGGCCTGCGACGACGGCACGGGACGCAGGTTCATGCTCGAGGGCTCCGTGTTCGTGGCGGGGGCGATCGTGCAGTGGCTCCGCGACGGCCTGGGGATCATCGACCGCGCTGGTGACATCGGGCCGCTCGCGGCGAGTGTCTCCGATGCCGGCGGGGTCGTGCTCGTGCCCGCGCTCGCCGGGCTCGGCACGCCCGACTGGGATCCGCGGGCCCGCGGCCTCCTGATCGGCCTCACGCGGGGCACCAGCCGGGCCCACATCGCCCGCGCCGCCCTCGAGGGGATCGCCGCGAGCGTCGCCGACGTGGTCGCCGCGATGGAGGCCGACGCCGGCACGAGCCTCGCCCACCTGCGGGTGGATGGCGGCGCGAGCGGCTGCGACCTGCTGCTCCAGCTGCAGGCCGACCTCCTGGGCGTCCGTGTAGACCGGCCCGCCGTGCTCGAGACGACGGCCCTCGGCGCCGCGATGCTCGCCGGGCGGGCCTGCGGGCTCTTCGACTCACCCGACGCGGTCGCCTCGGCGCGGCGGATCGAGCGGTCGTTCGAGCCGTCGATCGATGCGGCGACCCGTCGGGAGAAGCTCGCCCTCTGGCGGGACGCCGTCGGCCGCTCGAAGGCGTGGGCGAGGGAGTGAGCCGGGCCGTTTCCCGACGGCCGGCCCGCTTTCAGCGGATGAACGTGCCAGGTCCCGCCTGCGGGTTCTCGGCCACGAGCACACGGCTCGCGTACTTCTCCGGCATCGTCGTGAAGGCCGTGCGGGTCTCCGGGGACGAGAAGAGGTAGATCCGCGACTGGTAGGTCACGCCATACCGCCGCTGGCCCGGTACCTGGCGGCCGGAGTCGAAGGCGAGCACGGGATCGTCGCCCGAGAGAACCGGGGAGTAGCGGTCGGGAGCGGCGAGGAAGGCCTGCTGCTCCGCCGGGCCGGCAAAGAGGTAGGTGCGTCCGCGATGCCGCACGCCCCACTGCGGGCGTCCCTCGACCCAGACGCTTTTATCGACGAGCGTCACCGGGCAGTAGCCCTCGAGCCCGACCGGCATGCTCCCGTAGGTGTCGGCGACGGCCGCCGGCGTGGTCGAGGCGACCGACGAGTTGCGAGGTGTGGCCGGCTGCGGCGTGACCGCGGTGGAAGGCTTGGCGATCTCATCCTTCGCAGTCTTCGACGAGGAGAAGAGCGACATCGGATCGGTAAAGAACGCCACGAACGGATTCGTGCTCTTTGGCTTCTCCTCCGTAGCCGCGGGGGGAGCCACCGGCGGTGTCACCGGCGGTATCGCGGGACTGGTGCCGGAGTAGATCGGCAGCGCGGCGGCCGTCGACGGATACGCGGCGATGGTCGAGCCTGGCGCCGGCGTCGCGGGGTAGGGAGCGGCGGAAGGGGTCGTCGGATAGGCCGGCGCGGACGGGGTCGCAGGATACGGCGGAGGCGTCGCGGTCGCCGGGTAGCCCGGCGTTGCCTGGTAGGCCGGGGGCGCGGCCGCAATGGTGGGGCTCGGGGCAGGCGTCTGGGGCTGGGCCGATGCCCATGGCGTCGTTGTCGTCGTCGGCTCGATCACCTGCCGCGGGGCGGGCGGTGAAGGGGGCGATGCGGGGGCGGCGGATGAGAACGCACTCACGCGACCGGTGGACGCGGGCGACTGGTTGAGCGGGCTCGACGCACTCTCGGCGGGCCAGGCCGGTGGCGTGGCGGGCAGCGGAGGCGCGACGGCGGGCTCCGCTGCACCGAACCGTGAGGATGCAAGCGTGGCTGCGGGCTGTGTGACGGGCGGGGTCGCAGGTGCCGCCGTGGGAGCCGTGACGGCGGGAGCTTGCGGTGCCGGTGGCTGCGTGGCTGGGGTGGTCGCGACCTTGGCCTGGGCCGACGTCTGGATCGCCCTCGCCGCGTTGGTCACGAACTCGGCGCTCGATTCCGGACAGTCGAAACGTGCGAGCACGGCGTCGTTCTGGTCGATGATGCAGCCGCTCGGCAGGTGCGACACGCCCAGCCGCTTCGCGAGTTCGCCGTTGGTGTCCACGTCGAGGCGGACCGGCTCGAAGCACGATGAGACGATCGCGGCCGCTTCCGGCGCCACGAGCGTCTTCTGCACGAAGCGGTCGGAGGCCTCGCTCCAACCGGCGGTGAAGATGACGAGCACCGGCCTTTGGCTGGCGAGAGAAGCCGCCTTCGCGGCGGCGAGCGTGTCGTGCCAGACCACGGCCGCCTCAAGCCGCGAGGCACCACACACCAGGGCCACCGTCATGGCCATCCAGGCGGCACGACGAATCACGCTGACAACTCGTTGGACCATGAAGCCGGTTCCTGAAAAAAGTGGTATCTCGACGGTCGGCAGGGGTATCGGCTGAACGGCCGGGCGAAGTTTTGAGGAAGATTCCGGAATTGCCACGTTTGCCAGGTTTTTCGGCCCAAAACCGTGGATTGGGCAAGGGAAGGGAGGTGGTCGTCCCCGGGGGGCATTGCGGAGGCTTGACAATTCCGGGAGGCAGGCCAATACTCCTCCTAGTTGGC
The DNA here is from genome assembly GCA_044337015.1 of Pirellulales bacterium. Taxonomy (GTDB): domain Bacteria; phylum Planctomycetota; class Planctomycetia; order Pirellulales; family UBA1268; genus UBA4655. The sequence continues at coordinate 5,800 of JBIIOJ010000117.1, forward strand.
TCACTGGGGTGTCCGTCCGTTCACGGTTCCCCGTCCTTGACCCCGACTTCTCATGCTTGAAGTTCGCGGTTTTGGGGGCTCCCGACACTGGAGCCAAGAGCCAGCCGGATTCTGATGCGGGATGCGTTCGCGTCTCCGACGCGAGCACCCGAGTGCCCGGCTTGGCGAATGCCTTTCCTGGCAGACATTTCCGGCCCTCCAAGCTCATTGCGTTGCTCTCTTGTTCGAATGCCGACGGCGTCGGGGCGATCGTGCGGATGGTCCGCGGCGTCCCCGGAACCGTAATTTCATGAGGAAGTGCTGATTCCATGTCGAAGCGGAGGCGATCTCGATCGCATGGCCGGCAGGGGCCTGGCCAGTTTGGTGGTGAGGGTGGCGGTCAGGCGGCCGGGGCCGGTTTCGGCGGCGGCGGCTATCCGCAGCAGGGTGGCTACGGCCAACAGCAGGGCGGAGGCGGTTACGGCGGTCGACGTCGCGGGCGGTTTCGTCGCGGCGGTGGCGGTGGCGGCGGACCGAGGCCGGTTGTCGACGGCGTCGGCATGGTGCCTCCCGAGCCGGAGCCAGAGGTCGGCGAGAACGGCGAGCCGATCCCGCTCGAGCCGGGCTGCGGCGTTCTCGAAATGCATCCCAATGGTTACGGCTTCCTCCGTAACGCCGATACGAACTACCAGCGCGAGCGGACCGACCCGTTCGTGCCCGGCGCGCTCATCGAGCGCTACAGGCTCCGCGAAGGCGTCTTCATCAAGGCGCTTGTCCAGCCCGGACGGCGGCAGCAAGGGCCGAGGGTTCGTGAAATCCAGGAAGTCGAGGGCATGCCGCCCGACGACTACGTGAACGTCAAGTCGTTCGACCAGCTCACGCCGATCAATCCCGAGCAGTGGCTCAGGCTCGAGACCGGCCAGCAGCCGATCACGACCCGCGTAATGGACCTGCTCACGCCGCTGGGCAAGGGGCAGCGGGCGCTCATCGTGGCGCCGCCGCGAACGGGCAAGACGGTCATGCTTCAGCAGATTTCGCAGGCGGTCTCGACCAACCATCCGGAGCTTGCCCTCGTGATGCTGCTCATCGACGAGCGGCCCGAGGAGGTCACCGACATGCGGCGAACCGTCAAGGGCGAGGTGCTCGCAAGCAGCCTCGACTGCGACGTGGAGAGCCACGTGAGGCTTTCGCAGCTCGTGATCGAGCGGTGCAAGCGGATGACGGAGGCGGGCAAGGACGTCTTCCTGCTGATGGATTCCATCACCCGCATGGCGCGGGCCTTCAACAAGTGGGTCGGCAATACGGGCCGAACGATGTCCGGTGGCGTCGACATCAAGGCACTCGACATCCCGAAGAAGCTCTTCGCGACGGCCCGCGTGTTCGAGGAGGGTGGCTCGCTCACGATCGTGGCGACGGCGCTCATCGACACGGGCAGCCGGATGGACGAGCTGATCTTCCAGGAGTTCAAGGGCACGGGCAACATGGAGCTCGTGCTCGACCGCAAGCTCGCCGACAGGCGGGTCTGGCCGTCGATCGACATCTCGCAGTCGGGCACGCGGCGCGAGGAGAAGCTGCTCGATCCCGAGACGCTTCACTCGGTGAACATGCTCCGGCGGACGCTCTCGAGCATGCACCACGTCGACGCGATGGAGCAGCTCACGAAGCAGCTCGCCAAGTTCAAGAGCAATCGCGAGTTCATCGCGCTCATCGCCGGTTCCCGCGACGACTGAAGGCCGCGCTGTCTTTCCATCTACGCTGTCTTCCCATCTACTTGGTCTGCCCGCCTACTTGCCCGCATTCGCGGACTGGAGTCGCCCGAGCCAGTAGGCGTATTGCGGGTCGCCGCTGCGGAAGGCGAACACGGCGTCGGGCAATTGTTCGGGCCCGTCGCTGCGGACGCGCACGATCACCGCTCCGTCGCCTCGCTTTTCGAGCGAGACGAGATGGCTCTCGAGGTGCGGAGGCGTCAGGGGGTCCTGAGGGGCTGCCTTGCGAGGCATGGGTGGACCGTGGGGTTGGGCCGACTCGGTGCGTCAGTCGCTTCAGTATGCGCATCGTCCCGCCGGCGTGCCAGCGTTCTTCTTTGACACTCCCTCGGAAGCGTTCCTATACTCGTTTTTTCATTGGAGATCCGCGATGACGCCCTACGCGTCCCTTGCCGACGACTTCTATGTGAACGTCAACCTCGCGACGGAGATGGAACTCCCCAGCCAGAGGGAGACGATTCTTCACTTCTTCGAGTGCGTTCAGAAGAAGTACCCGTCGATGCGGAAGTTCTATTGCCGCGACAAGCGGGACTTCGTGCTCGAGGAAGACAAGGACCAGGGGCGCTACCGGTGGGCCGCGGTGGAGACGAAGCGGCTTTGCTCCGGCGTCGTCAATCCGTCCACGCCCGAGGCGGCGCTCGACCAGCACAGGCTGGTCTTGGACCTCGCACCGCCGATCCTGTCCGTGAGCCCGCTCGACTGCGAGGCTCTCGACCTGCTGTTTGGTTTTGATTTCGCGTTTCGCGGCAACCACAACGCCCTTCTTGCCGAGGCGCTCGGCGTCGGCCCGGCCCTCGACCGCACGGCGGACATTCCCGGGGCGAGGGTCATCAACTACGAGCCCTCGCTCACGCTGGCTATCGACGAGGATTGCCGCACGCAGGTGAGGGTGAGCACGGAGGCCCGCACGAACGCATTCCAGGTCCGCACCGGCGAGTTCGCCGAGGAGCAGTTGAGCGTCTACGTCACGGCGAGGCAGTACGGCAGCATCGACCCTGGCGTTTCGTTCGTGGACGCGATCGAGCGGCTCTACCGACTCGCCCGGGAGGTCGTCGACAGCTGCGTCGTCGAGCAGATCCTCCGGCCGTTAGCTCGCACGATCTCACTGAAGTGAGCTCGTGTGGCTCGCACAATCTCACTGAAGTGAGCTCGTGTGGCCCGCACAATCTCACTGAAGTGAGCTGATCGTCCGCGGAAACGCTGTAGCCGCAGAGTGGCACTCTGCGGAATTCGCGTGCCACTCAGTGCAGTCTGACTCAGTGCAGACTGCCAGTCCGCACCTACACCGACGGACGTGCGGCCGGCTATTCCTCGACTCCCTACCGGCCGCGGTCTTCGCGGTGACGCGCGCGGGCGTCGAGGTTGCCGGCGATCACGATTCCGATCGCCTCCACCCAGCTCGGCACGTCGAGCACCTCGCTCAGGCCACTCTCGACGAGCACGTCCTCTTCGCCGGCGGCCGGCTCCCGACGCGGCCGGGACTTGCCGGCCTCCTCGAGGCCGAGGAACTCGAGGCCCTCGTCGTCCTCGTCGAAGCTCCCAGCCACGGGGGCGAAGTCGCTCCGAATGCG
>JBIIOJ010000408.1:0-2594 GCA_044337015.1 Pirellulales bacterium
GCCGATGCGCCGTCGCAGGCGACCGACGATCCGCTCGCCTTGAAGGCGGCCGCCGCGGCGAAGGCGGCGGCCCAGGCCGAGAAGGATGCGGCGGTCGTGAAGGCCTGGCGATCGGTCGCCACCGTGTCGGCCAAACTCGCGAAGGCCGCGAAGGAAAGGAAAGATGCCGCGACGCTTGCCGGGATCGAAAAGGAACTCGCGACGGCCCGCGGCGCGGTGGAGACGGCCCTGAAGGCGGCGGCGGAGCCGGGGGAAACATTCACGCCACTCGCCGGTGGGAAGTGGGTACAGACTCGGTTCGCCCATCCCGACAAGGACGACCCACCGGTGGCCTTCCAGCCGCAGAGCACCGGCCGACGGACGGCGCTCGCGCAGTGGATCACCGACGCCCGCAACCCGCTCACCGCCCGGGTCGCCGTGAACCACATCTGGATGCGGCACATGGGCCGGCCGCTGGTGACGACCGTGTTCGACTTCGGCCGCAAGGGGAACGCGCCTTCGCATCCCGAGTTGCTCGACTGGCTGGCGAGTGAACTGGTGGACGGGCCGGTCGGCGGTCACGGCTGGAGCATGAAGCACCTGCACCGGCTGATCGTGACGTCGGCAGCCTACCGGATGACATCGTCCTCGGCGGGGGCCGGGGCCGCGGTCGAGGCCGATCCCGACAACCGGCTCCTCTGGCGTCGGGATGCGATCCGGCTGGACGCCGAGGTCGTCCGCGACGCGATTCTCGTGGTCTCGGGCATGCTCGACCCGACCATGGGGGGGCCGCCGGTGCCGCCGTCCGACCGCGACACCTCACCCCGTCGCAGTCTCTATCTTTACCACTCAGGCATTGACCGCAGCACCTTCCTGGCCACGTTCGACGCCGCCGACGCGATCGCCTGCTACCAGCGAGACCAGAGCATCGTGCCGCAGCAGGCGCTCGCGCTTTCCAACGCGGGCTTCTCGCAAGATGCCGCGGCAAGAATCGCGGCCCGGGTGACGAGTGAGATTTCCGGCACCGCCGACGACGAGACGTTCGTCGTGCGGGCGTTCGTCGCCGTGCTCGGGCGGCAGCCCGACGATTTCGAGCGGTCGGAATGCCGGCGTGCGATCGACCAACTGAGGACGCTGCCTGACGGCGAGGCAGCCGCGGGGGGCGTCGATCCGGCCCGTGTGCAGATCGTGGCGGCCCTGCTCAACCACAACGACTTCGTGACGCTTCGCTAACCGGAGGAGTAGCCGCCATGCGGCCATACGGACGACGGGCCTTTCTGTCCGACCTGGGACTCGGCTTCACGGGGCTCGCGCTGGGCAGCATGCTCCACCGCGACGGCTTCGCCTCGTCTGGCGTGTGGGCTCCTCCTGACGGCAAGCCCCACTTCCCGCCCAAGGCCAAGAGCGTGATCTGGCTGTTCATGAACGGCGGCGTGAGCCACATGGAGAGCTTCGACTCCAAGCCCGAGATTACGAAGTATGCCGGCAAGTCGATCTCCGAGACGCCTCACGCGGGCGTGCAGAAGAATCTCGGCATCGAACGGTCGATCGCGATGAATGCCGAGCAGCGGAACGTGCTCTACCCGCTCCAGGTGGGCTTCAAGAAGCATGGGGAGAGCGGAATCGAGGTGAGCGACTGGTTCCCGCACACGGCCAGGAACATCGATAAGATCGCCGTTGTCCGCTCGATGTGGACCACCGACTCCAATCACGGCGCCCAGACGCAGTTCCACACCGGCCGCAACCAGCTCGACGGCCAGTTTCCCACGCTGGGGGGCTGGGTCCACTATGGGCTCGGCTCACTCAACGACAACCTGCCGCAGTTCATCTCGATTGGCAAACGGGAATACTGGAACAAGAAGGACGGCATTTATCTCGGGCCGGCCCACGATGCCGTGCCGCTGCGAATCGACCCTGATAATCCGCTCGACTACGGCCGGCCCCAGCGGCCCCTCTCGGTGAAGGCCCAGCGGCTGCGGTTCGGTCTCGTCGACTCGCTCAACCGCCACACGGCGGTGGAGTATCCTGACGACCCGGCCACCGCCGCGCGGATCGCCTCCTACGAGATGGCCTTCCGGATGCAGCGAAGCGTGCCCGAGGTCATGAACTTCACCAACGAGACGGAGGAAACAAAGAAGCTCTACGGCCTCGACCTGCCCCACTGCAAGGAGTTCGGCTCACAGCTGTTGGCCGCCCGCCGATTCGTAGAGCGGGGGGTGCGGTTCATCCAGATCCAGCACGGCGGCGGCGGGGCCGGTGCGTGGGATGCCCACGGCGGCCTGAAGAAAAACCACGAGAAGAACTCGCTGGCTGTGGACCAGCCGATCGGGGCACTGCTCGAGGATCTCGACCGCCGTGGGCTGCTCGACGAGACGATCGTGGTCTTCGCCACCGAGTTCGGCCGAACGCCGGGCTCGCAGGGGGCCGACGGCCGTGATCACCACATCTTCGGGTTCTCGGTCTGGATGGCCGGCGGCGGCATCAAGGGGGGCGTGGTGCACGGGGCCACCGACGAGCTCGGCTTTCATGCCGTCGAGGATCGGCACTACGTGACCGACGTGCACGCCACGATCCTGAAGCAGCTCGGGCTCGATTCGCGCAGGCTCGAGGTCCCC
>JBIIOJ010000409.1:0-2591 GCA_044337015.1 Pirellulales bacterium
CCGCCCTGGAACTCCTTGGATGTGATCGCCGGCGGTGCGAGCACAAGCGCCCAGATGCGGCGGCCGTGGGTCGTGGGCAGGGAAGGGTCGTGCTCGTGGCAGGAGAAGGCCGAGACGTCGCTCCTTGGTTCGGCGAGCCATGAGGTCTGCTTCACCGCCATCGGGAAGTGCACCCGCACCTGCCCCCCCTCCACGAAGACGGGTAGGCTGTTGGCCCGCCGCCATTGCCCCTTGTGCAGCGGCGCGACGATCGCCAGCGGATACTCTGCGGGATCGGCCTTGCGGCCCTCCGCGGCATGCACGCCGTAGTAGGCCACGAACTTGCTGCCCCAGCAGGAGTCGTGGTGGATGAATCGCAGCGGCAGGTCGCCCCCGGCGGCCGCGACGATGCTCGGGTCGACGTTGGCGGGCTTCGACTTCTCCTCGTCGGCAAGCGAGACGAACGTGGCCGGGCTGTTGCCCTGGCCGGCGACATTCATGTGCTCGACGGCGTCGGGCTGCCAACCGGCGGTGAGATCGAGCTGCCAGAAGTCGGTGTCGGCGTCGATGCCGAGGTCGTAGTCTTCGCGAACCATCGCGAAGGGGGCCCGGTCGGTGACGCGGACGATCGCCTCGTACCAGCCGCCTCCCTCGTAGTCGAGCCGGTAGCGGGTCTCGACGAAGACGGGGCCGGTGGCGGTCTGGGCGACGGTGAACTTTTTCACGGGCCGCTTCAGGAGCAGCGAGCCCGCGCCCTTCCACTGCCCGTCGGGACCGCGAAAGGCGAGGATCGGCGCGGGGAGCGTGGCGGCGGCTACCGGTGTGTCGAAGCTCTTCTCCCGGGGAGCGGGAACCTTCACTGCGACCTGCCCGTTGGCGAGCACGAGCGCGTCGCCCTCCTTCGCGGAGGACACCGCGGGGGGAGCCGCGGGCCCCTGGCCATCGCCGCGAACGGTGAAGGTCACGCTGCCGGCGGGGGGCACGGCCGCGACGAACGCGAGCGAGGTCTGCTTGCCATCGGCGACCCACTGCACCGGCACGGGCATTCCCTCGGCATCGAACACCCGCAGGCCCTTGCCGCCGTCGGACGGTGTCGGGATCGCGTAGTGGACGAGATCCGGCGGGAAGCCGCGGCTCGTCCAGTCGCGGAGCGTGACGGGCTCTTTGGCAGAGGTCGTGGGCGACGCGATGCAGCCGATGGCGAGGAGAATCGCAAACGAGACGAGGCGCGAACCGCGGAGGGGACTCATGGAGGGCGGGCTCCCTCGGCTCGCGCCTCGGGCTTCAAGGGCAACAATGTAGCCGCAGATTGATAATCTGCGGTTGGTGGCAATGTGCAGACTGACAGTCTGCACCTACAGGGGGCGACGTGTATCCGGGCTTGTAGGGGCAGATTGGCAATCTGCCCTACGGTGGCGGCGGCAAATCGCCCACGCGGCGGCGGCGATGCCGATGCTCGCCAGGGCGAGCGATGCCGGCTCGGGCACGATCACGAACTGGGTCACCTGGCCGGTCGTGATCGTGCCGCCTGTGAAGTTGGCCGAAGACACGTTCTCCACTGACCTTGTCACGCCCGTGATGCCGAGGCCGGAGTTGGCCGCGAGGTATTGGTCGAGCGTGTAGTAGTTCTTTCCGCCGTACGGTGTCGTGCCGCCGCCGTTGCCCCGCACGAAGTACTGGTACGTAGCGTTCTCGATGTCCGCCGACAGCACGCCGGTCGTGTCGGCGAAGAACCCGCCGAGGAACGTGTCGCCGTTGGCCAGGGTGTCCCTGTCGAAGTAGATGTTCACGAAGTTGCCGGTCGTGAGGCTGGTCGAAAACGGATCGGTGTTCGTCAGCCGCAGGACGTCGTTGATGCTCGCGGACGCGCTGTTCCAAGTCGGCGAGCCCGTTCCCGTGAGCTCAAAGGCGAACGAGGTCGAGCCGGTCGGCGTGATCTGCCCATCGACCGTGAGGATGCCGGGTGAGTTGCCCGGGGCGATGAGGCCGTCGCCGGTGAGGCTTCCGGCGAGCCGGCCCGAGCCGCCGAGCGTGGCACCGCCGGCCACCGTCACGGCACTGGCGAGCGAGCCGTTCACCGCAAGCCTGCCGGCCGCGATCGACGTCGGTCCGGTGTAGGTGTTGCTGCCGGAGAGCGTGAGGACGCCCGTGCCGATCTTCGTGAGGCCCATGGCGCCGCCGGTGCTCGCGATCACATTGCTCACCGTGAGCGCCGAAGCACTGCCGGTGTCGAACGTCGTCGGGACGACGAGATCCACAAGTGAGCTAATCACGTGGCCCGTGCCGCTGACGGACACCGAGCCCGAATTCACGAGCATGAGCATGCCGCCGGCAGCGGTGCCGGTGGTGACGCTGCCGGAGTTGCCGGCGAACGTGAGCCGGGAGAGCGACTGGGAAAAGCCGTTGAGGTCGAGCGTGGCGGCGCCGAGCGTGGAGCCCACGGTCACGGGGGTGGTGGGAGAGATGCGTTCGTTGTTATTCATCAACTCGGCCGTGCCATTGGCCACGTTCAACGCGGTGGCCGAGTTGGGCAGATCGCGGTTGAATGCAACCGTCCCCGCATTTCCGGACGATCCGACCGTGAATGCAACAGCCGGGTTCGTGCCGCTTGC
>JBIIOJ010000410.1:0-2588 GCA_044337015.1 Pirellulales bacterium
GCAGGCAGCTCCGAGCGAGCGAAAGCCCAGGATGGGCGCAGCGAGCGTCCGGCGAGCGGCATACGGGCAGCCCCGAACCTGCACGCTGGACCCGCAGCGAGCGTCCGGCGAGCGGCATACGGGCAGCCCCGAACCCCAGCACGCTTGACGCTCAGGAAACCCGCTTCGCGAGGCCGCGGCCGATGCGGTCGAGCGTGGTGGAGTGGTCGTCGAGGCCGATGTGGGCCCGGATGATGCTCATGCCAGAGTTGTCGGCGAGCGCCTTCGCGATCGCCTCGTCGAATTCCCCTTCCGTCCGCACCTCGTATCCCGTGCCGCCGCCGAGCAGCTTCGGCAGGAGCTGGTACTCCCAGGGATTGATGTCGTTGAAGCTTCCCTCGTGGATGACCCGCTCGGTGCCGTAGCCCTTGTTGTCGAGCACGATCACGGTGACCGCAAGGCCGCGTCGCACGATCGTCGAGAGCTCCATGCCGGTCATCTGGAAGGCGCCGTCGCCCACGAGGGCCACTACCTTCAGGTCGGGCCTCGCCATTTTCGCCCCGAGCGCCGCGGGCACGGCGAATCCCATCGACGTGTAGTAGGCAGGCGCGATGAATTCCGTCTGGCCACGGACGACGAGCTCACTCGACGCGAAGAGCGCGTCGCCCACGTCGGCGATGACGATCGTCTTGTCGTCGAGCGACTCGTCGAGCCGGCGAACGAGACGTGTGGTCGTGATCGCCGCGTCGGCGTCGAGCACGTAGGGGCCGGCGGCCTCGGCTGGTCCCGGCGGGAGCTTCCGCTTCGCGGCCTTCGGCCTCGCGGCGGCGAGGGCGCGGATGAAGTCCTCGAGCCTGACACCGTGGAAGTGGTGGTGGCTGATCCGCAGTTCGGAGCTCGTCGCGAAGATCGTCTTCGCGGCGTCGAGCTTGGCGGTGAAGATGCCAAGGTCGATGTCGGTCAGGAGCGTGCCCAGGAGGATCAGGCAGTCGCTTTCCTCGACGAACCGGGTCACCTCCTCCCGGCCGAGGGCCCCCTCGTAGAGCCCGACGTAGAGCGGATGGATCTCGCTCACAACGCTCTTGGCGAGCATGCTCGCCGCGACGGCGATGCCGGAGGCCTCGGCGAGGGCGAGCGTATCGGCCTGGAGTCCCCAGCGGTGGAGCTCCACGCCCGCGATGATCACCGGCCGCTTCGCCGTCTCGATCCGCGAGACGGCCTCCTTCACGGCCTCGGCAAGCGCGTCGGGATCGCTCTCCTGGGGCGGGGCGTGATAGGGACGGATCTGGTCCGGTACGACATGCACCATGTCGCGGGGCAGCTCGAGGTAGACCGGGCGCTTCGTGCGGTGCGCGAGGTCGAGCAGCATGTCGATGTCGCGGAAGGCGGTCGCCGGGTCGGTCAATTCGACACTCGCCGCGCAAATCTTGTCGAACACCTCCAGCTGCGTCCGCCACTCACGCACCCGGTGGTGAAGCAGCGGATTGCTCGCCCGCTCCCGGAGGCCTGGCGCCCCGGAGATCAGAACGACCGGGCTCATTTCGGCGTAGGCGCCCGCGATCGAGTTGGCGAGGCTCAGGCCTCCCACTCCATAGGTCACGCAGACGGCCCCCATGCCGTTCACCCTGGCGTAGCAGTCGGCCGCGAACCCGGCGCAGTCCTCGCGGGTGCAGTTGACGAGTTCGAGCGGGCTCTTCTCGAGCATGCTGTAGAACCCGAGCACGTAGTCGCCAGGCAGCCCGAAGACGTGGCGGATGCCGTAGTCGGAGAGCCTGCGGATGACGTACTGGCCTATCGACAGGCCTGTCACGCTCTGGGCCCGCTGCACCGGGGGCCGCTGCGAGATCGCCGGCAGGCCGTTGTCCAGACTCGTGACGAGCGAGATCGACATCATTCACCTCCGCTTTCCAGGATGGCTTTCCGATCGATGGTCCCGCGGCCCAGCCGCCGTCGTCGGGCGGAGAGCATCGCGAGCCAGAAGCCTAGGAACGCCGCCACGCAGGCGAGCACGACGAGCGGACGACGGGCGTCGTGGTTGAGCGTCCAGGCGCCGACGGCATGGATCGCTCCCCACGCGAGGATGCCGATCATGATCAGCCGCAGGAGCCGCTCGGCGCCGGGAGGTTCGGAAGCGCGTCCCATGCAGGTATTCTAGGGCTCGCGCAAAAAAAGGCCCCCGGAACGGTCCAGGTCCCAGGGGGGCGGAGAACCTGAACCGTTTCCGGGAGCGATTGGACGGCTGCCGGGCCGGGGCGAACGCCGCTGGCGTCTCCCCGACGACGCGACGGACAGTACGGAAGCGTTTTTTACGGGTCAAGGCCGGTTCGCATGCCGATTTCCGAGGGCTTTTTCGGCTTCTCGCGGCAGCTATCATGCGGCCTTGGCACCCGGAGCCGCCCCGCGGCTTCCCCCGCCCTCCCAAGGACCCCGCCATGAACATCGCCCCGTCTCCATCGTCATCGTCGCCGCACGCGTCGGCCGGCAGCCCCCCGTCGATCGACGCTTGGCGGGAGGTCTTCGAGTCGGCAAGCGGCTATGCCGACTACCTCGCGAAGCATGCCACCGCCGAACAGCGGGCGAGGTGGGATGCTTCGCACTCCCGCATCCGG
>JBIIOJ010000118.1:0-8997 GCA_044337015.1 Pirellulales bacterium
CAGACAAGCGAAGCAAGGATTGCGCAGCGAAGTCTGCATCCGAGCGAGCGGAGCACAGGATGTGCGCAGCGAGCGTCCGGCGAGCGGCATACGGGCAGCCCCGAACCCCGCACGTTGGACACGCCGAAAGAAAAGCAGCCTCGGCACACCGTCACGCAGGCTTCGGGTGGTTGCCGCGGGTCAGCTCGAGGAATGCCGTCTCGAGGTTCACTTCCTCGAACTTCATTTCGAGGAGCCGCTGACCGTCCGCCACGAGCCTGGCGGCGAGCGGCGAGTGGTCGGTCACGCCGTCGGCGAGCGAGACGAGCACGGCTCCGTCGCGAACGGCGACGTCGAGGGCCTCGGGACACTTCCCGAGGATCTCGGCGGCCCGCTGCGGCGGTCCGGCGACGATGAACCGCACCACCGGCCTGCCGCGGACGCGGTCGAGCAGTTCCTTGACGTCGCCGCAGGCGAGCAGCCGTCCGTTTTCGATGATGCCGACGCGATTGCAGATGTCGGCCAACTCCGGAAGGATGTGGCTCGACACGAGGATCGTCTTTCCGAGATCCTGCAGCCGTTTCAGCAGCCCGCGCATCTCGATGCGGGCACGCGGGTCAAGGCCGCTGGCAGGCTCGTCGAGCAGGAGGACCTGCGGATCGTGGAGGAGCACCCTCGCGAGGCCGAGCCGCTGCGTCATGCCCCGGGAGAGGCTCGTCACGAGCTCGTCCCGCTTGAACACAAGGTCCACCGTCTCGAGCGCCCGCTCCGCCACCTGCCTGCGGCTCGGGCCGGCGATCCGGTAGGCGGAAGCGAAGAACTCGAGGTATTCGATGACCCGCATGTCGTCGTAGACGCCGAAGATGTCGGGCATGTAGCCGATCATGCGGCGGATCTCGCGCGGGTTGGTGTAGATCGATTGCCCGCAGACGTAGGCCTCCCCCCACGAGGGCGCCAGCAGCGTCGAGAGGATGCGGATCGTCGTCGTCTTCCCGGCGCCGTTGGGGCCGATGAATCCGAAGAGATCGCCCCGCTCGAGCTTGAGCGTGAGCGACTCCAGCGCGAAGAAATCGCCGTACTTCTTGGTGAGATCGATCGTTTCGATCATCGAATCGCCTCCGTCCCATCGCCGCCGATCTCCACGCCGATCGGGATCACGATCCGCCACACGCTCACGGGCCGGTCTCGCATCCGATCGTTCGACACATCCACCTCCGCCGCGCCATCCAGCTGCGCAGCACCATCGAGCCAGGCCGTGGCGGCCGGTCCGCTGCCGATGAGGATCGCCCGGTTCGTCGCCAGAAGCGAGGACAGGTCGAGCCGGGCGAGCCGTCCCCCTTCCAGCGACGTGTAGCCGGGGCCGCCCGCGGCGGCATGCAGGCCGGCCACTTCCAGGATCCTCGCGGCATCCCTCGTAGTCGAATCGTAGCGGATCGCGCGGTCGCGTTCCTGGTCGGTGCCCCGCCGCGTGAGGCTGCCGGCGAGCGACCGCGGTCCCCGGCCGGCCGCCGGATCGAACGGCCGCGCGGCCTCGAAAGTGCCGACGTCGTAGAGCCAGCCCGCGTGCACGAGCACGCATCCCTCCAGCGGATACGGCAGCCGGCTCTCGAGCCTTCCGCGGAGCGTGCCCTGGGCGTCACGCTCGAGCCTGCCGGCGACGCCGCGGCCGAGCGATGAATGCTCCGCGTACCACGTTCCCTCGAAGAGACGGCTCGAAAAAGCCGCTATCGGTACGCCTTCGAGGCGATCGAGCGAGCCGCCGAAGCCATAGTCGGCGGCGGCGAGCGACGGGTGCGGGGAACTCGCGTCGGTCGCCCCGAGCCCCCCTCCGGCGGCCGCGAACCACGAGACCGCGGCCGATGGACTCGCGGCATCGACGACGCCCGCCCGCGGCAGGATCGACCGGTCGAGCAGCCGGTTTTCCGGCGACCATGTGCCCGCGAACGAAACCCCACGAACACCGCCACCGGCCGCGTCGAGATCGAGCAGGTCGCACCGCGACTGGCGCCACTCGCCCGGATGCCGCGAACTGGCCATGAAGACGGCCGCGGCGGTGAACACCGCGACCGACGCCGGCAGGAGCAGCCAGGCGAACGCCACCGGTTCCTTGCCCGTCACGCGTCTCACTCGATCGACTGCCCACCACCCGGCCGGGTAGAGCGCCACGACGTAGAGACCCGCGAGCAGGGCTATCCACTCGAAGGGAACCGTCGCCGCGTCGGGAAACGTGTCGATCGCCCGCCGCAGTTGGTCGGCGAGGTCGGCGGTGCCCGTCCAGCCTGCGAGCGGACCGTCCCGCGGCTTGGCGGGTGGGCCGAGGACCGTCCCCAGGAGCCTCGCGAGCAACGAATCCGTCCCACTCCAGGACCGCAGCGGCGGGAGGTCGGGCTCGAAGGCGGCCCAGGAAATCGTGCCGAATCCGTGAGCCCGCCGAACGAGGAGCGGGAGATCGGAAGGAGCGTTTCCTTCGAACACGTCGATCACGGCGTCGGATGCCTCGTCGAGGTCACGGAATCGCGGCACGACGAGTGGCGAGCCGGCCGACGCTTCGAGCGGCCGGCTCGACCGGGCAAAGGTCTCGACCGCCGCCGTCCGCCGCAGCGGCACGAAGTTTTTGGACGAACCGGGGTTTTTGGACGAACCGGGCTTTTCGAACGAACCGGGCAGCCAGCGGCTGGCCGGCCCGCCCTTGGAGGCGATCGGCCCGGCGCTCGGGCCCGCCAGCAGCAGCAGGTGACCTCCTTGCCGCACCCATCCATCGATCGCGGTGAGAACTTCTTCCGAAACCCGGCCCTGCTCGGTGATCGCCGAACCGCACGCGACGATCGCGTCGGCGGCGTCGAAGTCGAGCGGCGTGCGGCCAAGGTCCAGGGGACGCTTCACCGTGACCGGCCTCGGCCTCGCGGTCCCCTCCTGCTCGAGCAGCCTGCAGGCACGCTCGATCGCCGGCACTTCGCCGATCACGAGCACGAGCCGCTGCCACGAAGGGAGCAACGACGGCACGCCGGCTTCGTGACTCGCCTCCCCGATCTCGATCCGCAGCCGCCCTCCGGGCCGGCCGCACCGCACGGTCGTCTCGGCAACCTGGCCGGCCGCGTCCGCCCGCCACCGCGCCGGCGGAGAGCGGACGAAATCGCCGTCCGCGTCCTCAGCCCAGACGAACACACGCGGCATCGAGGCGTCGCCTTCGGACGACCCTTTCCCAGCGGGAGGCCATCTCACGGAGACCGGCGTCCAGGCCCCGACGCGGGCGACGCCTTCAAATCCAGCCGCGACCTCGGGGACGTCCGCGGCCGCCCCGCCGGTCATTCCGATGGCGAGCCCCCACGCGACGAAGCCGGCCGCCAGCCCGCGGGCGAGTCTCATGGTTTTTCCGCGTCGGGACAGGTGCAGGCGAGCTTCCCGCAGCCGGGGCAGCCAGCCCCGTATTTTCTCGTGATCGCCGCCTCGAGATCAATCTCGGCGACGTTGGCCATCGTCACGAGCCAGGCGATCACGTCGGCGAACTCGAGCGACTGTTCCTCCTTCGATCCTCCACGAAGCGCCGTCGCCAACTCGCCCACTTCCTCGGCGAACCACATGAACGTCCCCTCGATGCCGCGAGCGGCATCTTTGTCATGGTACATCCGGCGGATGAGCGACTGCAGTTCGGCGATGGTCACGAGGATGCTCCTTTCGCCTTCGGAACGAACCACGGATAGATTGCCGGCACGACGAACGCCGTCAAGAGAGTACTCGTCACGATTCCCCCGATCACGACCGTCGCCAGCGGCCGCTGGATCTCCGCGCCGGAGCTCGTCGCCATCGCCATCGGCAGGAAGCCCAGGCTCGCCACGAGCGCCGTCATGAGCACCGGCCGAATCCGCACTTCCGCCGTCGTGATCGCCGCCTCGCGGGAGGAAAGCCCCCCCTGCCTCGCATGTTCCGCGCCCGCGACCCAGACGAGCCCGTTGAGCACCGCCACGCCGAAGAGCGCGACGAACCCGACGCCGGCGGCGATCGAGAAAGGCATGTCCCGGAGGGCGAGGGCCGCGATCCCGCCGGAGGCCGCGACCGGCACCGCGAAGAAGATGAGCCCTGCCAGTCGCAGCGACTTGAAGCTCGTGTAGAGCAGCATCGCGATCAGGCCGAGGACGAGCGGCGTGATGAGCGCGAGCCTGCGGCCCGCGGAAAGCAGGTTCTCGAAGTCGCCCCCCCACCGGATCGAGTAGCCGGGCTGAAGCTGGATCTTCTCCCTCACCCGTCTTTGCGCCTCCTGCACGAAGCTCGCGACGTCGCGGCCACGGACGTTGGCGGAGACGAACGTCCTTCGCCTCGAGTTCTCGTGCTCGATCGACGGCGGGCTCTCGTCGATGCGGATGTCGGCGAGCTCTCCGAGCGGCACCGGGCGGCCGCCGGTGGCCTCGACCGGAATCTGCGGCACCCGTTCCTGGTTCTCCCGCCACTCCTTCGGAAACCGCACCACGAGCGGAAACCGCGGCCGCCCCTCGTAGACGACGCCGGCCGGGATGCCGCCCATCGCCGACACGGTCTGCATCACGTCGATCCCGTCGATCGCGTGTCGGGCGAGCTGGTCCTGCCGGGCGTCGACGCGGAGCGTGGGAACGTCGGCCTGCCAGTCGGCACGGACGTCCGCCGCACCCGGAATGTCGCGGAGCACGTCCTCGATCTGCTTGCCGAGATTGCCGAGCTTCGTGAGATCGTCGCCGTAGACGAGCACGGCCACGTCGGCCTTCACGCCCGCGACCAGTTCGTCGACCCGCATCTCGATCGGCTGGCTGAAGCCGTAGTTGGCACCCGGCGCCGCCTTCGAGAGCGCCTGCGACATCCGCTCCACGAGTTCGTCCCGCGGAATGTCGGCCGGCCAGGCGGCCCGGGGCTTGAGCATCACCCACACGTCCGTCTGCTGAACCCCCATGATGTCATTGGCGATCTCGGGCCTGCCCGTCTTGCAGAAGACGGTGCGGACCTCCGGAAAGTCCCGGAGGGTCTTTTCGATCCGCGTCGTGAGCGGCACCGAGTCCTCGAGCGTCGCGCTCGGCAGCCGGACGACCTCGATCAGCAGGTCTCCCTCGTCGAGCCTGGGCATGAACTCCGCTCCCAGCCGCATTGCCACCGGCACGCTCGCGGACACGAGGGCCGCCGCGGCGAGCGAGACGACGACCGGGTGGTAGACGGCGAGTCGGGCGAGCGGCTGGTAGAGCCGGTGGAAGACCCGCATGATGATCGGCTCGTGCTCCTCTTCCCGCGAAAGCACCGTCGCCGCGAGGACGGGCATGAGCGTCAGCGAGATGACGAGCGAACCCAAAAGCGCGAAGAGCACCGTGAGGGCCATCGGCTTGAAGAGCTTGCCCTCCGTCCCCTCGAGGAACAGGATCGGCAGGTAGACGATCGCGATGATGAGCTCGCCGAACATGGTCGGGCCGCGGACCTCGATCGCCGCGTCGCGGACCACGTCGAGCTTCGACTCGGACGGCTGCGCGAGACCGAGCCGGCGGACGCAGTTCTCGACCATGATCACGGAGCTGTCGACGACGAGACCGAAGTCGATCGCCCCCAGGCTCATGAGGCTCGCCGGGATGCCGACCGCCCACATGATGTTCGCGGCGAAGAGCATCGAGAGCGGGATCGCGAGCGAGACGATGATCCCCGCCCGCACGTTGCCGAGCAGCACGAGGAGCACGGCGATCACGAGCAATCCCCCTTCCGCGAGATTGTGGAGCACCGTGTCAAGCGTGCGGGCGATCAGTTCCGACCGGTCGTAGAGGATCTCGAGCTCCACGCCCGCCGGGAGCGAGCCGCGGATTTCCGCCAGCCTTTCCTTCGCGGCGGCGACCACCCGCCGGCTGTTCTCGCCGCGGACCATCATCACCATGCCGGTCACGATCTCGCCGCGGGCATCGCGGGTCGCAGCCCCCTGCCGCACGAGCGGCGCCACGGTGACGGCGGCGATGTTGCGCATGAGCACGGGCACGCCGCCGGCCGGGCTGCGGACGACCACCTTCTCGATGTCCTCGACGCCGCCGAGCAGGGCTTGGCCGCGGATGAACCGCTGCTCGCCGTTGCGGACGATGTAACCGCCGCCCGTGCTCGCGTTGTTCCGCTCGAGGGCCGCGAGCACCTCGCCGAGCGAGATGCCGTGCGACGACATCCGGTCGGGATCGACCTGCACCTCATAGCTCTTGGCATAGCCGCCGTGGGAATTGATGTCGGTCACGCCCGACACCTCCCGCATCGCCGGAGCGATGTCCCATTCGAGGAGGCTCCGCAAGTCCATGAGGGCCCGCTCACCCGTCCCTTCCCCGGAACGGACCTCGAACTGGAGAATCTCGCCGAGCGCGGTGCTGAGCGTGCCGATCCGCGGATCGACGCCATCGAGCGGAATTCCGGACTTCGCCTCCGGGAGCCGCTCGGCCACGAGCTGCCGGGCGAGGAAGATGTCGGTGCCCTCGCGAAACACGATCGTGACGAGCGAGATGCCCAGCCGCGACACGCTCCGGATCTCCTCGACATTCGGCAGCCCGCTCACGGCCAGCTCGACGGGGTAGGTGACCGTCCGCTCAACCTCCAAGGGCGGCAGCGTGCCCGCCTCGGTCACGACCTGCACCTGCACATTGACGAGATCGGGGACGGCGTCGACGGGAATCTGTGTCGCCGCGTAGAGCCCGCCGAGCGACATGAGCACGAACAACGCGATCACAAGCGCCCGGTTGGCGAGCGACCACTCGATGACACCGCTGAGCACCTGCTGCCTCCGTGGATCGCGTCAGCCGGCCCGCACTTTGGCCGACCGATCGGGCTGTGGCACCGCCTGCCGACCAGCCTCCGGCATTGATTGCGAGGGCTCCTCGTCCTGTTCGAGCAGGAGCTCGCTCTTGAGCAGAAAAGCGCCGCGGGAGACGACCTCCTTGCCGGTCTCGAGCTTCCCCTTCACCTCGATGAAGCCGTCTCCCTCGAGCCCGGTCTTCACGGCTACGCGGCGAAAGCGGTCGGGGCCGTCCGGCACGAAGACGAACGACTCCCCCTCGTGCCGCATCACGGCGGCGGCCGGCACGGCGAGCGCCTCCCGCTCGCTCCCCTGCGGCAGGTCCACCCAGACGAACATGCCGGGCTTGTAGTGAGCGTCGTCGTTTTCCAGCTCGGCGACGAGCGGCACGCTCCTCGACTCGGCCTCGACGGTGGCCCCCACGTGGTTGACCCGCGCCGTCGTGTCGTGATCGGCGGCGCCCGGAACGTTCACGCGAACCTCCTGCCCCTCGCCGACCTCGACGGTCGTCCACTGCCGCTCGTGGATCTGGGCACGCACCCAGAGCGTCCGGGTGTCTGCCACGACGAACAGCCGGTCGCCCGCCTTCACCCGCTCGCCGCGGGCCACGAAGATGTCCTCGACGAGCCCGTCGAAGGGCGTGCGGAGCACGAGCGCGCTGAGTGCACGGGAACCTGATTCCGCCGCACGACCGCCGCCCGCCGTTCCATCCTCCTCGAGGTCGGCCACCCCCTCGGCCGCCCCCTTGCCGCCCGCATCGCTCTCGAGCTTGCTGCCGACGAGCGTCCGCAGGTGCTCCTTCGAGATCTGCACGAGCCGTTCGGCCTGCTCGAGCGAGGCCTTCGCTCGGGCCCGGTCTTGGCGGGTCTGGAAGCTGGACTCCTCACAGGCGGCCGCGAAGCTCGCCTTCGCCACCTCGAGGTTGCTCGTCCGCTCCTCGATGATCCGGCCGGAGATGACCCCGCCCTCGCCAAGCTGCTTCGTGCTCGTGTTGACCTTTTCGACGAAGAGCAGCCGCGAGTAGGCGCCGAGGATCTTCTCCCGATAGCTGCCGAGCACGCGGTTCTGAAACTGCCGCTCGATCGTCTCGAGCGGCGGCTTGTTGGAGAGCGAATCGAGCAGGGCCGCGACGTTGTCGCCGATCTCGTTGGCCCAGCCGGCCTCCTTCTGCACGATCGCGAGCTCGTCCTGCCGCTTACGGACCTCGTCGCGGGCCATGCCGATGTCGGGGCTCGACACCTCCGCGAGGGAATCGCCGCGGGCAACGTGCTGCCGCACCTTCACGAACACCTGCGCGACGATGCCGTCCACCGGCGAGGCGTAGTCGAGCCGGTAGCGGGCGTCGTAGTCGAGCCGCCCCGGCACCGTGAGATGCTCACGCAGCCGCCGCGTCTCGACCGCCGCGAGCCCGATCTCGTCGCGGCTGGCGCCGCGAGGCAGCGTCACGACATCGGCCTGCGGCCGAGGGGAAACCGAGGCGTGGTCCGGCCCCGCGGGAGGCTCCGCGTGATCGCCGGAGCCGGTGAAATGATGGGTCGTCAGCCACCACCAGGCGAGCCCGCCCGCGGCGAGCAGGAGCCCGGCCGTGGCCCCCCTGCCAAGCCGCCGGGTCCACGAACCCGATGAACTCGAGGCCGGCGGACGACCGCGGCCCGCCGCCGGACCGGTGGCATCGGGCATGGAAGAGGTCGGTCGTGCGTGGGGCAAGGTCGACAAATGTCGATCCTCTTCGGGCTCGAATCGGACTGACTGAAGTGTACCCGCAACCCGTCCGATCCCGGGAGTCCGTCCGCCGAGGATGCCGCCGGCGGCCGGTCACGGTACTATGGCGGGTTCCGAGACATTCCATGGACACTCCCCGCCCGATCCGCATCTTCGACACCACGCTCCGCGATGGCGAACAGTCGCCCGGCGCGAGCATGAACCTCACCGAGAAGATGGAGATCGCGCAGGCGCTCGTCCAGCTCGGCGTGGACGTCATCGAGGCGGGCTTCCCGATCGCCTCGCCGGGCGACTTCGAAAGCGTCCGCGACATCGCCGGGGCCGTCCGCGACGCCACCGTCTGCGGCCTCGCACGCTGCAACGACGCCGACATCGACCGGGCCTGGGAGGCGCTCGCCAAGGCCGCCCGCCCCCGGATCCACGTGTTCCTCGCGACGAGCGCGATCCACCGCGAGTTCAAGCTGCGGATGGGGGAGGATGAGGTGGTGAAGCGGGCCGTCGCCGGCGTCACGCGGGCCCGCGGCTACTGC
>JBIIOJ010000411.1:0-2581 GCA_044337015.1 Pirellulales bacterium
CGAGCAGAACAGGGGTAACGAGGCGGTGGCGAATCTCGAGGCATGGTCGAGGCGTCAGCCCGGCGATCCGCAGCCACGGATCGAACTGGCGAGGCTCTGCGAGGAACACGGCGACGCGCAGGCCGCCGAGAACCACCTCGTCGACGCCCTTGCGGTGGACCCGAACAACCCGCGGGCGCTCGTCGCCCTCGGCCAACTCCGTGAGTCGTCGGGCAACACGCAGCAGGCGCTCGCCAACTACACTCGCGCGCTCTCCATCGACGGCCGGCAGCCGATGGTCGCCGCTCGGGTCGCGAGCCTCTCCTCGGGCGGCTCCCCCACCGTCGTCGCTCCGGGCACTCCCCCGCCCGGCGGCGTGGCGGTCCCCTTCGTCGCCTCGCCCCCCGCCGGCACGATCGGTCCGGGTGGCATGGTGGGCCCTGGCAGTATAGTGGGCCCCGTCGACACGGTGGCCCGTTGACCGTCTGATCGGGCGGTCCTATTCTGCGAGCCACCGGCGGAAACATGGAGTCCGCGGGAACGGGTCCGCCCGCTCGCCGGGGCGTTCCGCTTCCCGGGCAAACCCGCCGGCAGAGCAAGGAGCCATGACGTGCCGCAGAGCGAAACGACCGCCGTCCGGAGGAAGCCCGGGGTCGCCGATGGGGGCGAGAGGGTCTTCAATTTCTCTCCTGGGCCGGCCGTCCTGCCGATCGAGGTGTTGCAGGAGGCCCAGGAGCACCTGCTCTCGCTCCCGGGCGTCGGGATCTCCGTGCTCGAGATCAGCCACCGCAGCCCCGCCTTCGACCGCATCCTCGCCGACACCGTTGCCGGCCTGAAGTCGCTCCTGTCGGTGCCCGACACCCACGACATCCTGTTCGTGCAGGGGGGCGCGAGCCTCCAGTTTTCGATGGTGCCGATGAACCTGCTGCGGGGTCGCAGCGAGCCCGCCGACTACGTCGTCAGCGGCACGTGGGGCGGCCTCGCGTTGAAGGAGGCTCACCGCGAGGGGCCGGTCCACGTCGCCTGGGATGGCGAGTCGACGAAGTACGACCGGCTTCCGTCCGACGGAGATTTGAAGCTGTCCGATGCTTCCTCGTTCGTCCACATTACGAGCAACGAGACGATCCAGGGCGTCCAGTGGAAGCGGGAGCCCGCTGTCGGTGACCGGCCGCTGGTCTGCGACTGCTCGAGCGATTTCCTTTCGCGGCCGATCGACGTGTCGCGGTACGGCCTGATCTACGCCTGTGCCCAGAAGAACGCGGGCATCGCGGGGGTGACCGCCGTGATCATCCGCAAGGATCTGCTCTCGCGTTCTGGCGACTCGCTCCCCTCGATGCTCGACTACCGGACGCACGCGAAGAACGAGTCGCGGGCCAACACGCCCCCGGTCTTCGCGGTCTACATCCTGGGCCTCGTCTGCCGCTGGCTCTCCGGCACGGTCGGCGGCCTCGCCCGCATGGAGTCGATCAACGCCGAGAAGGCCGCCCTGCTCTACGACGTGATCGACCGTTCGAGCGGCTTCTACTCCGGGCACGCCCGTCCCGACTGCCGATCGGCGATGAACGTCACATTCCGCCTTCCCGGCGAGGACCTCGAGAAGCGGTTCGCGGCGGAGGCGGCGAAGCGGAAACTCGTCGACCTGAAGGGGCACCGCTCCGTCGGCGGCATCCGCGCGAGTATCTACAACGCCATGCCGCGCGAGGGCGTGGAGGCCCTGCGGGACTTCATGCTCGAGTTCCAGCGGGCCAATGCCTGACCCCGAAAGGACACCATGCCCTCGATCATCGTTCTCGATCCTCTCTCCCCCGACGGCATCGCGCTCCTGGAGGGTGCGAAGTCGGCCGGCATCAGCTACCGCGTGGCGACGGGGCTCTCGGGGGCGGATCTCAAGGCGGCGCTCGCGGAACACGACGGGGCGATCTGCCGCAGCGGCGTGAAGATCACCGGTGACGTGCTCGCCGGCAACCACCGTCTCAAGGCGATCGTGCGGGCCGGCGTCGGCACCGACAACATCGACAAGGATGCCGCCACCCGGCTCGGCATCGTCGTGATGAACACGCCCGCCGGCAACACGGTGAGCACCGCGGAGCACACCTTCGCCATGCTGCTCGCGGTCTCCCGCAACATCGCGCAGGCCGACGCGAGCCTCAAGTCGCACGCCTGGGACCGCGGCAAGTTCATGGGCGTTCAGCTCGCCGGAAAGACGCTCGGCATCGTGGGCCTCGGACGGATCGGCCTCGCGGTCGCGAGCCGTGCGCGGGCCTTCGAGATGCGGGTGCTCGGCTACGACCCGTTCATGTCGGCCGAGCGCGCGGGGGAGCTCGGCATCGAGCTCATCGAGAGCGTGCGAGACATGCTTCCCCAGGTCGATTATCTCACCGTCCACACGCCGCTGACGGAGGATACGAAGCACCTCGTCGGCATGAAGGAGCTCGAGATCCTCAAGCCGGGCGTGCGGCTCGTGAACTGTGCCCGCGGCGGGATCTACGACGAGAAGGCGGTTGCCGAGGGGCTCTCGCGGGGCGTCATCGCCGGCGTGGCGCTCGACGTCTTCGAGAAGGAACCCTGCACCGACTCGCCGCTCTTCGGGATGCCCGGCGTG
>JBIIOJ010000119.1:0-8968 GCA_044337015.1 Pirellulales bacterium
TGTCGGTGCTCGAGGTGGCCGATGGCGTCTTCCGGGTGATCAGCACCAACGGCGATACGCACCTCGGTGGCGACGACTTTGACCAGTCGCTCATCAACCACGTGGCCGACCAGTTCCAGCGGGAGCAGGGGATCGACCTGCGGAAGGACACGATGGCCCTCCAGAGGCTCCAGGAAGCCTGCGAGAAGGCGAAGAAGGAACTCTCGAGCGCGCAGAGCACCGACATCAACCTGCCGTTCATCACGGCCGACGCCTCCGGCCCGAAGCACCTTCAGATGACGATCACCCGCGCGCAGTTCGAGCAGATGTGCGACGGGCTCGTCGAGCGGTGCCGAGGGCCGGTGGTCCAGGCCCTCAAGGACGCCAAGCTCGACCCGAAGGACATCGACGAGGTCGTGCTCGTCGGCGGCTCGACCCGCATCCCGAAGGTTCAGGAACTCGTCAAGAAGCTCTTCAACAAGGAGCCGCACAAGGGCGTGAACCCCGACGAGGTCGTGGCGCTCGGTGCGGCGATCCAGGGGGGCGTGCTCGCCGGCGACGTGCAGGACGTGCTCCTGCTCGACGTGACGCCGCTCTCCCTCGGCATCGAGACGGAGGGTGGCATCTTCACGAAGCTCATCGAACGGAACACGACCGTGCCGACCGAGCGGAAGCAGGTCTTCAGCACCGCGGCCGACAGCCAGACGGCCGTGACGGTGAGCGTGTTCCAGGGTGAGCGGCCGATGGCCCGCGACAACCGGCTGCTCGGACAGTTCAACTTGGAAGGCATCCCGCCGGCTCCCCGCGGCACGCCGCAGATCGAGGTGAAGTTCGACGTCGATGCCAACGGCATCTTGAACGTGAGCGCCAAGGATCTCGGTTCCAACAAGGAGCAGACCGTTCGGATCGAGCAGTCGAGCGGTCTCAACGAGAAGGAGATCGAGCGGATGCGGAAAGACGCCGAGGAGCACGCCGAGGAGGACAAGCGGAAGGCCCGCCTCGCCGAGGCCAAGAACAAGGCGGAGAGCCTCTGCTTCCAGACCGAGAAGCTCGTGAAGGAGAACGCCGACAAGCTGTCGGCCTCCGACAAGGCACCGCTCGAGGCCGCGATCACGAAGGCCCGGGAGCTCTGCAAGGGTGACGACGCCGACGCGATCCAGTCGGCCCACGACGCCCTCGAGCAGGCGACCCATGCGCTCTCGAAGGTGCTCTACGAGGCCACGGCCAGCCGCGGCGGCACGCCGGAGGGGACCACCGCAGGTGCCGGGGCCGCAGGTGCCGGAAAGGGGCCCGACGACGCGATCGACGCGGAGTTCGAGGTGAAGAGCTAGTCCACGCTCGCGGCGGGCCAGGGGGATGCCATGCCATTCCGTTTCGACAAACTGACTATCAAGGCACAGGAGGCCGTCCAACGGGCGGTCGAGCTCGCAGCCTCGCGGGGGAACCCGCAGGCGACGACCGTGCACCTGCTCTCGGCGCTTCTCTCGGAGCGGGAGGGGATCGTGCGACCGCTCTTCGAGAAGGTCGGGGCGAGCCGCGAGCAACTCGAGAGGATCGTCGAGGCTGAGCTGGCGAGCCTGCCGAAGGTGTCGGGCGGCGCCCAGCCGCAGCCTGATGGCGACCTCATGAAGGTCTTCGAGGCGGCCAGCGCCGAGGCCGACACGATGAAGGATGAGTTTGTCTCGACCGACCATCTGCTCTTGGGTCTCGCGAAGACCGCCTCGAAGGCAAAGAAGCTGCTGGAACTGGCGGCGGTGACCGAAAAGGAGTTGCTCGCTGGACTGCAGGCGGTCCGCGGAAGCTCCCGCGTGACCGACCAGAGCCCGGAGGAAAAGTTCCAGGCGCTCGAGAAGTACGGCATCGACCTCGTGAAGCGGGCGAGCCAGGGAAAGCTCGACCCGGTCATCGGCCGCGACTCCGAGATTCGCCGCGTGATCCAGGTGCTGTCCCGTCGCACGAAAAACAATCCCGTGCTCATCGGCGAGCCGGGCGTCGGCAAGACGGCCATCGCCGAGGGGCTCGCGCTGCGAATCGTGCAGGCCGACGTTCCGGAGACGCTTCGCAACAAGCGGGTCGTGGCCCTCGACCTCGGGGCCCTCATCGCCGGCACGAAGTACCGCGGCGAGTTCGAGGACCGGCTCAAGGCGATCCTGCGGGAGGTGGAGGCCGCAGCCGGCGGCGTGATCCTCTTCATCGACGAGCTGCACACCGTGATCGGGGCGGGGGCGGCCGAGGGGGGCAGCGACGCGGCGAACCTGCTCAAGCCGGCGCTCGCGCGCGGCGAGCTGAGGTGCATCGGTGCGACCACGCTCGACGAATACCGCAAGCACATCGAGAAGGACGCCGCGCTCGAGCGGCGGTTCCAGCCCGTGTTTGTCGGCGAGCCCTCCGTCGAGGACACGATCGCAATCCTGCGGGGGCTCAAGCCTCGGTATGAAGCGCACCATAAGGGAGTGAAGATCAAGGACTCCGCCCTCGTGGCCGCCGCCGAGCTCTCCAACCGCTACATCCACGACCGGTTCCTCCCTGACAAGGCGATCGACCTCATGGACGAGGCGACGAGCCGGATCGCGATGGAGTTGCAGAGTGTGCCGAGCGAGATCGACGAGGTGCAGCGGCGGCTCGTGCAGCTTGAGCTGGCGGCGAGGCAGCTCGCCGAGGAGACGGAGGAGCACGCCAAGGACCGCCTCAAGGAGATCGAGGAGGAGTCGACGGAGCTTCGACGGAAGCTCGCAAGCCTCCGGGAGCAGTGGGAGGCGGAAAAGAGCGGCGTCGGCAGCGTGCAGGAGCTTCGCAAACAGCTCGACGAGGTGCAGCTCGCCTTCGATCAGGCTGGGGCGCAGATAAAGGAGAGGCAGTCGTCGGGGCAGCCGGTCGGCGAGGACCTCTACCAGCGGCTCTACGAACTCGACGTGAAGCGGAAGAAGCTGCAGCAGCGGCTTGAGCAGGAGGGCACCGAGAAAGACGCCGGCCGGGAGGCTTCCAAGGGCGCCGGGAAGCGGCTCCTGCGGCGCGAGGTCGGCCCCGAGGAGATTGCCGAGGTCGTGAGCGCCTGGACCGGGATTCCCTTGACGCGGCTCGTGGAGACGGAGCGGGCGAAGCTGCTCGTGCTCGAGGAGCGGCTCCACCAGCGGGTGGTCGGCCAGGACGAGGCGGTCGAGGCGGTCAGCGACGCGGTGCGACGCAGCCGTGCCGGCCTCCAGGACCCCAACCGTCCGATCGGGTCGTTCATCTTCCTCGGGCCGACGGGCGTCGGGAAGACGGAGCTCTGTAAGGCGCTCGCCGAGGTGCTCTTCGACGACGAGAACGCGATGGTGCGGATCGACATGAGCGAATTCATGGAGAAGCACACGGTTGCGAGGCTCATCGGCGCCCCTCCCGGCTACGTCGGCTACGAAGAGGGGGGCAGGCTCACGGAAGCCGTTCGTCGTCGGCCTTACTCGGTCGTGCTCCTCGATGAGATGGAGAAGGCCCACCGTGACGTCTTCAACGTGCTCTTGCAGGTGCTGGACGACGGCCGGCTCTCCGACAGCCTCGGCCACACGGTCGACTTCACGAACACGATCGTCGTCATGACGAGCAACGTCGGCAGCCAGGCGATCCAGCAGATCACGACCGAGGGGGGGAGCGAGCAGGACGTCCGCGAGGCGGTGAAGGAGGCACTCCAGGCGAGGTTCCTGCCGGAGTTCCTGAACCGCATCGACGAAACGATCATCTTCCACCCGCTCGACAAGAGCCACATCGGAAAGATCGTCTCGATCCAGGTGAAGCGGCTCGTCGACCAGGCAGCGCGGGCCGGGGTCGAGCTCTCATGCTCCGAGAAGGCGGTCGAGGAGATCGCGAGACTCGGCTACGACCCGGTCTATGGCGCGAGGCCGCTGAAGCGGGTGATCCAGCAGCAGCTGCAGAATCCGCTCGCACGGGAGCTGCTCTCCGGCAGGTTCGCCGAGGGCTCGAAGGTGCGGATCGACTTCGACCAGGACGAGTTCACGTTCAGCCCGGCCGAGTAGGCCGGCGCTAGCAGGCCAATAAGCCGGTTAGGACCCTGACGCGGCCTCAGCTCCGCTTCCGCTCGGTCAGCCCAAGCCGCTCGATCAAGACGTCGCACCCGGTCGTCATCTTTCGGAGCTTCTCCGCCATGACGAGCCGTTCCGACTGGGTGGCCTTCTTCACCTTGGATGCGAACTTGTCGATCTTCTCGCGACGCTTCCGGCGCCGCTTCACTTCCTTCATCCGGTTGCTGATGCCGCCCATTGAATGGCTCCTCGTGAGATGCTGAGATCGGCCGCACTCTAAAAAAACACGCGAAAACAGTCAAAGGCCGTCGCTCCGGCCGCGGCGGAATCGCGATCGCTGGGTAGACTTGGTCGGCGTCGAGGACGGGTGGCAGAGCGGTTGAATGCACCGGTCTTGAAAACCGGCAGCGGCGAAAGTCGCTCGTGGGTTCGAATCCCACCCCGTCCGTTTTTCACCTCCATGACCCGTTGTTGCGACGCCGTGCATCAGAACACTGCGAACACCCACCAGATCGCTATCCCGAGGCAGACCAAGGCCGTCAGGAACACCCATAAAGGTTTTCCAGGGCCTGCATAGTCCTCCTCGGAGATGTACTGCTCGCAGTGAGGACAGTACGGCGAGTCTTCGAGGATGTCTTCTTTGCAGTACGGACAAGGGACGGTCGGCTCTTCGTCCGAGTCTTCCAAGCCGTCGCCGGTATCAGTCTCGTCGTCGTCCCAGTCGTGTTCATCCTCGTCGTGGTCCCGGTAGGCATTCATGGGCGGACCTTCGTGTTGCCCTCGATGTGCCGGGGGTCGTAGGGACAGTGCCGGCAGCCGGAGCCGCAGCAGTGCCCGCGTTTCAGATGATAGGCCGCCGTGTAGACAAGCAGTCCGTTCTCGAGGTACCAGTCGGGCTGCTGCCGGGGTTCTTTGTTGGTATTCCCCGGGTCGTCAGGTGGCATCAGATTCGAACCGTCATTTGGCGAGCACGATGATGGCGGACCCGACCATGATGAACAGGCCGCCGATCACCACGGGGAGTTGCAGCTGCCCGTTGAAGAACAGCACGGAGAAGAACGCGACGAACAGCGGGTATGAAATTTCCAGCACGGCCGACTTGTTCGCGCCGAGAAACTGAATCGAGCCGAGTATGGAAAGCGTCGCCGCAGTGGCCGTGAGGAGCGTCAGGCCGACGAGCGGGAGGCTGGACCTGGACGTGTCGATCGAAAACAGCGCCGCCGGTGAGGCACCTTGGAGGAGCATGACCGCACCCGCGACCAGCACGCCACAAAGACAGTGCAGAAAATACAGCTTGACCACCGACAGGCTCGAAAGCAGCCGTTCATCGAGGCAGTACGTCAGCCCCCAAAGCACCGACGCCAAGACTGCAAGCCCGAATCCGCAGTAGTTCATCGCGATGATGCTTACGGCCGGGGGGGCGTCCGTCAAGTTCGGCTGTGCCGGCCGGCGGCGGAGATTGTGGTTTGGCGGATTGGTATTGCGGGGGCATTGAAGTATCGTTTCCGGCATGGACTCGCTCAGCCGGCACGAACAGCTCCTCCGGATCTTCCACCTCGTTGACATTCTCTTCGGCGCGCGCCATCCACTTTCCGTCGCCGAGCTGAAGGCGGAGCTCCGCAGCCGAGGCGTGATCGACGAGATGTCCGACAAGAACATCCGCCGCGACATCAATTTCCTGCAGAAGTTCGGCTATGCCCTCAAGAGCGTGAAGAAGCGGTCGGATCGCGGCACGCCGACGGCAGGCTGGGCGATCGAGCCGGGACGGGGGGCCCACGAACTCTCCGCCCCCGCCGTGACACTCCCGGAACTGCTCTCCCTCGCCGTCGCGAGGAACTTCATCGCCCCGCTCGCTGGCACCGTCTACTGGCACGGCCTCGGCCAGCTCCTTGCGAGGATCGAGCGGCTCGTGACGCCGAAGCTGCTCGCCTACGTCGACGAGCACAAGCAGGGGCTCGTCGTTCATCCCCGGCCCGCTCATGGCAAATACGCGTCCCGTACGCTCAATGCGATCAATCGCTCGATCCAGAACAGGCTCACGCTGGGAATCCGGTATCGCAGCCTCGCCAGCGACGATCCGAAGGGATACTCGATCAATCCCGATGCCCTCGTGGTGTACGACGGCAGCATCTACATCGCAGCGAGACTTGCCGACCCGCCCAAAGGCGGGGCCGACGCCAAAGCGATCCGATTCTTCAAGCTCGACCGCGTCGAGGAAGCCAAGCCGTCGTCGCGGTCCTTCGAGCGGCCGACGGAGACGGTGGAGTCGATGCTCGCCGACAGCATGACGATCTTTCGGTCCACGAAGGCCCCCCGCCGCTACCGGATTCGAATCGATGCCACCAGGGCGAGGTGGGCCGTTGAAAAGCCCTTTCATCCTGGGCAGAAGGCGAAGCCGCAGCGGGACGGCGGCGTGATCCTCGAGATCGAGCGGGCGTGGGATGACGAGATGATCCCGCAGCTTCTTGGACTCGCGGAGCATGCGGAGGTGCTCGAGCCGGCCGACGTTGGCGACCGCATCGCCGAGACGGCAGAGAGAATCGCAGCCCGGTACCGGTCGCGTGGGCCGGCTCGCGTCAGGACCCGGGCGGCCGGCTCCCGACGGCGCCAACCGGCCGCCATGCCGTAAGCCGGTTCCTCGCGACGCGGTTCGGAATCGGCTATCCTTCCGGACCTCAATCCGCACGATCTTCTCCAAGGGAGCCGCCTGCCATGTCCGACACCCTCTCCGAGACCGAGGCCTGCGGCCTACTCGCCCGGCTGTTCAAGGGCCGTGGCTATGCCATCGCCCGCAACGTCATGTTTCGCGAGTACGGCGTTGAGTTTCACATCGACGGCTGGGACCCCAAGGCCCGCGTCGGTTTCGAGTTCCTCACGAGCGAAGACGAGGACCATGACGATTTGTCCCTCGAGGAATACCAGACGCTCTCGGCAGTGCAGCAGCGGGGCGAGCTTTCACTCTTCATCCTCGACGAGGTGGAGCCGATCTCGGCTGCCGACCTCGCCGAAATGGCCAACGAGTTTCTCGACGAGGTTGCAGCGGCCAAGTCGCCACGACGCCGGCCGGCAGCCGCCCGCAAGGGCGTGACGCTTCCCGCGAAGAAGTTGCCGAAGAAAGCCGCGAAGAAGAAAGCGTCTCCGAAGAAGA
This sequence comes from Pirellulales bacterium, assembly GCA_044337015.1. GTDB lineage: Bacteria > Planctomycetota > Planctomycetia > Pirellulales > UBA1268 > UBA4655. The sequence goes on from JBIIOJ010000119.1 coordinate 7,144, forward strand.
AGCCTTCCGCGAAGAAGCCCAAGATGTCGACGGGGAAGCCGGCGAAGGCGAAGAAGCCCGTGCGAAAGAAGCGGCCGCGGCGGAAGTGACCGGCTGAGCCGCGTCGTTTGCCCGTGGGAGCCGGCCGCGGGGTGTCCACCGTCACGACGCCGACCGTCCGCACGAAAGCGATCCCCCAGAGGCCGGCGGAGCCGCGAGCGGCGGCGGTCCCTCGTCCGGCAAAGGAGGCTGAGCCACCGCGACGTGGACCGGGATCGCCGGAACTCATAGGATCCTTCCGTTCGGCCGCAGGCATCCAGCGGTCTCATCGATCGCATGGACGTGTCCCTCACCCGCTTTCGAGGAGACCCACCATGCCAGCAGGCCCGTCCCAAGCCGCCACTGCCCCCTTGCCGACCGAGTTCGTCGCTCCAGCCACGCCCCGCGAACCGGCCGGCCGGGCCACTATCAGGCTCGGCACCATCAGGCTCGGGATCGTGGGCTGCGGCGCCTTCGCCCGGTTTTCGGCGGAGCAGTACCGGCGGCTTTCCGCCGTGACCGTCGCGGCCGTTGCCGACGTCAACCCCGACGCGGCCCACCGGGCGGCGAAAACGCTCGGGGCCGGGGTCGTCGACCCGGAGATGCTTCTCGTCTCGCCCGACATCGACGTCGTTTACCTCGCGACGCCCCCCTCCATGCACCACCGGCAGGCTCGCGCGGCACTCCGGGCTGGCAAGCACGTGATCGTCGAAAAGCCCCTTGCGACCACGCTTGCCGACGCACAGGAGCTCGAGGCGGTCGCGGCCAGGCAGGGGCTGGTCTGCGTCGCGAACTTGGTCGAACGGTACAACCCGCTCGCCGAAGCCATGCGGCGGCTCATCGAGTCGCGAATCCTGGGCGGTCTCATACACGGCCTGTTTCTGAACGAGGCCGCCGATGAGGGGCTCGCACCGGAACACTGGTTCTGGGACAGGGAGAAGAGCGGCGGAATCTTCGTCGAACATGGCGTCCACTTCTTCGATCTTGTGGCGTATTGGCTGGGGCAGGGAACGGTCGTGTCGGCCGCGAGGAGCGTGCGGCCGCCGGCCGGCGCGGAGGAGGATGGCAACGGAGCGGTCGAGCAGGTCTACCGGCCAGTCGAGGAGCAGGTTTCGTGCACCTGCCGCTACCCGTACGACGGCTGGGCTGGCCATACGCAATCGCTCATTCCCGAGGCCCTCCGGCGCGACCCGCACTGGGGCGTGCTCTTCCACTTCGAGCACGGATTCCACCAGCCGTCGCGGATGGACCGGCAGGAACTGCGGCTCGTGTTCGAGCGGGGAGAGGTCAGGCTCTACGGCTGGGTCCCCACCCACGGATTCCTGCGGGCGCTCGTCGACGAGGAGTCGCTGGAGATTCTCACCCGGATGCTGCCCGGGAGTGTCGTACGCAGCACGGCCCGCCACGATGAAGCGGAGCGGCATGTGAGAGGCCGCTTTCACGACTTCGAATCGACGATGACGGTCGAGATCAGTTTCACGACCGGTCTCGAGAAGCTCCCGCTCTACGCGAAGACGGTCCACGACCTCGCCGAAGACCAGTTCGCCCGTGTCCGCAATCCGCTCCACGTGCGACGGCTCACGGAGGCCGACAGCGTCGCCTGCGTCGCGATGGCATGCGAGGCCGACCGGCTCGCCCTCGACGCGGGGTAAGTCAACCGTGCTTGGTTCGGGGCTGCCCGTATGCCACTCGCCGGACGCTCGCTGCGCACATCCTGTGCTCCGCTCGCTCGGATGCAGACTTCGCTCCGCAATCCTTGCTGCGCTTGTCTGCATACGCCGTCTCGGGCACACGGGCAGCCCCGAAC
>JBIIOJ010000120.1:0-8948 GCA_044337015.1 Pirellulales bacterium
CCTCGACGATGTGCTCGAGGCGAAGCGTGCCGAGAAGCCGACGAACGACGAGGTGGCTGTGGCAGCCGGCCGCCGCGAACTGGCAAGCGCCGTGCGGACGTTCCTCCGCGCCGAGGAGGAGTATTCCGTGAAGACGGGATCGCTGCCGGTGGCGCTCGAGGCGGCGATCGGATTCGTGCCACATCGTGAGGCCGAGACGTTTGACCGATCGGATCCGGTCGTGCTGCCACTCTCACCAGGCCGCACGATTCGCCTCCGCGGCTTCGTCGATCGGATCGACATCGACGGTCGCGAGGATGCCGAGAACGGCTACGTGGTGATCGACTACAAGAAGGGCCGCTCCGCCAGGTTCAAGCACCGCAGCACCGAGCGGAATCCGCTCGGAGTGTTCCAGGCGGGCCGCCGGCTGCAGCACGGTCTCTATGTGATGATGGTGCGGCACGTCGCCCGCGAGGCGGTGGGCGGCGCGGCCCGCGTCACGCAGTTCGCCTACGTCTTTCCCGGCGCCGACACGCTCGGCGAGCGGGTTGCGTGGACGGCGGAGGAGCTCGAGGGCGTGGTCGCGGTCGTGGAGAGCCTCTGCGGGATCGCGGCCGCCGGAACGTTCCTCGCCACGAGCGATCCCCAAGAGTGCGGCTTCTGCGACTTCCGCGAAGTCTGTGGCGATGCGTCGGAGACGGTGAGGTCGGCCCGCCGCAAACTCCGGCACGACGAGGGACGCTACGGCCCCGAAAGCAAGACGCTCGGCGAGCTGTTCGACGGCCTGCGGAACGTGAAGGAGCCCGCCGCGGCCCCGCCGTTCGCCGCCGGAGAGCCGCGGCCGTTCGAGCAGGTCGCCGAGGAGCAGCCCGGCCCCCTCGGCGATGCGGCCGCCCGCGAGCAGATCCGCACCGTGCTCGATGCGAGCATGCTTGTCGAGGCCTCGGCCGGCACGGGCAAGACGACCTGCATGGTCGATCGCATGACGGCGCTCATTCGCTCCGGCACGGCGACGGTCGGCCAGATCGCCGCGACGACGTTCACGAAGAAGGCCGCCGCCGAGCTCGCCCGCCGGTTCCGCGAGCGGCTCGAGCGCGATGCGGCCGATTCCGGTGCGTCCGAGGAGGAGCGCCGCCGGATGCTCGCGGCGCTCGCGGAGATCGATTCGGCGGTGATCGGCACGGTCCACTCGTTCTGCGGGCGGCTATTGCGGGAGCGGCCGATCGAGGCGGGCCTCGATCCGGCATTCGAGTCGATGGACGCGGCGGGCGAGCAGACGCTCCGCGGCCGAGCGTGGCGGGAGTTCTGCGAGCGGGCGACCCGCGAGGAAAGCCTCTTGGCATTCCGCGCCGCGCTCGAGGCCGCCGGCATCGACCTGCGCGACCTGCGGCCGGCCTTCGAGACGTTCGTGGCCCATGGCGACGTCGAGCACTGGCCGCACGATCCGGTCGATCCTCCCAAGATCGAACCGCTCGTGGAAGAACTCTGCGGCGAGATCGAAGCCAGGCTCGAGGGCGTCCTCGTCTCCTGGTCGGCCCGCGGCGATGACAAGCTCATGAACGCGATGGAGACGGTGGTACGGGCGTGGCGGACCCGGTCCGACGATTCGCCGGCGTCGGCCTTCAAGGCGATCGAGCGGCTCGAGGGGAGCTGCCCGAAGGTGGTGCAGAGCCTCTGGCTGCCGGGCGGCCGCGACCGGGCGCACCAAGAGCGGCAGCGGGAACGCAAGGCGGAACTCGAACGCTGGTGGGTCGAGCTCGTCGATCGGGTGCGGGAGCCGCTCGAGCGGTGGCGGGCCCACCGCTACCAGTTCGTGATCCCGCTGCTCACGGCGGCGCGGGAGCACTACGAGCGGCTGCGGCTCGCGGAGGGGCAGGTGTCGTTCCACGATCTGCTCTCGCGGACCGCGAGGCTGCTGCGGGAGCGGCCGGAGGTTCGCGTGGGCTTCGCCGCGCGGCATCCGTTTCTGCTCGTGGACGAGTTTCAAGACACCGACCCGCTCCAGGCGGAGATATTGCTTTTGCTCACGGCCGACGACCCGCACGCGACCGATTGGCGATCGACGCGGGTCAAGCCGGGCAGCCTGTTCGTGGTGGGAGACCCGAAGCAGTCGATCTACCGGTTCCGCCGGGCCGACATCGACACCTTCGATTTCGTGAAGGAACGGATCAGAGACTCCGGCGGCCGGTTCCTCCAGCTCACGACCAACTTCCGCACGAACCGCGAACTCGTGGAGTGGGTGAACGCGGAGTTCGCCGACCGCTTCGAAACGCACCGGGGCGGCGCCGGTGATCCCACAGTCTGCGGCCCGGGCTTCGCCCCGAGCGAGGTGGGCCGCACGACCGCCGTGGCCGGCTGCCTCTCGGGCCTGCGGCAGCTGCGGGTTCGCTCGAGGCAGGTCAACGCCGAGGCGGAAGCGGTCGCACGATTCATCCGTCGGGCGATCGACCACGGGCTCACCGTGCCCCGCAGCGACGCCCGCGAGCCGGCGGCCTGCCGGCCCGAGGACTTCATGATCGTCACGTGGGACACCGGGCGGCTTTCGGACTATGCCGATGCCTTGAATGCCGTCGGTCTGCCGTGCGACGTGACCGGCCGCAAGGGCTGCGACAGCCGCGAGGATCTCGCGATGCTCGGGCTCTGCCTGCGGGTCGTCGCCGATCCCGAAGATGCGGTCGCTGCCCTGGCCGTTCTGCGGGGGCCGGTGTTCGGCTGGAGCGATGCCGAGCTCCATGTATTCCGCCGCGCGGGTGGAGCGATCGATGGTCGGATGAAGCTGCCTGCGGACATCGACGTTGATCGGGGGGTCGCCGCCCGCGCGACCGCGGCAGCCGAGACGTTTCGGCGGTGGCGAAGGCTCGCCGGCTCGCTGCCGCTGGCGGCCGCGATCGAGCGGATCGCCGACGACGCAGGGCTCTTGCTCGTGGCGTCGGAGGCAGGAGGCAGGGCCGGCCGCCGGGGCCGGGCCGCTGCGGGCGCGATCGCCACGTTCGTCGAACGGGTGCGGGCGGAGCGGAGCCTGCTGACGTCGGTGCAGGACGTGATCGAACGTCTCGAGGATCTCGTCGCCGAGGAGTTTCCGAAGCAGGATTTCGACACGGCGTCGATCGACGCCACGATGGGCGGGGCCGTGCGGGTGATGAACCTCCACAAGGTGAAGGGCCTCGAAGCGCCGGTCGTGTTTCTCTGCGACGAAGACGGACCGAAGCGGGATCGCAGCCCTTCCTGGCACGTGTCGAGATCCGGGGGCGAGCCGCGAGGCTATCTCAAGGTGTCGCGAGCGGGGCCCTTCGGCAAGGACGGCACGACCCTCGCCGCGCCGCTGGGGTGGCGCGACGTGGAAGCGATGGAACGCCGCTACCTCGAGGCGGAGTATCTGCGGCTCAACTACGTCGCGGGCACCCGGCCGGGCACCTGCCTCGTGGCGTCGGTCTTCGACAATGCGGATGGCGCGGTCGTGGGCGGCTGGCACGAACTGTCGCCCGAGATCCAAAACGTCGCCAATCTCCCCGATCTCGAGCCCGCCGCCGGGGTCGAGGCGGCTCGCGCCGCGGCGGCTGCCAGACCGCTCGCCGACGCGGCGGCGATTTCTTCCGCGCGACACGCGGCCGCGGCGAGCGTGGCCGCGGTCCGTCGGGCGACGTTCGGCACGGTCACGCCCCGCGACTTCCTCACCGAGCCCGCCGAGCGGATCCGCCACACCGGCCGCGGCCTCGGGCAGGACTGGGGAACGGTGATCCACCGTCTCCTCGAACTTGCGGCGCAAGCGCCAGCCTCCTTCGATCTCGAAGCGGCCGCGGAGAGTGCGATCGCGGAGAGTGATCTCGTCGAGAGCGAGGCTGGCCGCACGAAGCTCGTCGGCCGCGCCGTCTCGCTCGTGCGAGACGTCCTGCGAAGCGATGTCTGGCGGCGGATCGAGGCCAGTAGTGCGCGTCACGTCGAGGTACCCTTCAGCATCGCGGTCACGGCTGCCGAGATCCCGACGGGCGTGGAGGTCGATCACGGGCCGGATGCGGGCGACGCGGCCTGCGCCGAGGTGCTCGTGCTCGTTCGCGGCCAGATCGACGCGGTCTATCGCGATGAAAGCTCCCCGCCGCCGGCCGGCATGTCCGACTGGGTCATCGTCGACTGGAAGACGACTTCCGTCACGGAGGCCGACGCCGCACGGCTCGAAGACCACTACCGCCCGCAGCTGCAACTCTATGCCCGCGCGTGGGCGTCGGAGCAATAGCCTCGTTATCAACCCTATTGTCCGTTCACGAGCGCCTGCCAGAACTCGGCCGAGTCCGACACGGAGTTGTGGTCGGCGCCATCGATGACCCGCAGTCGCGCCACGCCCGGTGAAAAGGCGTCCAGGAGCTTCTGCGTGTCGCCCATCGGCACGAGCTGATCGTGGGAGCCCGCGATCACGAGCGTCGGGCAGCTCACGCGCGGGGCGTACTTCCAGGATTGGTAGGTGTCGCGGAGGAGGAGCGACACCGGCAGGAAGGGAATCGTCCGCTTCGCGATCGTGAGAATGCTCTCGAAAGGTGCAATCAGCACGAGCCGCGAAACGGGCTGTTCCGCGGCGAGCTGGATCGCGAGGCTGCTGCCGAGGCTGCGACCCACGACGATGATGTCGTCGTGCTCTTTTCGCACCATCTCGAAGAGGGCACTCGCGTCGCTTCGCAGCGCCGGCTCCGAGGGCCGGCCGGAGCTGCCGCTGTAACCCCGGTAGTGCAGGCAGTAGATCGCCCGATCGGGAAACACCGCCGCCAGCTCCGGCAGCGTGTACGCGACGTCCTCGGCGTTGCCCCCGAAATAGAGCACCGCGCGAGGGCCATCGTGCGGGCGGGAGGAGACCCGCAGCGTGGCGCCCGGAACCTCGACCACGGCTGCCGCAGCGTGCGCGGCCGTGAGCGGCGTCGGCATGTAGATGAACGACCGCTGAAACACGAGCATGATGAGGCAGAGGCCCGTGTAGACGCCCACGGCGATCGTCACGATGCTCCAGAACATTCGTGGCAGCCTCACCTACGCGACCCTTCGGGCATGCAGCCGATGGATCGCCTCCGGGGCATCGGCGAGCAGTGGCGAGTGGCCAAGATACCGTTCGGCCATCTCGCGGTGGCCGCGGACGAGGAGCGTGGCATAGACGAGCAGCTCGAAGTGCAGCTGCAGCTGCCGCTCCGCCGCGACATCGCCGGCCGCCCGGAAGACGCCCATGACCGCCTCGGCCGTGGAGAGCTGCCCCGCCGCGGGCTGATCCCGCAGCCAGTAGCGGCTCGGCTGCGCGGCGGCATCCGGCAGCCGCACGCATCGGCCGAGCCCTTCGCACGCGCGGAGCATCTCGCCCGCCTGCCGCCAGGTGCCATCGAGGAGAAGCACCTGCGGCTGCAGAGGATCGGCGGAAAGAAGCGTTTCCGTCAGAACCTCGCCTCGGGGATGCAGGATCAAGAGCTCGCGGCCGTCTGCAACTGCTTCAGCGGGAAACCCTGCCGCAGCCTGGAACCGCGTTTCACGCTGATAGCCGTGGCATCGCGCCGACGCAACCGCCCGGGCCACGAGCCTGCCCGTGCTCGAGGGCTTACGCTGCTCGCCGCGGTGGATGAGCACATGCACCCGGATAGGCGTCTCGACCGGCGGGATCGCGTCGCACACGCACCACCGCGGCGGCAGGCTGCATTCCGGGCAGCGTGCGGAACCGGCGAGCACGACGCTACGACCCATGATCCACACCTCATTCTCAGCGTTCTATGGCGCACTACGCTCTGACTGCCCGACCGTCCAGCGTAGCACGAGCGCATCGAGAACTGCAGGCCTAGACTCTATTTATATACATGCGTATACTACCTTTAAGTTTCACTTGAATGCTGCAACAGAATGCAGTAGACTGAGGGGAGTCGGTTTCGTGCGATGGACGCAGGTTGTCTGGGATCCTATGCCAGACGGCAACGTTTCGCATGTCGAGGAACACGGTTTGACGACCGACGAGGTCGACCATGTACTGCAACATCACGACAGGCGGGCAATCAGCAAAAGCAGTGGCCGAGGGTGCGTATTTGGACATGTCCCGGATGGCCGATACATCATCGTCGTGTTCGAAGAGAACGGGCATATCGTCATCCCCGTTACGGCGTACGAGATAGCCGACTCCTGACGAGACCAATCGACAATGCCTGCAAAGCTCCAGCATGTGAACCGCCGACTGACCGCCCGGGAGCGGGCCCGGCACGCGAAGGTGCGGGACGCGATCATGGGAGAGATTCCGCCAAAGCGAACGCCCTCCGTCGCTCGGGGAGGTATTGCCGGGCAAATCCGGGCGGAGCGGGAGGCAAAGCACCTGACTTGGTATGCCCTAGCAAAAATGGCAGGAATTCCGCATCAGGCGACGATCCGCGCGATCGAACAGGGCAAGGACGTGCGGCTGTCAAATGTGGAGCGTGTCGCCCGTGCTTTGGGCCTTACGCTCGAGCTCGTCCGCTGAGCCCTCCCTGAGACGCGGCCGCTCAGATCCGCGACCGGTTGATCGCTCGCAGGCCCGCGATCAGGACGATCGCGCCGACCGTGGCCGTCACGAGACTCGTGCAACTGCAGTTCACAGGCTGAATGCTCGCGAGTCGGACGGCGGCCTCACCACCGCCAGGAGAGACCCGAACCGCCGAAGAAGTCGGCCGCCGCCTCGTTGAGGCCGACGGCGGCGTGGATGTCGAGTTGCAGGTTGGGCAGCAGGAACCAGTGCAGCCCGCCGTGGGAATAGGCCTGCTGCGGCACGCCCACGCCACCGACCTGGGCAAATACCACGAACTCGTTGAAGAGCATCACCCGCGGCCCGAGGTCGTATTCGAAGTTGAAGGTCTGCAGGTATTCGGTGTAGTAGCCCGGCGCGTCGGGATTGCGGCGGCGGTTGACGTTGGTGTTGCACTCGATCTCGGTCCTCTCGCCCACCCGCCAGGCGTAGACGAAGTTCATGCCGGGCAGGACCTCGTCGGCCGTGTAAGCCGGGCTGCCCGTCGGCACCTTCATCTGCGGGAAGATTGTGAGCTCCGGCAGGAGGCCTGCCTGGGCGGCGAGCGCCACCTTCGCCCCAAGATAGAGGTCGTCGCTGCCGACGGCCGTGAATCGCCCCGCCGGGCTCGAGGCCGACTCCGCGAACGAGTTGTATTGCACGCGAAACTCAAACCACTCCTGAAAAAGTCCTGCCCGCACGAGCGTCTCCGGGAACGAATGCAGCTGCGATGTCGTCCCGTCGGCATGGTCGAGGTAGTAGGTGTAGCCGGTCTCGACCTGAACGCGGCCGAGCCCCACGGTCGATGCCGCCTCGGCGAGGTGCGGCCGGTCTGTCACGATGCGGTCGCCGTAGAGCCCTTCCTCTCCGCCGCCGTCGTCGCCGCCATCGTAGTTGTAGGACAGCAGTTTCTTGGGGCGATCATCCGCCGCGAGGCCGGGCAGTGCGGCGAGCCAGCCCGCGATCGTGAGCCACGCCACGACGATGCCGCTGCTCGACCGGTGGAGGCATCGGCCGCAGGTGCGCGTGGTGAACATAACTCATGTTTCGGCGTTTCCGGCGTTTTCAGTTCGACGAATCGTCTGCCCTTCGCGAACCCCGCCTTCGCCAAACGACGCATTCTCCTCCCTTTCTCGCCGTGGGTTTCCCCGACTTTCTCATCCAGCGGCAACGGCCGGCATCGCCGGCCGGCCGATCACCACCCGTGCCTCCGGCGAACATCACTTCATCGGGTGCTTCTGGAAGAACTCCCACATCATGTCGTTGGCGGAGATGTCCCGCGTGCTCGTGCCGAGGGCCCGCATTCGTGGCTCTCTCCCGGGCCACGTATGGCCTCCACCTTCGATCACCACGAGCACGACCTCCGCATTGTCGCGGCCGGAACCGTAGCAGATCGCCTTCGCGGTCGTGCCGTCGCCTGCTCGATCCGGAAGTGGCGTCGTCTGGGGCGTGGGCCGACACCCATTTGCAGCGACCCACGCATCGATCGAGTGCTGCACCGAGAAGAAGTCGGTGCCGGAAGGGCCGCGGCCTCGGCCACCCTTGAACGGCGCAAACTCATCGGCGTCCCCGTGAAAGTGCATGACGGACACGGCTTGCCCGGGCCGACAGTCTTTCGTGCCCATCGGCCCGGCGACCGGGGCGATCGCGGCGATGCGATCCGAAAGCTCCGAGGCGAGCCGATAGCACATCATCGCGCCGTTCGACATGCCCGTGGCGAACACCCGTCGTCGATCGACGTTCGCAATACGCTCCAGATCCTCGAGCACCAGCCGGGTGAAGGCGACGTCGTCGATGCTGCGGGCGGCGGCATGCCCGCAGCAGTTTCCCGCGTTGAACGTCAGCATCCGTGGCAGGCGGCCGCTGCCCTCCGGATACACCACGATGAATCCGGCCTGATCGGCCTTCCCGTCGAGCCCGCTGAACGCGACCATGTTTTCCGCATTCGCACCGCCGCCGTGAAAGGCGAGCACCACCGGCATCGGCGAGGCGGGGTCGTACTGCGGAGGCACGTGCACGAGGTAACTGCGCTCCCCGCCACCCACATCGAGCGACCGTGAGTGGTCGCCCGGCTCCAAGGCCGCGGCCTCGCCCGCCAAAACCATCAGCAGAATCAGGAAAGATCGCATCATGAACCCTGGAACGCCCACCCGTTCAACGGGCCAGTCACGGAAACGTTTCCCCGGCCTGAATTATTGGCCCGGTTCACCGGCCAGGGTTCAAGAGGCATCATGGCAAAAAGGTGGCGCCGAAAAGGTGTCCGGACTCTTGGGGGCCGCTACAATTCCTAACGTCGTTCCCCGGTGACGGCTGGGGAGATAACAGCCTGGCGGCGATCTCGCAGTGATCGCGACGGCTGGGATTCCTTTCGCGAAAGGAGGTGGTCTAGTGACGCAAGACTGTACCGGAGGGCTGCGCCGATAGCGGCGAGTCGACGGGCCTGCCGTTGATGCAGCCCACCAAATGGTTCCTACGGCTGCCG
>JBIIOJ010000121.1:0-8905 GCA_044337015.1 Pirellulales bacterium
GAGTTCGTTGATTTGGAACGACGGGGCCTGCGAGTCGAGGATGAGCTGGGTCTTCGTCGTGTTCCAGACGTGGGAGTCGAAGCAGTTGAAAAAGTTGCCGTTGCCCCCCATGCCCCGAACGAGCCAGGCCCGCATCACGGTGCCGTCGACCGGGGGCGAGGCGATCGGCGGCTTGCCCCCGGCGTAGTTGGCGTGGTTGAAGGTGGCGAAGGGAATCTTGAATTCGATCGTCCACTTCTCGCGGTCGAGCTGCGAGCGGATCGTGGCGTTGCTCTTCCACTTGAAGTCGGGCCCGGTCTGCTGCGACCAATACCAGTCGGCGAACGTGTTGATCGGGTTGACGTCCCAGCGGAAGAGGCCGAGCTTGAAGCCTTCTGCGAGATCATTGTGGGGCCGCAGTTCGAGTTCGAGCTTGTCGTCCCAGAGGATGCCGTAGAGCGGGTGTTGGAGCACGTCGGGAAACCGGCCGCGGGCCTTGAACCAGGAATTCACCGGGAAGACGGGCGACGTGAAGGCCATGTAGAGATGGTCGCGGTCGTAGCCGCCGTAGACCTCCACCTGCGTCTGCGGCGGGGCCATGAAGCGGAAATCAGCCTGGCCGTAGTCGTAGAAGAAGGCCGAGAGGGCGGAGGAATCGTCCCACTCCCCCTTCTCCATGACGCCGTCGATCGTGGGGGCCGCCTTCATGAGGGGGAGCCGGAGGATCGGCGTATCGACCTTGGCCGGCGCCCCGTAGGAGGAGGGCGTTTCCTCGGCGGCGGCCGCCTGGTCGGTGGCGGCGGGGGCAGCGAGCCAGCCGGCGAGGCCCAGGAAAACGGCGGCCACGGCCGCCAGGCGGCGGGGAGAGCGGGGGGCGGCGTGCATGCGAAAAGTCCGTGCGGAGAGGGCTTTGTCCGGGGCCGACGGGCGGCCTTAGTTACAATGGCGCGGTCGGCGGAAACGTTACGGGGGTGCCGCGCGGGGGCAGAGGGCTCCTGTCGGGGCATTCTGCCACTCCGCTGGTTTTTGAACGACGGGTACCATATTGATCATGCGCACCGCCCTCCTCAGCTCACGCAGCCTTCGGCAAGCGAATCTCCTGTTGTTTCTCGCGGTCGGCCTGCCGGCTGGACTGTGCGTCCAATCAGGCAGCAGTCGTGCCGCCGAACCGGTCGACATCGTCGTCTATGGCGGAAATGCCTCCGGCGTCGTGGCCGGCATCCAGGCGAAACGGATGGGTCGATCCGTCGTCGTGATCGAGCCCTCGCGGCGGATCGGCGGGCTCACGACGGGCGGACTCGGGCAGACCGACATCGGCAACAAGAAGGCGATCGGCGGCCTCGCCCGCGACTTCTACCGGGCAGTGCGGCGGCATTACGAGGCGCCCGCGGCCTGGAAGTGGCAGCCGCGATCGGCCTACCGCTCGGGCGGCCAGTCAAAGACAGCCGACGGAGAAGACGCGATGTGGACGTTCGAGCCGAGCGCGGCCCTGGCGATCCTCGAATCGTGGGTGGTGGAGCATGGGATCGAGGTGGTCCGCGGCGAGCGGCTCGATCGCGCGGCGGGCGTGAAAATCGCGCCCGGCGAATCACCCCGGATCGAATCGATTCGCATGGAATCGGGCCGCATGTTCGCCGGCCGGATCTTCATCGACGCCACCTATGAAGGCGACCTCATGGCGGCGGCCGGCGTCAGCTACACCGTGGGCCGGGAGGCCAACGCGGATCACGGCGAAACGCTCAATGGCGTGCAGCACGCCCAGGCCAAGTACCACCAGATCAAGCCCGGTGTCTCCGCGTATCGCGTGAAGGGTGATCCTGCGAGCGGCCTGCTCCCCTTCGTGGAGGCCGACGACGGGGCCACCGACGGCAGCGGCGACCGACGCGTGCAGGCCTACAACTTCCGCATGTGCCTCACCGATCATCCCGACAACCGAATCCCGTTCACGAAGCCGGTCGGATACGACCCCGAGTGGTACGAGCTTCTGCTGCGCAACTTCGAAGCCGGCGAGCGGGAAATACCGTGGATCAATTCGCCGATGCCCAATCGCAAGACCGACACGAACAACCGGCTCGGCGCGTCCACCGACTTCATCGGCGGAAACTACGATTACCCCGAAGCCTCCTACGCCCGCCGCCACGAGATCGTCACCCGCCACCGGCTCTACCAGCAGGGCCTGATGTGGACGCTCGCCAACCATCCGCGGGTGCCCGAGGCAATCCGCAGCGAGGTGTCGCGGTGGGGCATGTGCCGCGACGAGTTCGTCGAGGGGACCGGCTGGCAGGAACAGATCTACGTGCGCGAGGCGCGGCGGATGCTCGGGGCGTATCTCGTCACCGAAGACGACTGCTGGGCCCGGCGACAGGCTGACGACAGCGTCGGCCTGGCAGCCTACGGCATCGATTCCCACCACGTGCGGCGGGTCGCGGCGGCCGACGGCACGGTTCGCAACGAGGGCGACGTGCAGGTGCACGGCTTCAAGCCGTTCCGGGTCAGCTATCGCGCGATCACGCCTCGCGCGACGGAGTGCGGCAACCTGCTCGTTCCGGTCTGCCTTTCGGCGACGCACGCGGCCTACGGATCGATCCGCATGGAACCGGTCTTCATGGTGCTTGGCCAGTCGGCGGCGACGGCGGCAGCGCAGGCGATCGACCAGGGCTGCAGCGTGCAGGCGATCGACGTAAAGCGTCTTCGCAAGCGGCTCGCCGATGACGGGCAGGTGCTCGACTGGAACCAAACAGCGGCGAGCGGCCCGCAGCAGCCCGCGAAGTAAGTGGTCACGGACGAGCGGTCGCCACGCGGAAGAGTCGCGTGCCGAACGGCGCCGGCACCGTGATCCGGGCGGTGTCGTCGCTCGCCGGGATCTCCTCGCCCGTGTCGATGTCGGTAAACACGGTCGCGCGTGGAAACCGTACATCGCAGGCCACGCTCTCCTGCCGCTCGTAACTCTGCAGCAGCAGCATGCCTGGGAATGCGGCGTCGTCCTTGCGATCGAGGGCGAGCCACTTCACCCGCGGGTCGGCCACGTGTACCGGCGGGTTCTCGTCCCAGTAGTTGACGTGGCGGACGTCCGCGCGGCCGTAGCCAAATTCCCGCATGGCAGCGTCGTGCTTCCGCGCGACCGCCGCGGAGCCGACCCAGTCGAGGTGGGTCGAGGGCCGCACGTCGTGCACGCGGCACATGCCCCACTCCCGCAGCATCATCGCCGGCGTGTAGCCTGCGCAGTCGTGCCGCAGTTGGCCGCTCACGAAATCGAGCGCGAGCGGCACCGCCCCCACCATCCGGCCCGACGTCACGATCCGCGTGTAGTCGGGCAGCCACGGGAGCTGGAAGCCGCCCTTTTGCGTGGCCACTTCCGGCGGGCCCGCGGCCGGGTCGGCCGTGTGGGAGAGTTGCTCGAGATCGAGCGTGGCGGTGGCCCAGGTGTTGAAGGGGAGCGTTTGCGTGTTGGTCATGTGGAGCGTGACGTCGATCGGCCAGGGCCCGCCGCGGCGGTTCCACTCCTGCGATAGCTTCCAGATCCGCCGGTAATACCGCCGCTGGGCAAACATCGTCGTGCCGTAGCGGAGCTTGCCCGCATCGTCGAAGAAGCCCGTGCCGCCAGTCGGCTGGTAGCACCGCTTCGGGTAGGCGTTGTCGAAGTAGAGGCTCACGCCCCGCTTCATCCATTCGTTGGCGCACCAGACCGCGAAATCCTGGTAGCTCTCCGCAAACACCCCCTGCGGCGAGCCGCGTCCGGCGAAGCGGTGAAAGCGAAGGGACGACCACTCGTCCTGAAAGACCTGCCACTCGCGCGTCAGCGGATCCGTGGCGTGCTCCTCGAAGTAGGTTCCGGCCGCGGCGTTCTTCGACCCCGCGGCGAGTCCCGCGAAGTGGAGCGTGAGATCGAGCCAGTCGGCTCCGCCGTTGATCTTCCGCCCCGGCCAGGCCTCCGCGACGCGTCGGCCCCGCGTCTCGAACCACGCCTTGTCGACCGTACCGGAGCGGCGGGCCTCCTGGATCTTGTCGACGATACCGAAATCGCGGTCTGTCGGATACTTGCTCGCGCAGAGCCAGCCTCCCCAGCAGGAGACCGGGCCGATGCCGCTGGCGATTGGACGAGTGCGGAAGGCGGGCTCCATCGGCTTGCCCGGGCTCGCCATCAGGCCAAATGTGATCGTCCGCGGCGCGGCGAACGTGAACGGCTGCTGCACGAGGTCGATCTCCATGACCACGACCCCGCCCCGGCGTACCACCCGCTGGAGCGGCCGCGTGAAGTCGGTCACACAGCCCGACTCGTTGTCGGCAAACCAGGCGAGCCCCCGCTCCTCGGTGCCGAGCCAGAGATACGGAACGCTCGGGCGGTGGTCGGCCCGTTCG
The DNA here is from genome assembly GCA_044337015.1 of Pirellulales bacterium. Classification (GTDB taxonomy): domain Bacteria; phylum Planctomycetota; class Planctomycetia; order Pirellulales; family UBA1268; genus UBA4655. The sequence continues at coordinate 4,339 of JBIIOJ010000121.1, forward strand.
CCGTTTGCGTATTGCTCCATCTGGCTGCTGTTCCAGATCTCGCCGTCGGGCGGGCCCGGCGCCGATTCGGGCTCCTCGCGGAGGCGGATCGGCACCCAGTGGTCCCACGGTTCGCGATACCAGGTCGTGCGGCCCTGCGGCGTCGGCCCGGCGTAGTTGAATCGCATCGAGTTGTCGCCGATGAAGTGAAACCCGCGGGCGGCCTCTTCGCGCAGCGGGATCTCGAGCACCAGCGACTTCACGGCGGCAGGCCGCGGGCCGGCCGCGATCGCGAGCTCCACCCGCATGCAGCCGTCTTCCTGCACCCAGCCGCGGCTCGACACCGCGACGGCGTCGCTCACAAGCGATCCCTCGAAGACCGCCTCGTCGTCGTGGGCTTTGCGGACGGCGATCCGCGAGTCGCGCCAGGCGATCGGGCCGGAGTCGGTCTCGCCGACGAGCCGGATCGGCGCGGCGAGGAGCGGCCTGCCGAGGCTCGTCACCTGGTCGCATCCGCAGGGGTTGAGCGCATACGTGCGACCGACGACCGACACGGTCGCGCCCTCAACGGCCACCGGCTCAAACGGCGGAAACACCTCGTGGGTGATCCCGTATCGCTCGGTCTCGAACGGGAATCGCTCGCGGGTGAACGAGTGCTTCGCGGCCGAGATGGTGCCGGCCTGTTCGCATTCCACGCGGTAGACGCCGTCGGGCAGGTCGGGCAGTGGGATCGTGCCGTGCGCGTCGCCTTGGGCATCGACCGGCACCGCGGCCCGCGCCGCCACTCGGCCGTCAGCCTCGGCGACCACGCGGATCGCGAGGTCGCCCGCGGCGTCGGCCCGCTCGACCGCGACGTCGATCGCCTTCCGGCCGGGGTAGTAGGCGAAGCGGATGTCGGCGGCAACCGCGGGCGCCGCGAGCGCGACAGCGAAGAGGAGCCAGAGGGCCAAGAGGAGTGAGAGGGACAGCCGACCGATCGACGCTCGCGGGGCGATCTGCATGAGACTTGTCTTGCGGCCCATGCCGTCTGGGTCAGTCAGCCCGTTTTGGGTTCAGCGAGCCCGTTTGGGTTCAGCGAGCCCGTTTGGGTTCAGCGAGCCCGTTTGGGTTCAGCGAGCCCGTTTGGGTTCAGCGAGCCCGTTTGGGTTCAGCGAGCCTGCAGCGCTTCGACACTGTTGATGTGCACGAGCGAGCAGGTGACGCTCCGGTCGTCGTCAGGATAGTAAACGATCACCCGCGTCTTCATGACGAAAGCACATTCCGGATGGCGGATCTCGTGTGTCTCGCCGTTCGACATCCGGATGACGAACGGCTCGAACGGCTCGCGGCGGAGATACTCGCGGATCGTTTCTGCATTCATGGGGGTGTCCTCGCAAGGGTCCATGGGACGCTGAACGCCTGACCATCATACGCCGCGGTGGCCGGAACCGCAACACCACGAACGTTTACGGCTGTGCCAACGCCGGGTTCCGCAGAGTACCACTCTGCGGCTACAGGGGGGCGCGGTGACGGCTCCGCCGCAAACGATGTAGGTGCAGAGTGGCAGTCTGCACGGCCCCATGTAGGTGCAGACTGGCAGTCTGCACGGCCCCATGTAGGTGCAGACTGGCAGTCTGCACCTTGTGCCAACACGTGCTCCGCAGAGTGGCCACTCTGCGGCTGCAGGGCAGGCGGTTCACCGCGCATGGAAAGACCCTCATTGGATGCTGGGGAAGTATGCTGAACCGATCATGAAACCCTGCTCGGCCACATTCTTGGCATTCGCCCTGTGCGTCGCGTGGGCCTTCGCCGACGAGGCCGGACCACGCGTCCTGCGGACGGCCGCCGAGATCGCCGAGGAACCGGCCTCCGCCGAAGCAGCGGCCGCCCGCGTCGTCTTCGAGGGACCGGTGTCGTACCAGGATCCGACGCGAACGATCTTTCTCGCCGATGCGACGGGCGTGACGTTCGTCTTCGGCGGCACGAGCCCCGTCGTGCAGCCGGGCGACGTCGTCCGCATCGAGGGCCGCGCTGAGCATGGCGTGATCATGGGCGGCATTCGGCCCGAGAAGATCGACGTAATCGGCCGCGGGCCGGTGCCGGACACGACGCCGATCGAGCCGGCGGACCTCGGCACGGGCCGGTTCCACTACCGACGCGTCGCGGTCGAAGGGGTGATCCACCGGGTCGAGCCTGCCGGCGACGCGGCCGTGCGGCTCGTGCTCCACTCCCCGGCCGGCCAGACGATCCTCGAGCTCGAGACGCCCGACGCCGGCACGGCCGAGGAGGCGGGTCGGCTCGTCGATGCCCGGGTGCGGGCCACCGGCCTCGTGGTGGGCAACGTCAACCGGCAGCGGCAGGTGGTCGAGCCGTTCCTGCGGGTGAAGCGGATCGTGGACCTCGAGATTCTCGAGCCGCCCCCCGCCACGCCCTTCGCCGCACCGGCGGTGCCGCTCGAAAAGCTCGCCAGCAAATCCCTCGGCGAGCATCGCGTCGTCGTCAGCGGCACGGCCGTCGCGGCACCGCTCGCAGGCGCCGTCTACCTCCGCGCCGGCGACGCGAGCCTGCGGGTGCGGACCGACGCCCGGAAGATCCGCTCCGGCGACGTCGTGGAGGCGGCGGGCTTTCCCGAGATGGGCGTCTACAGCATCGAGCTGGCCGATGCCGAGTGCCGCGTCACAGGCGCGGGCACGCCACCCCCGCCGCGGCCGGCCGCCGCGAAGAAGCGGAGCGACGTCGACAGGCTCGACGCCGACCTCGTGCGGATCGAGGGCCGGGTGATCGACTCGGCCGATGGGCGGCTCGTGGTGCGTCACGGCGAGATCGACTATTCCGTAGAGCCACCGTCGGGCGGGCGGCTCGACGTTGCGGCGGGGTCGCTCGTGCGGGCCACGGGAATCGGCCGCGTCGCCGCGGTCGAGGGCAAGAGCTATCGGGCCTTCCCGCGGTCCTACACGCTCGAGCTGCCGACGAGCGACGACCTCGTCGTGGTCCATTCGCCCCCGTGGTGGACGCCCCGGCGGATCCTGCTCGCGGTGGCCGCGGCGCTCGGCGCGACGGCCTCGGTGGCGGCGGCGGCGATTGCGTGGGCGGTGCTCCTGCGGCGGCAAGTGCGTCGGCAGCTCGGCGTGATCGAGGCGAAGCTGCAGGCCGTGGCCGTCGCCGAGGAGCGACGGCGGATCGCGCGGGAGTTTCACGACTCGCTCAACCAGGGCCTCGCCGCGGCGGTGCTGCGGCTCGATGCAGCCGCCCATCGGCTCACCGACGAACGGTCGCGGGGCGTGGTCGAGCACCAGCGGCGGCTGCTGGCGGCGCTGCAATCGGAAGCGCGGGAGTTTCTCTGGGACTTGCGCGATCCGGTGCACGCGGAGGCGCCGCTCGCCGACTCGCTCCGCGCCGATCTCGCGCAGTTCGACGACGCCGACCTGAGGTTTCGGTTCGAGGTTGGCGATGCCGCGTCACGCGACCTCCGCTACGAGCCGATGATCCAGCACCAGATCGTGCGGATCGTCCGCGAGGCCGTGGCCAACTCACTCGCGCATGCGAAGGCCGGGCGGATCGACGTGCGGCTCGACGGTGGTGCCGCCGCGGCAGACCCCGTCCGCATCGAGATCAGCGACGGCGGCTGCGGCTTCGACGTGGCGGCGCGGTCGGCCGCCGAAGGCCACTTCGGCATCCGCGGCATGCTGGAGCGAGCCCGCCGCATCGGCGGCCGCGTGGAGATCGAATCGACCCCCGGCGCGGGCACCCGCGTGACGCTCACGCTCCCGGCCAGCTCCCACCCCTTGATCGATTGACCGCATGCCAGACCCCGCCATCCGACTGCTGATCGTCGACGACCACCCGATCTTTCGGGAGGGTCTCGTTCACACGCTCGCCGACGAGCCGGCGGTTCGGGTGGTGGCCCAGGCGGGGGATGGCGAGGCGGCGGTCACGGCCTGGCAGCAGCACCGGCCTGACGTCACGCTCATGGACGTCAGCATGTTCGGCCTCGGCGGCATCGAGACGGTGAAGCGGATCGTGCAGCTCGCACCGGCCGCGCGGGTGCTGATGCTTACCTCCTCGGAGGATCAGGCCGACGCGTTCGCCGCGCTCGAGGCCGGGGCCGCGGGCTACATCACGAAGACGGTGCGGTTCGACGAATTGCTCGCGGCGATCCGCGAGGTGCATGCCGGCGGGCGGCCGATCGGCGAGGCGATGGCCCGGAAGATCGCGCTGGCCGAGCGGGCAAGCCACGCCGCCCGCGGAGGCCAGGGGCCGGGTCTGCTCACGCCCCGCGAGCTCGAGGTGCTCCACCTGCTCCGCGACGGCCTGTCGCTCGTCGAGATCGGCGGCCGGCTGGCGATCACGGAGCGGACGACCCGGGCCCACGTCACGGCGATCAAGATCAAGCTCGACGCCGCCAACACCGCGCAGTGCGTCGCCCGCGGCTTCGAGCGCGGCCTCCTGCGACGCTGAACCGTTTCTCCCAGCTCGCGGTTCGGGCATCCAAGCAACTCGGCGGCATGCCATCCGTTGCCCCCTGCCCTTGAAGCCCGAGACGCGAGCCCAGAGGAATGCGGGTGGCCGCACGCACATCGGGAGCGGATTCCCTTTGCTTGCGCAGCGG
>JBIIOJ010000412.1:0-2553 GCA_044337015.1 Pirellulales bacterium
GAGCACGCTCCGCACGAGCCGCTGCAGGCTCCGCGCGGACACCCGCATCGCGGTCTGCCGATCACTGACCTCGACCGTGATGGCGGCCCGATGCCGTCCGCGGGCCGCGGTCATGCCGTTCTCTGGTCGGGGTACTTCACGCGACCGTGGTAGACGGCGGTGAGGCTCTTCACGAGGCTCTGCTCGATAAGCTCGAGCTCCTCGAGCGTGAGCCCGCATTCGTCGAACTGCCCGTCGAGCAGCCGCTTCATCGCCAATTCGTGGACGAGGCTCGCGATGCGTGCCGGCGTCGGCTCGGTGAGCGTGCGGCTCGCGCTCTCGACGGCGTCGGAGAGCATCATGACGGCACTCTCGCGGGAGCTCGGCTTCGGCCCCGGGTAGCGGTAGTTCTGCTCGTCCACGTCGGAGCCGTTCGGGTCGGCCTGCGACTGGGCCGTGGCGCGGCGGTAGAAGTATTCGACGAGCGTCGTCCCATGATGCTCCAGGATCAGGTCGATGATCGGCTGCGGGAGACGGTGCTGCCGCGCGAGCTCGGCCCCCTCCTTCACGTGCGCGATGATGATGAGCGTGCTCATGGCCGGCACGAGCGACTCGTGGCGGTTTCCCTGCTGTCCCTGGTTCTCGACGAAGTAGGCGGGCTTGAGCATCTTTCCGATGTCGTGGAAGTAAGCGCCGACGCGAACGAGCAGCCCGCGGGCGCCGATCGCCTCCGCGGCCGCCTCGCCGATGCTCGCGACGTTGATCGAGTGGTTGTAGGTACCGGGGGCCCTGCGAACGAGCTCCTGGAGGAGCGGATGGGCCACGTCGCCGATCTCGAGAAGGCTCAGGTCGGTCAGCACGCCGAAAGCACGCTCGATGAACGGGAGAAGCCCCGTCATCAGGAATCCGGCCAGGAGCGTCCAGACGCCCACCCTCGCCGCCTCGTAGAGCAGCTGCGAATCGATCGGCCGCTCTCGCAACAGGCTCGTGCCGACGTAGGTGAGAAACGCGACGGCGGCGGCCCAGAGGCCGACGTAGATGAGCTTGCTGCGGCTGCGGATCCTCCCCATCCAGAAGATCGTCGCGGCGCTCGCGGCCGTGAGCGTCACGTAGTCGGCGAGCGTGCGGCCGAGGCCGACGACGAGCACGAGCGCCACCTCGGCCGCCAGGAGCAGCGCGAGATCCTCGTCGTAGGCGATGGCGACGGTCATCGCGAAGACGAGCAGTGGCACGATCTCCGCCTGCCAGGAGTCGTCGGCCGAGAGCAGGCAGACGACGATCGCTGCGACCGACAGGCCGAGGAGCGTGGCGACGTGCCCGAGATCCTCGAGCACCTCGCGGTGGTGGAGATGGACGTAGAACCCCGAGAGCGTGAACATCGCGACGAACAGGCCGAAGATCGAGCCGGCCCTCGCGAGCCTCTGCCACGCCTCCGACTGCTGGATGAACTCCGCGTGTTCCCGCTTGAGAAGCTTCAGCTCCTCCTCCGACACGGGAGTGCCGGGCGGAACGAGCACGTCGCCGGCCGCGTACCGCACGTACTGCGTCGGCGTCTTCTCGATTGCCTCCTTCTTGGCGCGGGCCGTCGAATCACGGTCGATCTCGAGCGAGCCGGTCATCTTTGGTTCGATCCAGCCGACGATCCGCGTTAGGAACGGCCCGTCGCCGAGCTCCTCGGCGAGCCGGGCCCGGAGCCGCACCTTCGCCTCCCCCATGAGCACGTTCGCCACCTGCTCACGGGCGACTTCGGTGGCGTTGCCGACGGGGTGGACGTCGATCTCCGTCTGGCTGCCTTCGTCGATTCCATGCTGGATCTTCTCGAGCACGCCCGCCCGCTCCGTGACGGCAAAGGCGCGATCGACGGCCTTGTCGAAGTCGACGAGTTTCTCCTTCGTGTCGATCTTTCCGCGGAACACCGCGAAGGCCGCCTCGGCGTCGGCGAGCCGCTTCGCGATCGCGGGATCGACGGCGGGCTTCGCGGCCGCCGCGGCAGGAACGGCCGCGGCCTCCTCGGGCGACGCCTTGGCGGTGGGCTTGTCGTCGGCGAGCTGCTCCGCAGGCTCCTCGTCGCCGCCTTGGCGGGCTTCCGGAGAAGGTTCCTTCGCGTCGGCGGCCGGCGGTTCCAGCGCGGCCGCGGCGCCGCCCGCCTGGTTCGTCGGCGGCTCTGGCGGATCGGCGAGGAACGGGAGCAGGTCGGACGTGTCGGGTGCGAACTCCACCCAGACGGGCTGCGAGGCCTTCGTGAGCATCGCGGCGGCGGCCACCTCGGCGACCCGGTTCTTGAGACCATCCCGCAGCCGCACGATCGGCGCCTTGTCCTGCGAGTAGACGACGCGAACCTGGCTGGCGGCCCGCTCCTGCGCCGCCCGCGTGCGGTCGGGATCCGGTCGTTCGAACGGCACCCGCGACACGACGCCCCGCGGGGCGATCGAGCCCTTCCGGAACGTAAACGGAGGATCCCATCCGCGCAGCAGGATCAACAGCAGCACTGCCGAGGCACCGCACAGCGAAAGCCTCAGGAGCACCTCCGATTCCTGGAGACGCTCGAAGAGGCCGCCGACGAACCCGACGGGC
>JBIIOJ010000413.1:0-2544 GCA_044337015.1 Pirellulales bacterium
CGTGGCGACGACCGTGATCGAGGTGAAGGACGGCCGGGTGACCAACTACCTCGGCGACTACGCGGCCTACCTCGCGGGCATCGAGCGGGAGATCGACGATGCCGAGGCGGCCGATCGGCCGACAAAGTCCGCCGGACCCGCGAGGCCGGCGGCCCGCGGCGGCTCGGGCCGGCGCGGCGAGCCCGACGACCGCGACGTGCGCAAGGAGATCGCCGCGGTGGAAAAGGCGATCGCGCGGATTGACGCAGAGAAGCGACGGCACGACGCGGCGTTGCTATCGGCCACCGATCCAGAAGAAGCGCTGCGGCTGCATGAGCTTGCCAGCGAGGCCGCGAAGAAGCTCGCCGAGCAGGAGGAACGCTGGCTCGCGATCCAGGAGCGGCTCGCGGCGGATGCGGGCTGACGGCGAACCCGCAGCCGGCCGACTGCCGCGACAAACCGCGTGGAGTCAGTTCCCCGGTTCGCTCGCTGCCTTGGCGGCCGCGGCGCCGCCCGAGGCGTCGTCCTTCACCCGCACGAGGAGCATCTGCTCGGGCTTGGAGTCGTCTGCGGCAGCGGACTTGTGCACGAGGATCGTGAGCTGGTCCTTCGTGAGGTTGCTGATTCCCGCCTCGTACACCGGCTGTTTCTTGTCGCCGATCGTCCAGGCGGCCCGCTGGGTCTTCTTGTCGACCTTGCCCGTGACGTGCTGGCTCTCGTCGGAGATCGCGTTGTAGTAGGTGCCGCGAAGCAGCCCCGCCTTGTCCACCGCGAGCGAGAGAAAGTTGCTCGGATCGCTCTCTTCCGCCCGGACCATCGCGAAGACGCCGAGCGACCGCCACTGGTCGTTGTCGGCCGGCTTCGCGGCGCCGCCAGCCGCGGCAAGGTCGCTCGCCCCTTGGGCATACTCCGCGGCCGATCCGATCCGGTTTCCCTGCACGTAGACGCCGTCGTCCTGGTAGCAGACGGTCGTGCCGTAGTCGTAGGGGACCGTGGACACGCCACCGCCTCCCCCACCATAGCCTCCCCAGGAAAACAGATCCGCCCAGAGCAGGCCGGTCATGAGGCCGCCTCCGAACATCCAGCCACCGCCCCACCAGCACGGAAAGTGGTTGTTGTACCACCCGCGGCCGTTGTACCAGCCGTGGTTGTAGAAGTTGTTGCGGACGATGTTGCCGCGGTTTGAAAGCGCGTTGATCGAGTAGGGTCGGATGCCGCGGTCGCCGCGGCTCGCGACCCTGGCGAGCCCAGCGTCGCCGGCGAAGCGGCCCGTGTTCACGGCCCTCCCCCCGTCGAGTCCACGATCGCCCAGTGCCCTGTCACCCAGTGCCCGGTCACCCAATCCCCGCTCACCGAGATCACGGTCGCCGAAGTCGCGTTCGCCGTCGAAGCCGCGGCCCTCGCCGAATCGGCCATCGTCGAACCGACCGCCCTCGAATCTCCCACCCTCGAACCTTTCGCCGCCGAAGTCACCCCGCGAAAAACCCCCCCCGTCGAAGTGGCCGCCGCCGCCGCCGAAGTGGCCGCCACCACCGAAGTGCCCACCGCCGCCGCCGTGGCCGAGGACGGCCGGCGACGAGACGAAGAGCTGTGCGGGGATCAGCAGTACCGCTGCGATCCGTTGCAGCCTTCGGCTGACAGAGCCGCGAGTCGGGGAATGCGCGACAAGGGAAACATCGATCCGCATGGTATGAACCTCCTCGAACGATCGGACGAATCGAGCACGGACTCCGGTCGGTCAGCGAACCCTGCGATAGATCAGCGGCTCGCCGTCGGGCAGCGGCCGACCCTCCACGACTCGGTCGATCGAATGAACCACCATCCGGTCGGCAGGCCCCGGGGTGAGCACCTGCACCCACTGCACCCGGCCCGACCCGGCCGCCTCCCCCGACACGCCGGAGAGCGTTCGGTTGAAGCTGGTTCCGTCGGAGTCGAAGAAGCCCTCTGCCCGCGCCCCGGCCGAATCGAGGATCCAGGTCCTCACGCCGCCGTCGCGGGCATCAGCGTGGATGAGTTCGATCGACTCCACCGCAGGGCCCTGCTTCGGACGGATCGATGACCGGCCGAGATAGGCCCTGCCGCCGACCGCCTTCTCGAATCGTAGCTCGAACGACGTGCCCGTCTTCGCATCCGTCGCCTGCCAGGTGCCGAGCAGCCACTCGAGCTCGTCCATCAGTGCCGTCGCCGACGGGCCGACCCGCGACTCCGCGATCCGCCAGGCTCCCCCCTCGTTCACCCGCAGGCTCTCGAAGAGCGAAACGTGTGGCTTGTCGTTCGGCTCGGGCGTGAAGAGCATCCTCCCCCGCACCCTCGCTGCAGATTCGCCGAGAAGGTCGACGCCGGTCACCTCGATCGCAAGCGTCGACTTCGGATGCCGCTGCCGCCATGCCTTGAGCGACTCGACGATCCTGTCGCGGCCCGTGATCGTGCCACCCCCCTCCGTGAGGTGCGCGCCCGACGTCCACTGGTCGGCGATCGCCTTGAAATCTCCCTTCGTGAAAGCCTCGGCATACTGCTTCGACGCCTCGCGAAGGGCGTCGGACGCCTCGGCGGCACGAACCACCT
>JBIIOJ010000122.1:0-8838 GCA_044337015.1 Pirellulales bacterium
GAAGCATGGTCCAGCAGAGCAGCAGCCGACGGTTGCCGGTCATGCGGACGATCCGGTCGTGAAACTCCGCATCGAGCCGCGAGACGTCGGCGAGCGTCTTGGCAGACTTCGTCGCGGCGACGTTCGCCTCGAGCGCCGCGAACGCCTGACGTGTGCCACGGGTCGCTGCCAGCCCGGCGGCAACCGGATCGATCATGAGCCGGACGACGTAGATCTCCTGGATGTCGTTCGGGGTGAGGGCGGGCACCCGCGTGTGGCCGGTGGGGTCGAACTCGACGAGTCCGCGGTGCTCCAGCTCGATGAGCGCCTCGCGGACCGGTGCACGGCTGACGCCGAGCATGGCCGAGAGCGCGGGCTCCGAGATCCGCGAGCCCGGCTCGAAGTCCCCCGCGATGATCGCGTTGGAGAGACGGGCAAGAACGGTCTGTGAGCTGCGGACACGGTCCGCGCGGGACAGGTTCTCGGAGGGGGAGCTTTTCGGCACGGCGGCGGGATGTGGTGAATGGTTGCTCGACGAGGGTCGGCTTCCCGGCGGCTCAGCCGGCCGACTCCTCGACCACGGGGTTCGTGAGCCTGCCGATCTTCTCGATCTCGACCGTCACGCTGTCGCCGGCCTTGAGGAACACCGGCGGCTTGCGGGCGAACCCCACGCCGTGGGGCGTTCCCGTCAGGATCACCGTGCCGGGATTGAGCACCATGCTCGCCGAGAGGAATTCGATCAGCGTCGGCACGTCGAAGATCATGTCGCTCGTATTCCAATCCTGGAGCGTCTGGCCGTTCAGGATCGTCTTGATCGCGAGCCGGTTGGGATCGGTGATCTCGTCGGTGGTCACGACCGCCGGCCCGAGCGGGCAGAACGTGGCGAACGTCTTGCCGCGGCACCACTGCCCGCCGCCGCCGTTCCGCTGCCAGTCGCGGGCCGAGACGTCATTAGCGCAGGTGTAGCCGAGCACGTGCCCGAGCGCGTCGGCCCGGCTGACGTTGTGACAGCGTTTCCCGATCACGACGGCCAACTCACACTCGTAGTCGACCTCATCGCTCCGCAGCTTCCGCGGCAGCACGATCGCGTCGCCCGGGTTCTGCAGCGTGCCCGAGTTTTTCATGAACAGCACCGGGTGGGCGGGCGGTTCGGCATTGCTCTCGGCGGCGTGCCGCTTGTAGTTGAGGCCGACGCAGAGGATGTCGCGGGGCACGAGCGGCGCGAGCAGTTTGTCGACGGTCAACGGTTTTCCCGTGTCACGAAGACCGCCGAAAAGATCCCCCTCGAGGAGCGTGGTTCGGCCGTCGTCGTGGAGCCGGCCGTTGTGCTCGTTGCCGCCGGAAAGAAAGCGGATGATCTTCATGGTAAACCGTTCAAACCTCCTCGAGCGGGGACGTGGCGTCGCCGAAGGACCTCTCCCGCACCCCCATCTTTTCCATGAGCGAGAGATACAGCCGGCACATCTGCCGGTCAGGCGAATCAGTGTAGTCGAGCACGCGGCCTGTTTCCATCTTTCCACCCGCCCGCCCGAGCACGAGCATCGGCAACTTGTCGTTATCATGTTTCGATCCCGCCATCATGCTCGAGCACATCAGGAGCATCGAGTTGTCGAGCGCCGTTCGCTCCCCTTCCTGGATCGCGTCGAGCCGGCGGGCCACGTGCGCCATCTGCTCCATGAAGAACCGGTTCACCGCCAGCCAGTCGGCGTTGTCGGAATGGGAAAGCAGGTGGTGGATCATGTAGTCGATCCCCTGCGCGGGGTTGTCGGACCGCGGCAGGTTCGGGAACCGCAGGGCGGAATGGTCGTTGTTGAGCTTGAGCGTGACGATCCGCGTCGTGTCGGTCTGGAACGCGAGAACGAGGATGTCGCACATCAGCCGCATGTGCTCGGCGACGTCCTGTGGGATGCCGTCAGCCGGCCGCGGGATGTCGGGCTTCTCGAGCGCGGGTCGCCATCCCTGCAATTCCCCCTTGTTGCCGGCCGCTTCGATCCTCGCCTCGACGTCGCGGACGCTGTCGAAATATTCGTCGAGCTTCCGCCGGTCCGCGAGGCTGATCCGGCGGCGGAGGTCGTCGGCCGTCTCGAGAACTGCGTCGAGCACGCTCACGTCGCCGGCATGCGCCTCGTCCTTGAACAGGCGGTCGAAGGCGAGCGCCGGGTAGATTTCCAGCGGCGTGGGGGTGGTGGGGCTGCTCCAGGAAATGTGCGAACTGTAGAGCATCGAGTAGTTCTTGTGCACGCTCGGGTTGCTCTTCTCGCAGCCGAGCACGAGGCTCGGCACCTTCGTGCCCCGCCCGTAGGTCTGGGCGAGCAACTGGTCGAAGCTCGTGCCGGAACGAATCTCGCCGCCCGATGCGAGCGGGGCTCCGGAGAGCAGGTTGCCCGTCTGCGAGGAGTGGATGTTGCCCTTGCGGGCCTGCTCGTTGTAGAGGCCTTTCACGAAGAGCATCTTCTCGCGAAAGTCCGCCACCGGCTCGAGCACTTTGCCGAGTTCCATCCCCTTGCCGGAGCCCTTGGCCCACCACTCCTTCGAATGGAATCCGTTCCCGGCGAAGAGCACCGCCAGCCGCAGCGGCGGAGCGGCGGCGGCCGCGCCCGCAATGGCCGGCTCGCCGGCGGCGGTGAGCGACTCCATCCACGGCAGCGCCATCGACACACCGAGGCCGCGGAGCATCGTGCGGCGGGAAAGCTTCGGATTCATGGGTCGTCTCCTGTCTTCTATCGTAGCCAGTGGTTCACGTGGCATCGTCGGCGGCATCGCGGCCGCGGATCGTGCGGAATTGCGGGCTCGTGAGAATCGCATCGATCGCGACCGAAACCTTGTAATCGGACGCCGCCAGCCTCGCCAGCATCTCGTCGAGCAGCGGCTCGTCGGAGAGTTGCACGCCACGGCCGAGCGCGTAGCCGAGCAGCTTCCGGCAGAAGACGCGGACGAACTGGTCGCGGCGCGGGCCGAGCAGATATGCCCGCACGCTCTCTTGGCCATTGAGCGTCGCACCGTCGGGCAGCGTCGCCTTGGTGTCGAGTGGCTTGCCCGAGGCATCGGCGGTGCGGAGACGACCGATGGCGTCGAACTCCTCGAGCGCGAAGCCGAAGGGATCGATCCGGCGATGGCACTTCGCGCAGGCCGCGTTCTCCGAGTGCATTGCGATCAGCTGACGTTCACTCAGTCCCGCGGGTACCGTCTCGGCCAGGAGTGGCACGTCCTTCGGCGGCTTCGGCAGCTTCTCGCCGAGAATCGTTTCGTAGAGCCAGTTGCCCCGGAGGATCGGGCTCGTTCGCGAGGCGCCGGCCTGCGTGGAGAGCGTGGTGGCGAGGCCGAGGATGCTGCCGCGGCCATGGTTCCGCACCCCCTCCACGCGGCGCCATGCGTCGCCCGTCACGCCCTCGATCCCGTAGTGCCTCGCCAGCCGCTCGTTCAAAAACGTGTGGTCGGCGTCGATGAGCGACAGGATCGAGCGGTCGTTCCGGAAAAAGTCGTCGAGGAAGCGGACGGTCTCCTCCTCCATGTCGGTCCGGAGGTCGGCGAACGTCGGGAAGAGCTCGGCGTTCTTCTCGTCGAGCGTGGAGAATCCATGGACGTGGAGCCACTGCGTGCCGAACTCCTCGGCCAAGTTCCGCGCCGCTGGTGCGGCGAGCATCCGCCGGGCCTGTGACTTCAAGACCTGAGAATCGTGCAGGCGGCCGCTCTCGGCCGCCGCAAGCAACTCGGCATCCGGCATCGACGACCAGAGGAAGTAGGAGAGTCTCGTGGCCAGTTCGTAACCAGAGACCGGCCTGGCCTCGGTGCCCGGTGGGCTCGCTTCGACCTTGTAGAGGAAGTCCGGTGCCACGAGCACATGGACGAGGACCGCGCGGATCGCCTCCTCATGAGGCACCTGCTTCTCTCGGAGCGTGTCGTAAAGCGTGCGAAGCCGTGATTCCTCGTCAGGCCGCAGCGGCCGGCGGAATGCCCTGTCAGCGAAAGCCACTACTTCATCGACCTGCCGGGACTCGACATCAACGAGCTGCTTGCGAAATGTCTCTGCCCGTCCGCGTATCACCGCCTGCAAGGGAGCGAAGCGGCTCATGAGCGCGGGCTGATCCTGCGAGGCATAGCCCATCAGCTGCTCGTACACATCCTCGAGTTCGAGCGGCTCCCGGGCGATGAAAAGCAGCTCGTCCCAGAGTCGGTCGAGCTCACTGTTCTCGGCGTCGTCGAGCATGAGCCGGCGGAGCTGGTCATCCTCGCGGTAGTAGAGATTCAGTGTGACCGCCTCGTCCACCGGAACGATGCGGCCGTAGCAAACGGCCTTCGGAAAGAGGTCCCGAAAGTGGGCCAGCGCAGCCTCGAACCCTCGCCATGCGGTGGAGTCTTTTCGTGACAGGATTCCGAGCGACGGCACGAGGCCCACCGGCGGGGCGGCAGTGCTGACATTCGCGACGGCCTCGACCTGCACGCTCGCATTCTCCGCGGCCTCCGGGTGCAGCCGGGCCGCCGTCACGAGTTCACAGCCCTCGGATACTTCCGCCGGGATCGTGATCGTGATCGAGTCGGGCGCTTGCATGCACAGATCGCCCGCCTCGACGGCGAGGCCCTGCGGATGGCGGCCGAAGCGTGCGGGATCGAGACCGACCCGATCGTCGTCGTCCCTCGCGGTCGCCGCCGCTTTCTGCGGCTTGATGCCGGCGAGCAGTGGGCCGGTCGCGGAGCGGAGCAGGCGCCGCAGACGGTCATCCGGAGAATCCTTGTCCGGCTTGGGGGCGTCGCTCGAAAGCAGTTGTTCGATCTTGGCAGTGAGCTTCCCTCGCTCCTCCGCCCCGGTCGCCGACCGCCACCCGGCCAAGAGTGAGCCCGCTGGGATCACCCAGCCGGCGGCAGTGCCCTCGGGTTCAGCCGCAAAGTGCCAAACATTGGCGTTGCCCTGCCCATCGGGATGCGGGTTCGCTGCGAGGATGTCCCCCGACACGTCGCGGGCGAGTTCCCACTCGCGGTCATCGGAGCGGATCGTGAGATCGACGCGGGTGAGATCGCAGCTGGCATTGCCGTCACGGGCGGCCACGCTGATGGCCACCACGTCGCCACGCCGCACCTCGAGCGGCCCGAAGGGCCCGAACGCGGCGCCATGGTCGGCAGCGCTCACGAGCGTTTCACGGGTCTTTCCGCGCCAGACCTCGACCGACCAAGCCGTGCCATTCGAACATCCGTGATGGACGTTCCTTGTCGCGCCCCGGATCTCCACGATGCCGGTAATCGGGCTCCGCCAGCCGACGATCACCCGCTGCTTGGCGTCGGGATGAACGACGACGCCATGCGGATGGATCGTGCCGGGAATACGAAACTGCTCGTCCGACGAGTTGGCAATCACCCGGAGTGCGCCCTCCCCGCGCCAGCCGGTTACCGCCTCCCAGCCCTCGATCTTTTCCTCCTTCTTGTCGAGCAGCTTGGCGAAGGCCGCCTCTGGCGCTCCTATCCCCAGATACAAGAACCAGCCGGCGAGCAGCCGTGGATCAACGGCGTGCTTCTGCGACAGAGTGGCGACCGTGGCGTCAAGGCCGCCAGCCGTGACGTCCGGGTCGGCGAGGGCCTCGGCAGCGGCGGCGAGGCACTCCGCCGCCGATGCGGAGAGACGCTCGCGTTCCGCAGCGAGCATCGCAACCATTGGCCGGACGAGTGCGAGTGGCAGATCCTCCCGGCCGGGGCCCACGAGCCGTGGATTCTGCCAGACGACGACGTCGTGCTCGCGGCCGTCGCCTGCGTCGCCGGCCGTCAGCCGGATCGTGAGCGAGTCCTCGTCCTTCGGCAGGGCGAGTTTGAGGCGGAATTGCTGCCGCTCGACGAGCGGCGTCGCCTCCTCCATCCAGGAGGGCGGGCCGTCCGTTGAGCCAAACTGGCGGACGATCTGGCCGACCGTGTTGAATTTCCAGGTGGCCCTTTGCCACTGCGAGACGAACTCTGCCAGTTGCGGGGCGTCCCCCGGCGTCGCGAACTTCCAGCGGCTCCGCAGCGTGTCGAGGATCGCCTGCGACCGCGGCATCGCCGAATCAGCGGCGGAAGCCGGAGGGGCCGAAACCGCGGCGAAGAGCGTTGCCAGGTATCTCGGGCTCAGGCTCCGCTCGCGGGCCACTTCGGCAATTGCATCGCCGCCCCGCGCAAGCCGCTCCCGCTCGGCGAGGGTCGCAACCAAATATTTTTCAACCGGCAGGAATCCCTCGTGCCCCATGTCGAGGGTGATCCCCTGCGCGACGGTCTCTTGTGCCGCGGCCGTGGCGGTGTGCGTGTACCGCGCGTAGAAGCGCTTGAGCCGGGCGAGCGCCTCGTCGGCGAAGTCGCGGCGGGAACTACCAGCCGAAAACCGCAGGCCGTCGGGCAGAAGCACGGCATGGGCCGCGATCCCCTTCGCGGCATCGAGATACTTCGTGGCAAGGCTCGGCGACATCACGAGCGATTGTCCCGTGTTCGTGAAGCCTTCGCCCGCGCCGCCGTCGGCGGGAAACTCCCTCGCGGGATCGAAGGAATCGACGCCTGTCAGATCGCGAATTGTGTGCGTGTATTCAGCGTTGTTGAGCCGGCGGAGGACGACGCGGCCCGGATCGCCGGCATGCGCCCGAGCCTCGGCAGTGAGGAACTCCCGCAGCCAGTCGGCGAGAACCCGTCGCTCCTCCTCGGTGGGCTGGTTGGCTTCGGGGGGCGGCATTTGGGCGGTTGTCACCATCTCGGCGACCCGCTGCACGAGTTTGGCATGCCTGCCGAGCGAGGCGGGATCAGCCGTGAACGAGAGGTCGACCTCCCCCTCCACGGAGTCACCCGAGTGGCAGTCGAGGCAGTAGCGGGTGAGCACCGGCCTCGCAGCGGCGAAGCCCTCGGCGGCCGCCTGGCCTGCGAGCACCAAGACGCCACACGCGGCCGCAAGGCCGAGTCGCGACCGCGGGATCAATCGCGACCCGTCGGCCGGCACTGTCGACGGGAGAAGCAACTGGTTGCCCATCATGCAGACTCCGGTCGGGCCGATGCCTTCGGCCTTCACGACCCAAGAATTGTATCGGCATCCAGCACTTCTGTCGACAGTTGCGCGACCGGGAAAAACCTGGTGAGACGCAGCCGCCGCGGTGTTTCACGCCTCGCGGGCGACCGCTGCGTGGAGGATTTCCACCGGATGAAGGGCCGCGCGGCCCGTGCCGTCCTTGATCTGGTGGCGGCAGCTTGTGCCTCCGGCGGCGACGAGCGTGTCGGGGGCGGCCGTCCGCACGGCCGGGAAGAGGACGAGTTCGCCGATCCGCATCGAGAGATCGAAGTGCTCGGCCTCGTAGCCGAACGATCCCGCCATGCCGCAGCAGCCGGTGGGGAGGATCTCGACCTCGTGCCCCTCCGGCAGCGAGAGGATCTCCTTCGTCGCATCGAGGCTGGCGAGGGCCTTCTGGTGGCAGTGGCCGTGGAGCAGGATGCGGCGGCGGGCGGGCTTGAACGAGGCCGGCCCGATCCGGCCCCGCTTTGCCTCACGGGCGAGGAACTCGTCGATGAGCAGCGTGCGACCGGCGAGCCTGCGGGCCCGCGAAGCGAGCGACTCCGCGACGAGGTCGGGATACTCGTCGCGGAAGCCGAGGATCGCCGACGGCTCGATGCCGACGAGGGGCGCCTCGTCGGTCACCACCGGTTCGAGCCATTCGACGTTTCGTGTTGCAAGCACCCTTGCCTCGCGGACGAGCCCCTTCGAGAGCTGGGCTCGGCCGCTATCGGCATGCCGCGGAATCACGACCTCGTAGCCGAGCGACTCGAGGAGTTCCACGGCCTTGATGCCGATCGGGGCGTCGAGCGTGTCGGTGAACTCGTCGCAGAAGAGGTGCACCCGGCCGAGTGGAAACGGCCCGGCTGGCCGCGGCCTGCGGCGGTGCCACGTCGAGAGCCTCGTCGCGGGGAGTGTCGGGAGCGACCGCCGCGTGGAGAATCCCATGAGCCGCTTCACGATCCGCGAGAGGCCGGGGGCGGTGACGGCGAGGTTGTAGAGCCAGCGGGCAGGATGGGCCAGTCGCATGGCCCGCGCCGAATCGGCGATGAGACGCGACCGCAGCGGCACGCCGCCACGATCCTGCCGGTGCTGCTCCCATTCCGCCTTGAGCCTCGCCATGTCGACGTTCGAGGGGCACTCGCTCTTGCACGCCTTGCACGAAAGGCAGAGGTCCATCACGTCGGCGAGCTCCGGCCGGCTCCAGGGATCGGCCGAGGATGCGTCGGCGAGTGCCTGACGCAGAACGTTGGCCCGGGCCCGAGTCGTATGCTGCTCGTCGCGGGTAGCCATGTAGCTCGGGCACATCGTCCCGCCGATGAGGTGCGTCTTGCGACACTGCCCGACACCGGTGCACTTCTCGGCCGCACGGAGCACGCCGCCGGTGTCGGCGAAGCGGAAGACCGTCTCCCGGTCGGGCTCCGCCTCGCCGGGGACGATCCGCAGGCTCGTGTCCATCGGCGGGGCGGCGATGATCTTGCCGGGATTGAGGATGCCACGGGGATCGAAGG
This sequence comes from Pirellulales bacterium, assembly GCA_044337015.1. Taxonomy (GTDB): domain Bacteria; phylum Planctomycetota; class Planctomycetia; order Pirellulales; family UBA1268; genus UBA4655. The sequence continues at coordinate 8,476 of JBIIOJ010000122.1, forward strand.
CCCGCTTCACCTGCTCGAGCATCGCGTAACACTCGTCGCCCACCATCGTTCGGATGAACTCGCCACGGAGACGCCCGTCGCCATGCTCGCCGCTCAGACTGCCGCGGTACCGCTTCACGAGGTGCGCGACGTCGGTCGCAACCCCCCGGAACATCGCGAGCCCCTCGGGCGTCTTCAGATCGAAGAGGGGCCGCAGGTGAAGTTCGCCCGCGCCCGCATGCGCGTAGTGGACGCAGTCGATCCCGTACTTCTCCGCGAGCAACCGGTCGAAGTCGGCGATGTAGGCGGGCAGATCCTCGAACGCGACCGCCGTGTCCTCTACGATCTCACGGGGCTTCGCATCGCCGGGCAGGTTGTTCACGA
>JBIIOJ010000414.1:0-2534 GCA_044337015.1 Pirellulales bacterium
CGCCTTCAGGCCGCAGTTGTGGTCGTGGAGCGGCAGACCTGTGAACATGCCGACGAGCAGGTTGAAGACCCGCGAGGGAAATGTCTTCCGCAAGGGATCGTGTCGCGGGTGTTTCCATCCATTGACCAGTTCCGCCCCCGCGTCGAGCCGTGCGAGCAGTTTCGGAATCTCCGCCGGATCGTCTTGGCCGTCGCCGTCGAGCATCACGATCCTCGCGTGCGTCGCCGCGGTGATCCCCCGCTCGAGCGCCGCCGACTTGCCCCGCGGACGCTCGAACCGGATCGATCGGACCCGCGGTTCGGCCGCTGCCGCCGCGGCGATCTCCGCCGACGTGCCGTCGATCGAGCCGTCGTCGACGACGATCGCCTCCCACGGGATCGATGCGGCATCGAGCGTGGCGGCGATCTCGGCCACGAGCGGGCCGACGTTGCCGGCTTCGTCGCGGGCGGGGATCACGAGGGAGATGGGATCGTGCGGCATCGGTCGTGACAGACGAACGCGACGGGACGGGAAGAGAAGGGCGTCGGCGGGCGGGATCCGCAAGGATACCCCGCACCCTGCGGACGTGCCATCGCAGGTGACGGTAACGCGGCAGGCGCGGCATCGCCGCATCGCGTAGACTTGCCAAGTCATGAAACCTTCCCGCCCCGATCACCCGAACGATCGCGAGATATCACCGCGGGGCCGCGTCGCAGCGGCGGCCGATCGGCGGAGGAACGCATGACGAGGCTCGTGTCGCTCGGCGTCATCATCGGGCTCGTGGCCGTGTTCGGCCTGCTGTCGCTGCGGGTCATGTCGAGCTTCATGCTGCCGCTGTTGCTCGCCGCGATGCTCGTGGTGGTGTTCGGGCCGCTCCATCGCTGGGTGCGGGACCGCGTCCGCGGGCCGGAGTGGCTGTCGGCCGCCCTCACCACGGCGTTCATCCTGCTCCTCGTGCTCGTGCCCTTCTTCCTGCTCGTGTCGCGGGCGGGGGGCGACGCGGTCGCGATGCTCCGCAGCCCCGCTGGCGTGAAGCTCGACCCGGCCGTGCTCGAGGGACTCGTCACCACGGTGAACGACGCGACCGGCCTTCACCTCACGGCCGCGCAGGTCAACGCCGAGATCCGCAAGCTCGCCGAGGAGTGGATCGGCCCGATCGCCGCGGGCGCCCCCGTCATGATCGTGAAGGCGATCATCGGGCTGATCGTGATGACGGTGAGCCTCTTCTTCTTCCTCGCCGACGGCCGCCGGATGATCGAGGCCGTCACGCGGCTGATTCCGCTCGACCCGCGGTACCAGCTGCAGCTGCTCGACGAATTCCAGGAAGTGAGCCGCGCGGTCGTGAGCTCGACGCTGCTCGCGGCGACAGTGCAGGCGGCGCTTGCGGGACTCGGCTTCTACATGGCTGGGCTCAAGGGTGTTTTCCTTCTCACGCTCCTCACGTTCTTCGGCGCCCTCATCCCGTTCGTCGGCGCCGCGTCGGTCTGGGGCACCGCGAGCCTCTACCTACTCTTCTTCGCCAAGGACACCTGGGCGGCCGCGGGCGTCGCCATCTGGGGAGCGACGGTCGTCTCGACGATCGACAACGTCATCAAGCCCATCGTCCTGCACGGCCAGTCGAAGCTCCACCCGCTCCTCGCCCTCCTGAGCGTGCTCGGGGGGGTCGGGGCGCTCGGCCCGATCGGAATCTTCGTGGGCCCGATCGTGGTCGCCTTCCTCCAGGCCGCCCTGACGATGCTGCAGACGGAACTGCGGCTCCAGGCCGAGCTGGGCGGCATGACGGCGTCCGACGCCGGCAGCCACCGCGGGCCCGAAGTTGCACGCCGCCCATCCGCAGGGTGAAATCTGGGCGTCCGCTTCCCCCGAGGACCCCATGATGCTCAAGCTCCTGTTCGCCGCCGCCGGTCTGTTGATCGGAGGCATCGAGGCCGCGTTCGTGCCGACCGACGACGGCGGGATCGACTACCTCGTGCGGGTCGAGCCCGATCTCGTCCGCACGCAACTTCCCCACGCGCTCACGAGCGACGTGCCCGCCGACGCCCGCGACGTGCGGAGCGTCCGCATCTACGTCGCCGATGCCTGGCCCCCGTCGGTGGAGCGTTCGGTCGCCGACGCCGCCCGCCGTCCGCGGCCGCAGCCCGTCGCCGTCGCCGCAATGGCGAGGCCGACGAGCATCGAGCCGACGACCGTCGTGAAGCAGGAGCGGCCGTGGGGCTGGCTCATCGGATCGCTCGTCGCCCTCTTCCTCTCGCTCGGCGCCAACGTCTACCTCGGCATGCTGCTCGGCCAGATGCGAAGCCGCTACGTCCGCGAACTCGAGGAGCAGATCGAGGAGGAGTGAGGCTGGTCGGGCGTGCTGGGTTCGGGGCTGCCGGTGTGCCGCTCGCCGGACTTCATGTCCGGTGTAGCCGCAGGTTGTTCAACCTGCGGAATACGTCGTCCATGCCGGTTGATCTTCCGCGTCGCCGGTGCGTGCTGGGTTCGGAGCTGCCCGTGCCCATCGTCGGACGCTCGCTTCGGGCATCCTGCCCTCCGCTCGCTCGGATGCAGACTTC
>JBIIOJ010000415.1:0-2520 GCA_044337015.1 Pirellulales bacterium
CGACCTGCCGAAGGCCGTCGTCCGCATCGACACGAGCGACTTCGGGCAGGCGATCGAAGAGGCCGTCGCCGCGGTCGAGGCCATGGGCTGAGCGACGAAGGCTGAACGATGAACCGCCCGCAACCGGCGCCGCAGCCCTTTTCGATCGAGACCGATCCGGTCTCGATGCGGGCCCGCGTCGCGGAAGCAGTCCGCGGAGGGATGCGTGTCGGGTTCGTGCCGACAATGGGCGCCCTCCACGCGGGGCACGAGAGCCTCGTCGCCCGCGCGGCGAACGAGTGCGACGCCGTGGCGGTCTCGATCTTCGTGAACCCGACCCAGTTCGGCCCGCGGGAGGACTACTCGCGGTATCCGAGGACGTTCGAAGCCGACTGCGATCTGCTGCGTCCGCTGGGCGTGCTGTGGGTGTTCGCGCCGACCGTCGAAGGGATGTATCCGCCGGGGAACGCGACGCGGGTCCGAGTCGCCGGGCCCGCAGAGCGGTGGGAGGGGGCGTTTCGGCCCGGACACTTCGACGGCGTGGCCACGGTGGTCGCGAAGCTGCTCTCGGCGGTGCCCGCCACGAAAGCCTACTTCGGCGAGAAGGACTGGCAGCAGTGCGCCGTCATTCGCCGCCTGGCGGCCGATCTCCTGCTGCCGACGGAGATCGTCGTCTGCCCGACGGTGCGGGAGGCCGACGGCCTGGCGATGAGCTCGCGGAACGCGTATCTCACCCCCACCGATCGGTCCCGCGCCGCGGCGATCGCTCGGAGCCTCGACCACGGGGCGGGGCTCTGGGGCCGGGGTGTCGACGTCGGCGAGATCGAAAGGACTGCCCGCGAGTCGCTCGCGTCGCTCGGGTTCGAGGTCGACTACTGGAGCATCGTCTGCGAGGAGTCGCTCGTGCCGCTCGCGGATCTGCCTGCCGCCGGAGTCGCGAAGCCGAGGATCATCACCGCCTGCCGGCTCGGCTCCACGAGGCTCATCGACAACCGCGGCCTTCCCCCGCGATGATGCGGGCCGAAATCACTGCATGCGATCGACACTCTTTCACCTGCCGTCGCGGTTCATCGTGGGGGGTGAGAGCGTGCCGCTGTTCGGCTGGGGCGCGCTCATCGTCGTGTGGGCGGTGGTCGCCGCGGTCGCGATCGCCTGGACCGCGCGGCGCGACGGATGGCGAAACGCGGCGCGATCGCTCGCCGCACCGATGGCGGTCGTCGGCGGGATGATCCTGTGGGTGCTGCCCGCCCTCGACGACGGGCAGGGAGTGCCGGTGCGTGGGTACGGCGTGATGCTGCTCGCGGCAGCGGCGGCGGGCACGTGGCTCTCCGTCGCGCGGGGCCGACGGGCGGGCTTCGACGCCGACACGATCCTGTCGCTGGCGACGGTCGTCTTCCTCTGGGGGCTCGTCGGCGCGAGGCTCTTCTTCGTGATCGAATACCGGGAGCAGTTCTTCCGGGAGGGCATGAGCCTCGTCGATTCCCTGCGGGCGATCGCCAACATTTCCGCCGGCGGACTCGTCGTCTTCGGAAGCCTGCCGACCGCGGGCCTCGCCGCATGGATTTTCGCGCGGAGGCGGTCGCTGAACTTCCTGAGGCTGCTCGACTGCGTGGCCCCAGGGCTGCTCGTGGGGCTCGCGCTCGGACGGATCGGCTGCTTCCTGAATGGATGCTGCTACGGAGGGCCGTGCGACCTGCCGTGGGCTGTGCGGTTTCCACCGGAGAGCCCCCCATGGCTCGACCAGGCGGCCCGCGGCCTCGTTCCGGCCGCGGGAGACGGCGCCGCGGTCTGGAGCCTGCCGGTGCATCCCGCGCAGCTCTACGCGGCGATCGACGCTGGGCTGCTCGCGGCGCTCGCGGCAGCCTGGACACCGCTTGCCCGACGCGACGGCGAGGTCTTCGCGATCGTGCTCACGATCCATCCCCTGGCCCGGATTTTGCTCGAGCTGATCCGCGTCGACGAACAGCCCGCCCTCGGCACGCCGCTTTCGATCTCGCAGCTGGTGTCCCTTGTGCTCCTCGTGGCGGCCGCCCTACTCTGGGGAGCGATCCTCCGGTCGCCGCCGCAGCGCGACCGCTCAACCACCCCGCACCCTCCGGAGACCACCGCATGAGCAAGCCCGTCGTCACGATCCGCTGCAGGCTCGATGGACCGCTCGTCGTGGAGCTGCCGATGACGGAGCCGACGGAGCCGGGCGGCGTCGGCGAGCCGCTCGTGACCCTGCGGCTGACCGACCACGAGGGGGGCGAGTTCCAGATCCCGGTCGGCAAGAAGGCCGTCGCACTCTGCCGCTGCGGCGAGACGAAGAACCGCCCGTTCTGCGACGGCACCCACAAGACCTGCGGCTACCAGGCCTGCGACACCGCGCCGAAGTGATGTAGCCCCGCGCACGGATGCCGGGTAATGAACGCATCTGCACGACAGCGGATTGGTTCGCCCCTTGGTAAACCGCTCCAGGGGTTGTTGATGGCGGCCGCATTGCCGCCGGGGGCGCGGCCGCCTAGTCGCTACGGTGAGGCTACACCAGATGCTCCTCAACGT
>JBIIOJ010000416.1:0-2517 GCA_044337015.1 Pirellulales bacterium
AGGAGCGCGTGCTTGTCGATTGTCGTGCCCAGGCGACGCAGCCGGCGCTCCGGTGGCAGGAACCGCTCGAACAGACCGACGACGACTGGATCGGCCGCGGCAGCCGCATCGAGGACGAACCCGCGGGTGGCAGCCGGCAGCGTGTCGTCGGCCACGGCGTCGGCGAGCACCGACGCCCGCGCGGTGGTGCCGAGAATCTCGTCGATCAGTCGCTGCCGCTCGGCGAGACGCGCCGCCGACCGCGCGGCCGCGTCGCGCAGTCGCTTTTCCTCCGCCGCGGCGAGGTCCGCATCGCTGGGCCGCTTCCGCTTCGCTTCGGCGGCGATCCAGCGGCCGATCTGCCACCGCTCCCGGGCCGCGTCGAGGCTTTCCTGCGCGAGCACTGTCGGCTCGTCGAGTGCCGCCAGCCTTGAGACGAGCCGGCGTTCCGCCGCGTCCACGGGCAGCGACGCGATCCACTCGCGGACGAGCGCGAGCCCCGCTTCGTCCACGAGGTCCGTGCCTATGTGCGGCATCCGCCCAGGGCCACTCGTCGCCATCCGATACCAGAGCGTGGAACGGTGAGGTTCACCAGGGGCCACGACGCGGGCCTCGGCGATTGCGAAGTCTCCTCGCGCCGGCCGCATGCCGAGTACCTCGAGGTCGGCCGTGGCGATCTCGGCGTTGAGGTGCACGTGCGGCACGCTGCCGCCACCGAACCTGTGGCAGCCGCCGCAGTTGACGTGCAGAGAGGCCCGCGCACGGGCGTCGAGCAAGGCGGTGCGATCGTGCGGGTTGGCCAGCCGAGGGAGTTCGTCTTCCGGTCCAGGCCGCATGACGGTGGCGAACGGATCGGTCTCCGCATCGGGCTCGATGACCATATCCTGGAGGATTCCCCGGTCGCGAAACCGGCGGACTTGGTTGACCGTCGAGCGAGGCCCGGTGTCCGGCACGTCGCGATTGAGTTGAGCGATGTCGAAAGCGAGCGTCGTTCCGGCCCATTCGTTGTGGCACCGCTGGCACTCGCTCCGCGAGAGAAACCGCCAGGTTTGCAGCCGATTGCCGCCGGGGGCTTCGGGATCGGTGATCGCAAGGGGCAGGCTCTTTCCCTCGGCCGGCACGAGTTCGGCGTCGGTGCCGGCCGTGTTCCAGGCGTAGGAGTAGCCGTGCCAGTGGCGACCGTCGAAGTGCAAGAGCTGCGTCTCGAGCTTCCGTTCGGTTTTGGGATCACCCGCGGTCATCTCCATGGAGAAGGTCTTGGCGAGCACGGTACCGGGCGGATAGTCGAGCTGCGTACGGAACATCGAACCCTTCACGGCCACCTTGGCACCATGGAGTTTCACGCTGCCGGTGCCTGGCAGGCCGATGAAACGTTTGGACCTCGCATGATCGGCCCACGCTTCGGCAGCGATCTCGAACGGCGTCACGCCCGGCATCGGCCGCTCGGCCGCCGTGTCGGCGAAGAGGCCGGTTTCCGACAGCCGCCGGGGAAACGCCTCCGCCTTCGACACGAGGTCGTTTCGCACCAGTTCGTGGATCGAGCCGTCGTCGTAGTCGAGGATGAAAAGCTCGCCGTCGCGATCCTCGGCAAATGCGACCACACGGATCGTGGGAGCGACGAGATCGACGAGCGGCCCCGGGCCGTCGGCGCCGGTGCCGATGCTCCACACCCGACGCGACACCCAGTCGCCAAACACGTAACGGCCGACGAGCTCCGGAAACTTCGTGCCGCGATACACGTAGCCGCCTGTGATCGACGCGCCGGCTGTGTGCGGCATCTCAAGCCAGGCTTTTACGACTGGCGCCGGTCCGCGTGGCCAATCGGGATGGATCGGGTTGCTGCCCTCCTGCAGGCTCCAGCCGTAGTTGTCGCCGGCCTTCACGCGGCAGACCAGTTCCCACACCTCGAGGCCGACGTCACCGGCCCAGAGCTCGCCCGTGGCCCGATCAAAACTCATCTTCCACGGATTGCGGTGGCCGAACGACCAAATCTCGCCGCGGGCCCCGGGCAAGTTCACGAACGGGTTGTCGCGGGGAATCGAGTAGCCGCGGCCTTCGCTCGGATGGGTGACGTCGACCCGCAAGATCGCGGCCCGGAGGTCGGTCACGTCCTGCCCGGTCTTGTGCGGATCCTCGGGGAAGTGATCGCCGCCGTCGCCGGTCGACACATAGAGCATTGCGTCGGGGCCGAAGGCCAGGCAGCCGCCATTGTGGCCGCCGGCCGGCCAGGTGATCACCTCCACCTCGCTGTCCGGATCGGCCCGCGGCACGCCGTCATCGTCGATGACGGTCAGTCGCACCACCCGCGTGCTCTCGGGATACGGTGGCCGCGATTCGTCGCGGTAGCCGACCGTGTAGCAGAGGTAGCAGAAGCGGTGGGTTGCAAATTGTGGATGGAATGCAAGATGAAAGATGCTTCCCGGCACGAGCGCTTCTGCGGCCGGCCGATTGGCGTTCAGCCGCTTGACGAGGTCGGCGATATCGAGGAAGAGGTCGGCCTCGCGGCAGTTGCGATCGGCCGGCAGCGAGAAGACTTTC
>JBIIOJ010000123.1:0-8766 GCA_044337015.1 Pirellulales bacterium
GGTCCCGGCGGCGTCGCGTGGTGTGTCTCCGGTCGGGGCTACGCCCCTCCCTCCGACACACCACGCGGACTGTTCCCCAACTCTCTCATGAGCGCTGGTGCAGAAACTGGGGAGGGGTCAGCTGGTGGTGGACGCACTGCTGGACCGCGGTGTGAGGCTCGTCCTCAACGACATCAGCGACGAGGCGCTGCGGAGATTGCAGCGGCAAGTCGGGGAGCGGAAACCGGCACCACTCTGGCTTCATCACGATATCGCCAAGCCCTTGCCCCCCGGGGTGCCCGCGTGTGACATATGGCTCGATCGGGCCGTGCTGCATTTCCTACTGACGGAAGACGACATCGCCGGATATTTCCGGAACCTGCAGAGCGTTCTGGCCCCCAACGGCCACGTGCTTCTCGCGGAGTTCGCCGTGCACGGAGCCCCGAAGTGCGCAGGCCTCGAGGTCCACCGCTACTCGGCTGAGGAAATGGGAAAGCGATTGGGTCCCGAGTTCGTGCTTGTGAAGGCTGAGGAGTTCACGTTCATCAATCCCGCCGGGGCGCCGAGGCCCTACGTCTACGCCTTATTCAGGCGTCGATGATCGACGGCGACCCTCCAGCGATGCCGTCACACGTTTTGTCAGAACTCCAGTCAGATTTTGCCGAAGTGACGGCGGCTTTCCTGATGTCGGAAAGCGTCGGCGAGTCCGTCAAGCGGATGGATGGAATCGACAACCGGCCGAAGGTCCGACGCGTCGATGGCCCGGATCATCTCGAGCTGGTGGCGGCGGCTGATAAAGCAACACCGCTTCTGTAAATCGCGGATTTCAACCTGTACCGGCAGGCGGCAGCGGGGCTGAGGTAGGCGGGGTGTCCATAGGGAATCCGCGTCGAAAAGCCCTCGTTTCGAGGGCATCGGCGGCCATCCTTGCCGACACGGCCGACCCGCGACGGAAGATTCATCCGGCAGGGCGATCGCGACGGCTTCGCGGCGGCGCAAAGCTCTGCCATCCATCTCGGCGGACGAGTTGCCGGGGACTTCGGCTCTTTCCGAAGCCCCGACGAAGCGTAGGTCGACGCGGGCGCTCCTCGGGCAACCGATGAACGCCCCGAACCGACGCCGCACCGGCAAACGAGCCGGTGCCATTCCGTGGCACGGTCGCCGTCATTCCTTGGCCATGCCTCGAGGAGTCTGCTCCCGTGTATCCCATTCTCACGAATACCACAGCGGCCTGGTGTCGTCGTGCGGCCCTGGCCACGACCTTGTTTATCGCAATCGCGTCTCTCACTGACCGCGCCCTGGGCGGCATCGTATTTCCAGTTTCCGGCACGTCCGCCGCTGGCAATCCCGTGTCGTTCGCCGCGACGCTGGCCATATCGGGCAGCACGCTGACGGTCCAACTCGACAACACGTCTCCGGTCAATTCCACCGATGCCGCAGATGTGCTGACGAGCGTCTACTTCGACATTCTCAGCGGGACGAATCGCCCGACGCTCAACTACACGAGCGCCAGCGGATCTCTATTTCTCGTGCGGAGCGGCACCACGGATCTGCCCTACTACTACACGCCGCAGACCTACACACAGGTCAGTGGCAGTATGAGCAACATCCGCGCGGTGAACAACGGAGACAACTCATGGCAGTTCCGAACAATGAATGCCTCTTCATCGCCGCAACTGGGATTCGGCATCGGCACGGTCGGCAACAGCGCTCTCAGCCCCAACGGGTTCACGCCACAGATCGTCGGCCAAGGCAACACCATGATCAACTTCGCGATCTACCGCGGGGGCGACATCGACCCGAATGGAGTGCTCAAAAACAAGTACCTCGTGAAGAACACCGCCACCTTCACGTTCACGGGGCTGACCGGCTACACCGAGGCGAACATCGTCGACAAGGTCGTATTCGGCCTCGGCACGAGCCCGGATTCGACGCTCACCGTCTCGGTGCCCGAGCCGGGCGGCTGCGCGCTCGTGGCGGCAGCCGCCGCCGCACTGGCGGCTCGTCGTGCCCTGCGTCGATCCAAAAGCGCGTGAGCGGATGCGCTGCCGAAGAGCTCCGCACCGACGTTCAGTGACTCGCCGCCGCGGACCACGCCTTATAGCCGCCGACGAGGTCGAACACGTCCTTGCGACCGTGTTTCTGAAGCACGCTCGCCGCGATCGCCGAGCGATACCCACCCTCGCAATGCACGGCGACCGGCCTGCCGGCGGGCAGTTCCCCGACCCGCGCTTCCAGATGGGCGAGCGGGATGTTCATCGCACCCTCGATGTGGCCGCCCGCATGCTCGGCCTCGCTCCGCACGTCCACGACGGTCGGTGCCGGCCCAGCATCGGTTCGGCGGCCCGCCCGCCATTCGGCAAGCGCCGTCGCGGTGATTCGCGGCGTGCGTTCGACGAGATCGTCGCGGGCCGCCAGGGCGTGCATGCCGCCGGTCAGGTAGCCGGCCACGTTGTCGAGGCCGATCCGACCGAGCCGCATCACGGCCTCCTGCTCGCCCCCCTCCTCGGCGATGACCACGATCGGCCTGTCGCGGGCGAGCATCGAACCGGCCCACGTGGCGTACTTGCCGCCGAGGGCGATGTTGAGCGAGCCGCGGAGATGCCCTCCCTCGAAATCGATCCCGTCGCGGACGTCGAGGAGCTGGACACCCCGCTTCTCGAGCGACTGCACCTCCTCGAGCGACAGCGGCCTGAGCGTCTCCCTCATCGCCTCGTCGAGCGAGGCACGCTCCTTGCGGTTCAGGATGGCGTCGTGGACGAAGTAATCGGGGGCCTCCGGCTGGTCGGCCGTGACGATCTTCTTGAAAGACTCCCGGCTCATCGGCTGCAGAGCGTAGTTGAACCTCTTCTGCTCGCCGATCGTGGAGACGGTCTCCTTGGAGAGGCTCTTGCCGCACATGCTGCCGGCGCCGTGCGCCGGGTAGACGAGCGTGGCGTCCGGCAGCTTCACGAGCTTGTTCGTGATGCTGTCGTAGAGCATGTCGGCCAGCTCATCGGCCGTCACGCCGACGCTCGCGAGCAGATCGGGCCGCCCCACGTCGCCGATGAAGAGCGTGTCGCCGGTGAGCACGGCCACGGGATCGGTGCGGCTCTTCGCCAGGTCGTAGACGAGGATCGAGATGCCCTCGGGGGTGTGCCCCGGTGTCTCCAGGATCTTCAGCCGCACGTCACCGAACTCGACGACGTCGCCGTCCTTCATCGGAACGCATTCGAACTCCGCCTCGGCACGCCTGCCGAGATGGATCGTCGCCCCCGCCCTGTCCCGAAGCTCGATGTGGCCGGCGATGAAGTCGGCGTGGAAGTGAGTCAGGAAGACGTGCCTGATCGTGGAGCCACCCGCCTCGGCATCGGCCAGGTACTGGTCGACGTCCCGCTGCGGATCGACGACGACCGCCGTCTTCGTCTTCTCGTCGGTGATCATGTACGACGCGTGCGACAGGCAGGCGAGGTAATACTGCTGGATCCTCACGGCACGTTCTCCGGGGAGCGGGCTGGCTGCGGGATCAGCGGCTGCAACTGCCGGATGCGTCCCGCCGCTGATTCCACGGCATGCGGGCGAGCAGCATCGCCATGCCGCAGGTGTCGGTGATGCCGGCGAACACGAGGCCGCAGCCGATGAAACCCGCGAGCCCCGCACCGATCCGCTGCCACATGAGGTCCGGGCCGAAGGCGGCAAGCGCCGCCCCCGCGGCCACGAGCGCCCCTGCGGCGATCCGGACCTGCCGCTCGAGCGACATCGCCTTGCGTCCGCGGACCACCGGCACTCCTGCCGCCTCGCAGGCGGCCGTTCCCCCATCGACGCTCACCACGTCCTTGAGCCCAGCGGCCAGCAGCTTCTCGCAGGCCTTCTGGCTGCGACCGCCCGACTTGCAGACGAAGTAGAGGGGGCCGTTGCCCGCGAGCTTCGACATTTCCCCTGGATCGAGACGGTCGAGCGGGATGTTGTGGGCGAAATCGACATGCACTTCCCCGAACTCGGCCGGCGTGCGGACGTCGATGAGCGTGAGCCGCTCACCCTTCCGGCGGAGTTCGGCGAGTTGCGAGGGCGAAATCGTGGCGACCATGGAAAAGTTCTCCTCGGGATCAGGAACCAGGGACGAAATCTCTGATCGTGATTGTTTAATCCGCGGGCCGGTCGGGCAAATTTCGGCATCAGCCGTCGCCGCCGCCCGCCGGCCGGTCTTCGTCGTGGCTCGACTTTCCGCGGCGCTGCGGCCGGGCGTCGTCGTGGCGGCGGAACACGGCGACAACGTCCTCGATCGGCACGACGTAGAGAAGGTTGTCCTGCTCGAAATCGACCGGGATCGAGTTCTTCGGGTGGAAGAGCACCTTGTCGTACTTCGCGATCGGGAAGTCGGCGTCCCGCTCGACCTGCAGGCTCACCTCGACGACCCGGCCGGTGATGGTCGGAATCTCCGCCTGGTCCGGCAGCACGATGCCGCCCCGCGTCTTGTGACGGCTCTCGTCCTTGCGGATCAACACCCGCATTCCCAGCGGTTCGACATATTCATCCACGCGTGTTTCCTCAGGACGCGATGTCTTACGACCTCGGGAGGTTCGACGTCAATTCTGCCAGTCAAAGAGCCGCAGCCGGTTGCCGTCGGGATCGGCCACGACGATCTCGCGAAAGCCCTCGGAGTGCTTGCCTGGCGCGTCGATCGCGGCGCCCGAAGCGGCCAGCCTCGCCCGCAAAGCATCGAGATCACCCACCTCGAATCCAAGGCTCCACCGCGGGCTCGCTTCTCCCGGCGACGGGCGGCCGAGGATCGCGAGCCTCGTATCGCCCGCCTCGATGAGGGCATACTCGTCGTCGATCACCCGCAGGAGCACCCGCAGTCCCAGCACGCCGCGGTACCACTCGACCATCTCCGCCCACCGCGTGGTTCGCAGTTCGACGCTGAAGAGGGAGGGTCGGGGCGTATGCATCGCGTGCCGGGCCGTGCCCGGGCCTCGAGGTCGCGGCCGCTTGGTCCGCGTCGAACCGGGTTGTAGCCTTCCCGTCGGAAAAGCGACAATTCCCGTTCTTCGTTTCTCAACCCTTCCTCTCCGCTACCGCACACCGCATGACGACTCCCTCAGAACCCAGCCCCTCTGCCGCCGATAAGACTCCCGGTGGTTCGCTCGAGGCGGCCCGCCGCGACAAACTCGACCGGCTGCGGGCACTCGGCGTCGACCCTTGGGGGCACCGCTACGACGGCGCCATGCCGATCGCCGAGGTCCGCGACCGGGGAGAACGGCTCGACAAGGCCGACGAGAACGGGCCGAACGTGCGGGTCGCCGGCAGGATCCTGCTTCTGCGAAGCGCCGGCAGCCTCGTCTTCATCACGCTCGCCGACCGCACCGGCCGCATCCAGATCATGCTCGGCAAGAAGCAGGTCGGACCCGACGCCTGGAACGTCGTCGGCTGCCTCGACCTGGGCGACCTGATCGGCGTGGACGGCCGGCTCGGATACTCGAAGACCGGCGAGATGACCGTCTTCGCATCGGGACTCGAGTTCCTCACGAAGTCAATCGAGACGCCGCCCGACAAGTTCCACGGCCTCGTCGATCCCGACCTCAGGCAGCGGATGCGGTACCTCGACCTCGTCCACGGCGAGGGCGTGCTTGAGCGGTTCGTCGCCCGCAGCCGTGTTGTCGAGTCGATCCGCCGCACGCTCACCAACCGCCGCTACCTCGAGGTGGAGGGACCCACGCTCCACACGATCGCCGGCGGCGCCGCGGCCCGCCCGTTCAAGACCCACCACAACGCCCTCGACATGCCGATCGTGCTTCGGATCGCGCTGGAACTGCATCTCAAGCGGCTCCTGGTCGGCGGGATGGAACGGGTGTTCGAACTCGGCCGTGTCTACCGCAACGAGGGCGTGAGCCCGCGGCACAACCCCGAGTTCACGATGCTCGAGGCCTACGAGGCCTATGGCGATTACGGCACGATGATGGACCTGGCCGAGGCGATCGTCGTCGATGCGGCGAAGGCGGCCGGAACACCCGACCGCTTCGAGTGGATGGGACGCACGATCTCGCTCACCCCTCCCTTCCGCCGCGCGACCTACGACGAGCTCTTGGCAGAAGTCGTCGGCTGCGACCCGGCCGACCCGGCGAGCGTGAAGGCCGCCGCCGACGCCGCGGGCATCGAGACGAAGGGCCGCCATGCCGACGTCGTGAAAAGCGACCTCTTCGAGGCCAGGGTCGAGGAGACGCTCGACGGCCCGATCTTCGTGCTCGACTATCCCGCCGCTGTCTGCCCGCTCACGAAGCGGAAGGCAGGCCACCCGGAGATCGCGGAACGCTTCGAACTCTACGTCGCCGGGATGGAACTGGCCAACGCCTACACCGAGCTCAACGACCCCGACCTCCAGGAGGAGCTCTTTCGCACCCAGCTCGCGGGCCTTGCGGACGAGGAGTCGATGGCCCGGATGGATCACGACTTTATCAAGGCGCTCCGCCACGGCATGCCTCCGGCCGGCGGCCTCGGCATCGGCATCGACCGGCTTGTGATGCTCCTCACCGGCGCTCCCTCGATCCGCGAAGTGATCCTGTTTCCGATCCAGCGGCCGCACGCGTAGCGGCTCGGCCGAGCACTCCAAACCGCGAGGTGGGCGATGGGACGAGACGAACCGCGGACCGGCGGAAACTCCCTGCGAACGGCCCTCGTCGCGGTGATCGCCCCGCTGGCTCTGCTCGTGGCCACGTTGCGGAGTGCACCGGCCGCGGCCGACGATCCGCCGCCCAACATCGTCTTCGTGTTCGCCGACGACCTGGGGGTGAACGACCTCGGCTGCTACGGTCGCCGCGAGCATCGCACGCCGCACCTCGACCAACTCGCGAGCGAAGGCATGCGGTGCACGTCGGCCTACGCGGCGCAGCCGATCTGTTCCCCCTCCCGCGCAGCCGTCATGACGGGGAAGTGCCCCGCGCGGCTGAACCTCACGAACTACCTGCGCGGCCGCGCCGACACCCCGTCGCAAAAGCTCCTGCAGCCGCGGATCGAGGGCTTTCTTCCGCTCGAGGAGGTGACGCTCGCCGAACTTCTGAAGCAGGCGGGGTACGCCACCGGTCTCTTCGGCAAGTGGCACTTGGGCGGGCCCGAGCACTCGCCCGAGCGACAGGGGTTCGACGTCGTCGAGTCGCTGCCCATGAACACGCCCCCCTCGGGCGAAGAAGGGGGCAAGGGGGAGTTTGCGATCACGGCCGCGGCGGAGAAGTTCATCGAGGCCAACCGCGACCGGCCTTTCTTCTGCTACGTGCCGCACAACAACCCGCACATTCCGCTGGCGGCCTCGCCGGACCTCGTGGAGAAAAACCGCGAGGCCTTCAACCCAACCTACGCCGCGATGATCGAAACGCTCGACCGGGCCATCGGGCGGCTGCTCTCGAAGATCGAGTCCCTCGGCCTCACCGATCGCACGATCGTCGTCTTCACGAGCGACAACGGTGGCCTGCACGTGCTGGAATCCCCGGGAACGCCGTCGACCCGCAACGCCCCCTTCCGCGCGGGCAAGGGCTACCTCTACGAGGGCGGGCTCAGGGTGCCGCTGATCGTGCGATGGCCGAAAGTAATTCCGGCCGGCCGGGTGAGCGACACGCCGGTCGTGCTCACCGACCTCGTGCCCACACTCCTCGAAGCGGCCGGCATCGATCCGAAGAAAACGGTCGGGCCGCTCGACGGCGTCAGCCTCTTGGGGCTTTTCCGTGGCGATGAACTGCCGCCGCGGCGACTGTTCTGGCACTTCCCGAACTACACGAACCAGGGGGGCCGGCCCGCCGGCGCAATCCGCGATGGGCCGTGGAAGCTCGTCGAGCAGTTCGAGGACGGATCGCTCGAACTCTACGACCTCGCGGCCGACATTGGTGAAACGAGAAACATCGCCGCCGCGGACCCAGGCCGCGCGGAATCGATGCTCGCCGAACTGAAGGCGTGGCGGGCAAGCGTGGGTGCCCGGATGCCGAGGCCCAACCCCGACTTCGACGCCGCCCTGCACCGACGGCTGTACATGGAGCAGGATCCGTCACGGCTCGTGCCCGCGGCGACGTCGCAAGCGACCGAGCCGGAGTGGCGGGAGTGGAGGGAGGCGGTCAACATGGCGCTGAAGGGACGCACGCCGTCGGTCACGCCCGCGACGGGCGACATCCGGCTGCACGCGAAGGACGCCCGCGTGCACGGCGAGAAACTGCGGTACGAGCCCGAGCCGCACAAGAACGTGCTCGGCTACTGGACCAACCAAAACGACTGGGCCGAATGGGAGTTCGACGTGCCGAAGCCGGGACACTACGAGGTCGAAATTCAGCAGGGCTGCGGCTCGGGCAGCGGCGGCGCCGAAGTCGCCGTCGAGGTCCGCGGAGAGAACGGCAGCGAGACGCTCACGTTCACGGTCCAGGACACGGGCCACTTCCAGCAGCAGATCCTCCGCGTGATCGGCGAAGTGAACCTCGCGGCGGGCCGCCACACGCTCACCGTGAAGCCCCGCACGAAACCGGGCGTGGCCGTGATGGACCTGCGTAGGATCGTGCTGCGGCCGTGAGGGTTACTCTGCGGTTCGACGTCCGGCTCCGCAGCAGCAGCGAGGATCTCTGGGGCATTTGAGGGAGGCCGCATTGCCGCCGCGGGAGCGGACGCATCGTCGCTACGGCGAGGATACGCCTGATGCTCCTCAACGTCCGCTCCCACGGCGTTCAGCATCAGAGTGCCTGTTTGACCCATTGAGCACGACGTTTGACCGGTTCGGGGCTGCCCGTGTGCCCGAGACGGCGTATGCAGACAAGCGAAGCAAGGATTGCGGAGCGAAGT
>JBIIOJ010000417.1:0-2514 GCA_044337015.1 Pirellulales bacterium
ACGTCTACGAGAAACTCGACGGCACGAACGTGCTCGCCTATCGCTACCGCGACGCCGCAGGGGTCGTGAGGACGACGTTCAAGCTGCGGCTGCACCCGGTGCTCCGCAACGGCACCTTCGGCGGGTTTCTCGACATGTGGCGGGAGCTGCTCGCACGACATCCGGAAGCCGCAGCCCTTCCCGCCCGGAACGATTGCAGCATCTCCTTCGAGCTGTATGGCGGCCGCAACCCGCACCTCATCGCCTACGACGAGCCGCTGGCTATGGCCGTGCTCTTTGGCGTCGAGCCGGCGACCGCCCGATTGATCGCCCCTTTTGAGCTCGAGGTGGGCGACGTGCCGGCGGCGCCGCTCATGGCAGAACTCTTGGCCGGAGAGGATCCCGTGGGCTGCTTCCAGAAACTGCGCTTGGAATTGGAGGCCCGCAACGTGCGGCTTTCGGATGAGCAGCTTTCCGGGACGGAGGGAGCCGTCTGGTGCGTTACCGAGCCCTCGGGCCGGGTCAGCCTCTGGAAGTGCAAGCCCGAGAGCATCGAGGAGATTCACTGGGCGACCGGCATCAACAAGCAGGCCGTGCTTGCCACCTGCTGGAATGCTCTCGAGACGGTGGACGTGCTCTCCTTCGAGACGGTGCGGCCGCTGTTGCTCGAGGAGTATGAGCCGGAAGACGTGGATGCCTTCCGGCCGCATGTCGAGGCCTGCATCGCGGCGGTCCGTGCGGAACTCGCCTTTCGCGAGCGGGTGCTCGACGCCTACCGAGCGATCCGCGCCCAGGGCCTCTCATTCCCTGCCGACAAGGCCGCCGTCATGCGGCTCCTGGCACCGCGGTTCACGAAGGGCGAAATGCGCCGCGTGTACGGGGCGCTCGCAGCGGCGGCGGGCTGATGGCCTGAGTGTCGGTGTTCATGTCTTCATTCTCCACGACTCCGGAAACACCTCCTCCCGCCCTGCGTTCAGCTGGGCGATGAGTCCCTGGCCGTTAGCGTTCGGAGCTCAAACTCACTTGATTGATGAACTCGACGAAGTCGTGCTGACGTGCGATCTCCCCGACCATGGCCTCGCAGCCGGCGACATCGGGACGGTCGTGCTGGTGCATGGCGAGGGTAAGGGATACGAAGTCGAGCGAGAGTCCTCGCCCAGCCCGGTCACCATCGCTACGCCCGATTCATCCACGTGATCGAGAGCTGCAGCACCGTGGCGATCGAGACCCAGACGAAATAGGGCACCTGGGCCGCGGCCACCCAGCGATAGTGCGGCCAAACGGCCAGCATCATCCAGACGATCGTGCCCCAGACGACGAGAATATCCACGGCCGCCAGCGGCAGATTCCGCATGCCGAACTGGATCGGCGTGAAGATGAGGTTCGCCACAAGGTTGATGGCGAACGGCAGGGCGACGAGCAGCGGTAGCCGTCCACGCCCGGCCTGGACGAACACGAAGCCAAAGGTCGCGATGATGACGGGATAGAGGATCTGCCAGATGAGGCCGATCGTCCGCGGCGCGGGAGTCCACGACGGCTTGGCGAGGCTCTGATACCAGTCGATCCAAGGAACATCGGTCATGGAACGTCAGTGTCAGTCGTACAACGGCATCGGATTCGGCTCCCTCACGCAAGGAATGCAATCTACATGGACGCGTTCGACGCCATCAACCAGCGGCGGTCGGTAAAGGCCTTTGGCCCGACCCATCGGTTCACCGCTGCCGAAGAAACAAAACTCCTCGAGGCCGCGATCCAGTCGCCCACGTCGTTCAACATGCAGAACTGGCGGTTTGTGATCGTTCGCGACCCGGACCTGCGGAAGCAGATTCGGGCCGCCGCCGTCGATCAGGCGCAGGTGACCGACGCTTCGCTGCTCATCGTGCTCACCGCCGACCTCAAGGCCTGGAAGAAGTCGCCCGAGCGGTACTGGCGAAACGCCGCGCCCGAGATCCAGCAGTTGGTGACGGGCTGGATGGGTCCGTTTTACGAAGGGAAGGAACAACTGCAGCGGGACGAGGCGATGCGGTCGTGTGGCATCGCGGGGCAGACGATCATGCTCGCGGCCAAGGCCATGGGCTACGACTCCTGCCCGATGATCGGCTTCGATCCGGTGAAGGTGGCCGAGATCATCAACCTGCCAAGCGACCACGTGATCGGATTCATGATCGCCGTCGGCAAGGCCGTGAAACCCGCCATGCCGAAGGGCGGCCAACTCGACCTGTCCGAGGTGGTGGTGCAGGACCGCTTCGCGTGATGGGGCTTCGCAGAAGGCGTTGGCAGGGGCATAAAAGCGGACGCAGTTCTTTTCTGCCCCCGCATGTGGCAATGTGGGCCGACTCCATGGCCGGCAGTGCATGACCCCTGCCGGCGGTCGCTTAGACCGTCTTCCCGGCATTATGATGGCGCGGATGGACGCCACCCCCACGGCCGAGACACCGGCCCACCCCACGCTCGATGACCGCATCGAGATCGGACTGCAACAAGCGAAGGACCTGCCCGTCGAGGAACTCGGCGACCCGACGTGCCGGACGAAGC
>JBIIOJ010000418.1:0-2513 GCA_044337015.1 Pirellulales bacterium
GGTTTGGCCGTGGTGGCGGTGCGGCATCTCCTCGAAGGAACCGCCTCGCATGACGCGACATCTGCCAGCGATTCGAATGTCTTCAGTACACCGATGGATTGGAGTTCCTCTGGTGACGGCCACTGCGATTGCGTGGCCATGGCTCCTGCCGGCCCCGGCCCCGGCGGCGACGACGACCTACACGTCTGCCTGGAGCGGCGGCACCATCGCCGCAGGGGACACGGCGGTGATCGACGACGGGGCGACGATCACCGGCAACGTGGTGGCCAACGGCACGCTCAGGTTCAACCAGACGACTGCGCTTACGATGAGCGGTACGATCACCGGCAGCGGTGCCGTCGCTTTGACGAATACCGGGACGTTCACCCTCACGGGCCTGACCTCTGGAACGGCCCGATTCGACCTGGCGATCTCGGCTTCAGCCGGCCAGTTGATGATCGGCAGTAGCGGCACGAACGCATTCGTCGTGGGTCATTCCGGAATGGGATCGCTCTCGGTCATGGGGGGGCGGGTTGTAAATGGAAACGGCTTTCTCGGGCTTGCCGCCGGCGGCCTCGGTGCGGCCACGGTGGGGAGCGGCACGTGGAGCAACTCTCGCCTGCTTCACGTCGGGTTCTCCGGACCCGGCTCGCTTTTAGTGACGGGCGGTGAGGTGACGAACACGACGGGAGTCATCGGCAACACTGGCGGTACCGGGACGGTGACGGTGAGCGGCGGCGCGTGGACCAACGGCGGCCCGCTCTACATCGGCGGCTACACGGGTGGCGTCGGCACCGGCACGCTCGAAATCAACAGCGGTCGGGTCAGCAACTTGGGTGTCGGAAGCCTCGGCAACGCGGGTGGTGCGGGGATTGCGATCATCAGGGGCGGTACGTGGGCCAATAACGCTTCACTGCTCGTGGGTCGCTCCGGTACCGGCACGATCAGCATCACAGGAGGCATGGTCACGACTCTCACGAGCAGCACGATCGGCGCGACGGCCGGCGGGGGCGGTTCGGTGACCGTCACGGGGGGTACTTTTTCCAACGCCGCGTCGCTCACCGTCGGCGTGGCCGGCGTTGGCAGCCTCACGATCTCCGGCAGCGGCGGCTCCGGGGGCGTCGTGGTCGTGGGAGGCACGCTCTCGAAGGGGGCCTCCGGCACGATCTCGCTCGAGCCAGGCGGCACGCTCCAGATCGGCACGGGCAGTTCGGCGGGCGGGCTCGCCACCGACCTCGTGAATAACGGGTCGCTCGTCTTCAACAGGAGCGGTTCCGGAACCGTCTCGAACGCCATCGGTGGAACCGGATCCCTGTCGCTCATCGGCGGAGGCACGCTCGCACTCTCCGGCACGAGCAACTACTCGGGGCCGACGGTCATCGGGGATGGACGATTGTTGGTCGCCGGGGCTCTCGGCAGCACGGCCGTCTCCGTCGGTTCGGGCGGCCTGCTCGGCGGCTCGGGCGCGATCGGCGGAGGAGTTGCGATCGGCGCGGGCGGCACGCTGTCGCCGGGCGAGAGCATCGAAAGCCTCTCCGCCGGGGCCGTCTCGCTGCTCGACGGCTCGACCCTTGCGATGGAGATCGATTCGACCGTCGGGGTGGCGGCGGACCTTCTGCGGGTCGCGGGCGACTTTTCGCTGTCCGGAACGGTCGGTCTCTCCATCACGGACCTTTCGGCGGGTTCGCCCGCGTTCCCTCAGGGAAGCATTCTCTCGCTCGTCAACTATGCCGGCACGTGGAATGGCGGACTGTTCAGGATCGCCGGCGTGGCGGTCGCCGACGGGGGCATCTTCACGGTCGGCGGACGACCGTGGCTGATCGACTATGACGGGACCGTCGGCGGCGGGAACTTCGCCGGGGAGTACCTGCCCGCGAGCCGTTTCGTAAACATCGTCGCCGTGCCGGAGCCGTCGACTGCCGCCATGCTCGTTTTAGGACTTGCCGCGGCCAGTGTGGCGTTCCGGCCCGGGCGGCTTGCCGGTGGGCGGCCTGAACCGCCGCTGTGACAGGATGGCCTCGAGTCGGGCCCGAACCTGATTTGCGTGCTAACTTTCCCATAGGCGGATCAAACCCCCGGGCAGCATCATGAATCGAAGAACCGCCTGCATCTGTTTTCTCGCCGCGCTGAAGTCGTCCATCCTGACTTCATTCGCCCTGGCGGCCCAAGAGGCCGCAAAAGCCGTTGCCCGAATCGCCGGGCCTCGGTGGAACGTGGACGGCGACTGGGACCCCAGCATGGAGGAGATTCAGAATCACCTGCGTTCAGCTCACGGCATCGATCCCGGCGGGTACGAGATCGAAGACCTGCTGATCCTCCACGACAACGACCACAACCGGCGGGGCCATTGGAAGGGCCACGCCCACACGAAACGCCCGGCGAAGGGCTATGCCAGGCACTGAGTGTGCCCGCGTCCCCCACGGTCGATCCGCCGGCGGCCCAAAATCGTTTACCATGAGGGTGGATTCCTGCCCGATGGTGTAACGGTAGCACAAGGGATTTTGGTTCCCTTTGTCTAGGTTCGAATCCTAGTC
>JBIIOJ010000419.1:0-2506 GCA_044337015.1 Pirellulales bacterium
AACGATCCGATGTACTACAGCCCCGAGTGCCCGCACGGCAGCCTCTGCCCCAACATGTTCACCTCGGCCGCGCTCTATCGCCTGGGGCTGGCGGCGCTCATCCCGTCGCACCCGAAGGCCAAGGGCTGGCTCGACGGGGCCCTCGCCGAGCTGCGGCAGGAACTGGGCGACTGGGTCGATCCCCAGGGGGGCATGGCGGAGACCCCGCACTATTCGATGGTGGTCTTCGACCAGTGGCTCGGCGCGTTCACGATCGCGAGGAACGCCGGCGCTCCCGACTCGGGCAGCCTCTTCGACCCGCGGATGCGGAAGGCCATCGAGTGGTTCGGCAACATCTCCACGCCGCGATCGGCCGCGGCCGGCGGCTTCCGTCGCCTGCCGACCGTCGGCCACACCTACGCCAACGAGCGGACCGGCGAGTTCGGCGTCATGGCCTGCCTGTGGGAGGAGAAGGATCCGGCGTTCGCCGCGGAGATGGCGTGGATGCACCGCGAGCACGGCGAGTTCGCCGAGCCGGGCATCCTCAGCTACTACCCGGCGTTCATGGGCTACCGAAGCTTCTTCCGCGACAGCGGCGTCGCGCCGAAGCAGCCCGCCTGGGGCAGCCGCTGCTACCAGGAGACCGGCGTGCAACTGCGTAGCGCGATCGGCTCCGACCGCGAGACCACGCTCTACATGATCGCGGGCCGGTTCCACTCCCACTACTTCAACGACTCCGGCAGCATCACGCTCTGGGGCAAGGGGAGCGAGCTGTGCGACGAGGACGACTACCAGAAACAGCGGAATCCAAAGTCGCGCGAGGGTCACAGCATGGTGGACAAGCCCGCCACCTTCAACGAGGAGCGGGTGATGGAGCTGCAGGAGTTCAGCACCGCGGCCGACCTCGATTATGTCAACGGCGTGCGGATGGGCTGGCGGCGGCAGATCGCGTTCGTGAAGGACGCCGACCCGCTGGCCCCCAACTACTTCGTCATCGCCGACACGCTCGACGCGAAGTCGGTGCCCACGTTCTGGCGGCTCTTCCTCCGGGCGGCGAAGGTCACGCCGACGCCGACCGGGGTCACCGTGACGGGCAAGGAGGACGTCGACATGGACATCGTCTTCCTCCGGCCCGCAGGGGTGAAGCCGCAGATCCTCGCCGACCACATTAGTGTACCGATTGAGAAGGCAGGCACGCTCACCGCCGTGCTCTATCCGCGGCTGCGGACGGAGAAGCCGCCGGTGGTCGCGGCGCTCGCCAACGGCGCGGGCGTGACGGTGACGACCGCGGCGGGCACCGACACGATCTATCTCAACCCCGAGCCCGTGAAGGCCGACGTCGGCGGGAAGCCCTTCGAGGGGAAGGTCTGCCTGGTCAAGCAGCGGGGCGGTCAATCCCGCACCACCGCCCCCGAAGCCTGCGACATCGAGCGGAAGTGGTGGCCCGACGGGGATCGGCAACTGCGGCAGATCAACTGGCCGAAGGGGCCGCAGTACCCCGTCTTCCCCGACTACGAACAGGCGATGGCGCCCAACGACGGGCACGTCCTCGTCGCGACGCGTGGCACGGCCGCGAAGGCGGATGCGTTCGTCGTGCCGCCGGCGGTCGCTCCTCCGCGGCAGCCCACCACGGTCGCCGTCGACTGGAACGACGACGCGCTCGACGTGAAGTTCAGCTGCGTCGACAAGGATCTCGTCGGCGTCGAGCAGGGCGTCGACAACATCAAGCTGTGGCGTGACGACAGCGTGTATGTCTGGCTCGACCCGGGCCACGCGCACGACGTGGGCAACAAAGCGGTCATGATCCAGCTCTCCGCCAGCGGCGCCTGGCACGATATCCGCAACGGTGACGCCGCCTTCAACGTCGCGGGACTCAAGACCGAGGTGGCCAAGACGGCCGACGGCTGGACGGGCCGGCTGCAGATTCCGTGGAAGGGGCTGGGCGTGTCGGCCCCCGCGGCGGGCGACGTGTGGGGCGTGAACTTCACCCGCATGGACCAGCCCGGCAAGCTCGATCATGCCGCCATGCAGATGGCGTCGTGGGTGCCGATCCCCTTCGGCAACGATCCCACCACCGTCGACCGCTGGGGGCACCTGCTCTTCGTCCCGGCAAGCGATCCCGCCGCCGTCGACAAGGGGAAGCAGGCGATCGAGCGGGGCCATCAGGCGGTGCGGGAGCGGGCGTACAGCAAGGCGTTTCTCCTGGCCACTCCGTGACGACCGGGGCCGCCTACTTCGCCGGCGACTCCGCAAGAATCCGCTCGTAGAAGGCCTTCGCCTCCTCGTACGCGGCCCGGGCCGCCTCCCGCTCGGCGGGGCGGATCCGTTCCTGCTTCGCGGCGAAGCAGACATCCACCGCCCGCAGCATCCACGCGGCGCTGCGTCGGCTGCCGCGGATGGCCGCGCCGGCGACGTGGACGAACACGGGGTTGGTGTGGAGCGAAGGCAGGATCCGCACGGCGACCCAGGCCGAACGGTCGATCGTCACCGGCACGCGGAAGTCCTCCACGTGGCCGTCGGCGAGAAG
>JBIIOJ010000124.1:0-8700 GCA_044337015.1 Pirellulales bacterium
CCGTGTGCCGGCGCTACGAGTTGACTGCGAGGGGTTGCCCGTGTGCCCGAGACGGCGTAGGTGGCCAGCGAAGCCCGGAGGGCGAAAGCGCCAGCCACCTCCGAGCGAGCGAAGCACAGGATGTGCGTAGCGAGCGTCCGGCGAGCGGCATACGGGCAGCCCCGAGCCCGCAGCGAGCGTCCGGCGAGGGGCACACGGGCAGCCCCGAACCCAGCAGCGTTGACGCGCAAGCGGTTACAATGCCCGTATGAGCCACTGGCTGATCAAGAGCGAGCCCGACGTCTTCTCGATCCACGATCTCGCGAAGGCGAAGGGCAAGACGACGCACTGGGAGGGAGTGCGCAATTATCAGGCACGCAACTTTCTTCGTGCCATGAAAAGCGGCGATCGCTGCCTCTTCTATCATTCGAATGCCGAGCCGTCGGCAGTGGCTGGTGTCGTCGAGGTGGTTCGTGAGGCCTATGCCGATCCGACGGCTTGGAATCCGAAGAGTGACTACCACGATCCGAAGGCGTCGCCGGAGAATCCGGTTTGGTCGATGGTCGACGTGAAGCTCGTCGAGATCTTCCCCCGGGAGATTCCGCTCGAGGAACTGCGGGGCGTGAAGGCCCTTGCCGGGATGGAGCTTTTGCGGCGAGGGAGCCGGCTCTCCGTGCATCCGGTCACGGCGGTGGAGTTTCGTGCCATCCGAAAGCTCGCCGGCTGCCCGGCCTGATCGCATGCCCTGCCGAGTCCCTCCACCGTTCGAGCGGTCCGCGGCTTCGGCGTCGCCGCTTCCGGAGCAGCTTGCCTGGATCGATGCCGACATGGAGGCGATGCGGGCGGCCGGGCTCGAGCGGCCCCGCCGGGTTCGGTCGGGTCGCCAGGGGGCCACGGTCGAGCTCGACGGGCGGACGCTCCTCAACTTCGGTAGCAACGACTACCTCGGCTACGCGGGGGATGTCCGACTCACGAAGGCCGCGTCGAAGGGGGCCTGCGCCGAGGGCTTCGGTGCCGGCGCGAGCCCGCTGGTGAGCGGCCACAGCCTCGCCCACGAGCGGCTCGAGCGGGCGATCGCGGGCCTGCTCGCCGTCGA
This sequence comes from Pirellulales bacterium, assembly GCA_044337015.1. Lineage (GTDB taxonomy): Bacteria > Planctomycetota > Planctomycetia > Pirellulales > UBA1268 > UBA4655. Next base: position 1,076 of record JBIIOJ010000124.1, read on the forward strand.
GGCCGCCCTCGTCTTTCCAAGCGGATTTGCGGCCAACACTGCCACGATCGCGGCCCTCGCGGGCCCCGGCGATTTTCTCGCGAGCGACGAGCGGAACCACGCGAGCATCATCGACGGCTGCCGGCTCTCGCGGGCCGAGGTAGGAATCTATCCGCATCGCGATCTTGCGTCGCTCGATCGGCTGCTTCAGTCGGCCACGAGGGCCCGCCGCCGGTTCGTCGTCACCGACACGCTGTTCTCGATGGATGGCACGATCGCGCCGCTCGATGGCCTTTGCGAGGTCGCGGCTCGGCACGGGGCGATCGTGATGGTGGACGAGGCGCACGCCACGGGCGTCTTCGGGGATCGCGGCAGCGGCCTCGTCGAGGCGACGGGCTGTGCGGACGGGGTGCACGTCCGCGTGGGCACGCTTTCGAAGGCGGTCGGCGCCGCGGGTGGGTTCGTCGGCGGCCATGCGAAGCTCGTCGAGTGGCTGCGGCACAAGGCGCGAGCCTGGATTTTTTCCACCGCGCACCCTCCGGCCGTGGCCGCGGCGGCGGAGCGGGCCATCGGTCTCATCATCGAGGAGCCCGACCGCAGGCGGGAACTGCTCGAGAAGTCGTCGGCCTTCCGGGATTCGCTCGTCGCCACCGGCATCGAACTCGGCGGTGCGACCGCGCAGATCGTGCCCGTGGTCGCCGGGTCGGCCGAAGATGCCTGCGCGGTTCAGGAATTGCTCGCAGCGGAAGGATTCTTCGTGCCAGCTATCCGTCCTCCGAGCGTGCCGCAGGGGCGAAGCCTCGTGCGGGCGAGTCTCTCCTGGCACCATTCCCCCGACGACCTCTCGAGGCTGGCAGCCGCGATCGGCCGCGCGATGGGCCACGGGCGGGTGTGGAGGGATTCCGCGCGATGAACGAGCTCGACAAGTCCGAGCCGTCCGTCGGCAGGTGGTGCGTCATCGGCGCCGGTCCCTCGGGACTGACCGCGCTCAAGAACCTGCTCGCCCTGGGAATCGACGCCGAGTGCCTCGAGCGGGACGACGATGTCGGCGGCAACTGGCGATTCGGGGCGTCGTCGTCGGCTGTGCTCGAATCGACGCGTCTCATCAGCTCCTCCCGGCTCACGGAGTACGCCGACTTCCGGATGCCCCGCGAATGGCCGGCCCATCCGACCCACTCGCAGTGCCTCGAGTATCTCCGCGACTACGCGAGGCACTTCGGCCTTGTCCCCTCCATCCGCACCCACAGCGAGGTCGTGCGGATCGAGCGGGCCGGCGAGGGTCGGACGGGCTGGGTCGTCGACGTCGCCGGCAGGGGTGGCTCGTGGTACGAGGGAGTCGTCATCGCCACGGGACACAATCGCGAGCCGAGGTTTCCCGGGATCGCGGAGCACTTCACGGGCGTGCGGCTCCATGCCTGCGACTACAAGTCACCGACCAATCCGGTCGCGATCGCCGGAAAGCGGGTGCTCGTGATCGGCGGGGGCAACTCCGGGTGCGACATCGCCGTCGAGTGCTCCCGCGATGCGGTCGCAACGTGGCATTCGACGCGACGGGGCTACCACGTCGTGCCACGGTTCCTCCTGGGGAGGCCTTCCGACCTCCGCAACGAGCGGCTTTTGCGGATGGGGGCACCGCTCTGGCTCCGTCGCGCCATGTCGCTCGGCGCGATCGACCGCGCGATCGGCCTGCCTCACCGCCACGGCCTGCCGCGGCCCGACCACCGCCTCTGGGAGACGCACCCTGTCATCAACGATTCGCTCTACGAGCGGATCGACGCCGGTGCGATCCGACCGGTCGCCGACGTCGCCCGGTTCGAAGGCGACGCGGCAATCTTCACGGACGGGAGCCGGGAGCAGTTCGACGTCGTGATCTTCGCGACCGGCTACCGCACCACGATGCCGTTCATCGACGTGGAGCAACTCGGCGGCGCGATCCCGGGCACCGACGGCGTGCCCGACCTGTTCATGCACATGCTCCATCCCGTGCGGGACGACGTCGCGGTTGTCGGCCTCATCCAGCCCGACAGCGGCCAGTGGGGCATCACCGACGTGCAGGCGAGGCTCGTCGCGAGGATGGCGGTCGCCCGCCGGCGGGGCGGCCCCGCCCTCGCCTTCCTCCATCGTCGCCGTGCCGCGGGATGGCGGCGAGGGCCGGTCCGGTACGTCGATTCACCGCGGCACGTACTCGAGGTCGAGCACCATTCCTACCGCCGCGCTCTCTCGCGGATCGTGGCGGGCATGGACCGCAGGCTGCGGGCTACTTCGCGGGGAGCGGAGGCTGCGGGTTGCCGAAGAGGGCCTCGAGGCCGCGGTTGAGCCCGTCGCCGATGACGGCCTGAGCCGTGTTCTCCACGATTCGTGCGACGATCTGGTCGATCGCCGCCGCGTCGAACTGCGGCCGGTTCACCGTGCCACGCAGCGGGATCACGACGGGCGTTCGCATGAGCGCCGCGACGACGGGAGTCTGGCCGACGATATCCCCCCGGAAAGCCACTTCCGCGGTCATGGCGAGCGTTCCATCGGCGCCGACGCTGCCGTTGGTCTTGACGACCAGTTGCCCAGCGTCCATCACGAAACCGTCGTGCCATATCCGCCGCTGCGAGAGCATGACGCGGACCGGATCGGGCCGCACCCGCATGAGCACGACCTTGTCGCCGATCGCGAACCGCGGGTCGAGCAGACCCTGGAGCCGGCCGATGAGCGCGACGAGGGCCTGTGCCGGCGGGCCCGGCGTCACTTCGAGCCTGTCGAAGTGCACCTGTCCGGAAAACTCGCCTGCGAGAGGATCGGCCAGCGGCACCCGCGCCCCGGCGGTGTCGATGCTGACGCGACCGCTCGCCTCGGCCGACTGGGCGATCAGAGGCGCGACCCATCGGAGCCACCGGTCGCAGAACTGGTTCGAGAGGTCGACCCTGTCGACGATGCGGCCTGGGGGAACGACGAGTTCCATGGGGCCGGGCACGAGCCGCAGCCACGGACCTCCACGGAGCCTGCCGCCCGCCGCGCCGATGTCGAACGGTCCGAAGGCGAGCTGGCCGTCGAGCAACCTCAGCGGCATCTCGCCGCCGTCGATCGGCACGCCGCCGACCTGCGCGGCCTGCCAGGCGAGGCTCGTGTCGAACGAGACCGCCCGCATCCAGCGGGTCGGGTCCTCCGGCGTCCGTTGTGGCATCGACGCGGGAATCGCGATCCTGCCCGAGGCAGCCGGGTCGGTGGCGGCATCGACGCCGCGGGCGGCCTTGAGCCAGTCGTCGGGCAGGACGATGCTGCGGGCAGGCTCGCCCGACGGCGGTTCGACCGCGATCCGTGACGGGTCGCGGAGCGGTCCGCGAATCGCGAAGGCCCTCGATCCCGAGCCGGCGAGCAGCACGTTGCCGCCCGTCCACGGCGTGAGGAGTCGGGAGAGCGAGTTCCAGTCGTAGGCGAAACTGCCTGCTAGATCGACGACTGCCCGAGACGAGATGGCATCGACCGCGCCGGCCGACTGGAACGACGCGGTCGTCGAATCCAGCGAGAGCCGGTTCACGACGACCCTGTCGAGATGCGGTGCGTGGGTCACCTCCGCGACGAGCTTCGCCCGGGGTTCCCGCCAGATCTCCTTCGCCGCCGCTTCGCCGCCGATCCCGAGGGCGGACGCCGCCGGCACGCTCGCGAGCGACAGCGAGTCTCCGGTCGCCTCGACCCATACGTTCGTGCCCGCGGGGGTGTCGAGGACCTCGATCGAGCCCCAGGCCCGCCCGGCGATGGGCCATGCGGCAGCGAACAGCGGCGGAGCGCCCCACCGCTCGAGCCGGGAGAGATCGGCCTGCCACTGCGCTTTGCCGCGAAGGCGGTCGATGGCGATCACGGCGTTCGCCGTACCATCGGCCGCCATCGCCGGCAGGATCGACAATCCACCGGTCCGCAGCGAAACCGTCGACGTGAGGACCTCGGCGGATGAGAGGTCGATCCTCCCGCTCGCCGGATGGAACGCCCCAGCGCCGCTGGCCACGAGCCTCGGCTCCTCGATCGATCGGCCTTCGAGCCGCACCGAAGGCTTCTCGATCTCGACCGCGGCCTTCGTCACCTGCCACACGTCGCCCTGCGCGGCGAGCGTGGCCGATGCCCGGAGCGTGCCGCCGCAGGGGGTGCGTTCCGGGTCGACGACGTCGGCGAAGACCGCGAGCCTGCGATGCCACTGCTCGACGTCGCCTTCGACCGATAGGTCGGCCGCGATGCCGGTCGACGAGGGGGCGGCGCGTATCAGGAGCCCGCGGTCCGAGCCGCCGGAAAGGAGGGCCGCGTAATCGACGAGGGCCCCGCCGGTGAGCGTGGCCTCGAGCGAGTCTTCCGCCGACGCGATGCGGGCGTGGGCGTCGTCGAGGAGCACCGCGGCCCCGGCGAAGCTCCCCGCGCCCGTTGCCTCGAGCGACAGCTTCGGCTCGCGGAGACGCGGCCGGCCGGGGAGGTGGAGCGTGAGGTTCTCGACGCTCGACGAGAGCGTCGCAGCGTACGACTGGCCAGTCCTCCGCCGCACGACGTCGAGCCGGCCCCGCGACGTTCCTGCGATTTCGACGGCGCGCATGTCGAGCAGTTCCGCCGCCTCTTCCACGATCCTGTCGAGATCGACCGTCCACTCGAGGTTGCCCCCTTCGGCGGAGCCGGTCGCAGTGAGTTCGACGGCCGCCGATGCGATTCTTGCTTCCTCGATCCGCAGCCGCTCCCCGGACGCGGCGGCCCGCCTGCCCCGTAGCCAGGCCGTGAAGGGTTCGTTCCAGCGGAGCTGCCGATTCCCCTGCACGGCGGCGAGGTCGCGGGAGCTCGCCCGCATCTCGAGCACCCGCTCGCCGCCGTCGGCGTAGGCCGCCGCCGCCAGTTGCATCTGCCCTGCCGTCACGCGGACGTCGGGCCGCACCTCGAGTCCTCCCGGCAGGGCCTTGGCGGCCGCCGCGAGGTCGATGTCGGCCGAGAACGCGAAGTCGCTCCTCGCGAGGTGCTCGAGCCAATCCCACGAGCTTCCGCCCGGCAGCAGGATCCTTCCCGAGGCCTCGGCCTTGAACAGCGGGCTTCTCGCCTCGAGTTTCCGCACGTTCACCGTCCGACCCTCGATCGCCAGGTCGAAAGGCGCGTCGAGCCGCTCGATCGCGAGTCGTTCGCGAAGGGTCGAAGCATCGCAGATGGCCAGACGGCTTCCGGAGAGCGTCCCCGCCATGGTCCAGGGTCGCGCCGGCTCCGCGCCGCCCTGACCCGCAGGCCGACGTGGAACGTGCAGGTCCATCCGCAGGTCGGCCAGGCCGTCGAGCACGGTCGCACCGTCGAAGCGGGTCGCGACCACGCTCGTGATTCCCAAGGGCAGGTGGGTCGTCGCCAGGGAGAAGCTCGTGTCGGCGACGGGGTCGACCGTCGCCGACACCGACCAGCCTCCGTCTTTCGCGAGCGCCGCGGTGGCGGCCGCGGCGATCGGCCGGCGGTCGATCTGTCCGTCGGCGACGGCATCCGGCGGCCGATCCACGATCGCCGCCGCCGCGGAGGCATGTATGAGGCGTCCCGAGACGGCCCAGCCGTCGAGCGACGGCTCGGGGCCGACCGGACCCGAGGCGACGACATCGCCGATTCGCCATTCGTCGCGTCGCTCGGTGTCGACGATCCGCACGGCCGCGTCGACGACCTCGATCGAGAGCCGCGGCACGGCAGTGGTCGCCGACGCCGCGAGCCACGGGGCGAGAAGGTCCTCGAGATTCGATCCTCCCCGGCGGACCTCGAGCAGGGCCTCCACGCCCGCGACGCGGAGCGTGCCCAAGTCGGAGCGGTTCGCCGCGAGACCGAGAATGCCGCGATCGAGCGAGATCCGGTCGATCGCGATGACCCCACGGCCCTGCCGGTCGCGGACGATCACGTCGCGGTACTCGACCCACCCGAGCCAGTTCCACGCCGCGGTGCGGCTGCCGATACTGCCGTCGATCCCGTCGAAGATCGCGTTCAGCGGCTGATCGCGAAGCGGCGTGAGCACAGCGGCCGCGGGGGCGAACCATGCCCCGGCTGCGAGGAGCGGGATCGCCACGATGAGGCGTCGCCGCCAGCGCCCGCTCGGCGGCCGCCAGTCGGGGAAATCGTCGTCCTCGATTTCCTCCCAAGTCCGCCTGCGCCTGGCCATCCCTGCCGTGCTCCTTCCGTGGTGGGCCGAGTATACCCGCCGTGGCCCCTGGGGTCGGCGGTCGCCACCGCGCCGGCGGATGCCTCACTAAACTTCTTAACAATCATCGGCTCGCGACCCCGAAGACTCTCCAGGAGTTTGCTTTCGAACATGAGCACGCACTTCGGACCCGTCATCGATCCGCTCGTGGCCGGCAGGTCTCCTCCCCTCGGTGCCGGACGGCCGGTCGAAGGGGCGAAGCGGTCGCTTTCGAAGCTGTCTCCGGAGTCCCTTTTTCCGGGTCGAAGGATCGTCGATGCCGCTGCCGCCAGGGGCTGCCTCGCGGGGCTGTGGCTCTGGAACGACTGGCTCGAGGAGTCGCATGCGGTCAGCCAGGGCATCGACACACCCGAGGGCAGTTGGTGGCATGCGATCATGCACCGCCGCGAGGGCGACTTCGCGAACGCGAAATACTGGTTCCGACGGGTCGGGGAGCACCCGCTCTTTCCGCGGCTCGCCGAGGCCTCTCGCCGCATCGCGTCGCCCAACCGTCCCGGCGATCCTCGGCACGGCTGGATCGCCACGGCCGCCGAGTGGGATCCCCTCCGATTCGTCGATCTCTGCGAAGATCTCGCGAGGCGTTCCTCCCCGGACGAAGAACTCGCCCGTGAGATCGCCGCCCAGGAATGGCGGCTGCTCTTCGCCCACTGCCACGATCTCGCCCTAGGCGCAGAACCGACATCCGCCGGGATCATCCTCGCCGGCGGCTCGGGATCGAGGCTCGGCGGCGTCGACAAGGCGATGCTCCAGTTCGAGGGTCAAACGTTCCTCGCGAGGGCGGTTGCCGCGGTGGCGCCGTCGGTCGGCGAGATCGTGGTCGTGGCGGCGGCGGGCCAGGTGATCGATCCAGGCTCACTCGCCGCATCCGTGCCGGTTCGGGTGGTGCGAGACACGACGGCCGGGGCCGGACCGCTCGCGGCACTGGCCGACGGGCTGCGGGGTGCGACGCTGCCGGATTCCGGGATCGCCGTCATAGCGTCATGCGACTCGCCGAGAATCTCGCCCGACGTCGTGCGGCTGCTCGTCGAGTCGCTGGTGAACGCCGGGGAGCAATGCGACTGGGCCGTCCCCGAGGTTGCCGGCCATCCACAGGTGCTCCTCTCGGCGATCCGCACGAAGGTGCTCCCGGCAATCGAAGCGCACCTCGCCTGCGGCCGGCGTGACGTGCGGGGCATGCTCTCGAAGCTGCGGACGTGCACGATCGACGAAGAGCAGCTGCGCCGGCTCGACCCCGCGCTCGCGTCGTTTCACGACATCGACACCGCCGAAGACCTACGCGAGCTCGGCGCGAGTTTCCCCGTACAGGGGCGTTGACGCGGTCGCTTGAGTGTATCCCCGGTCATGAGCCCACCTAAACGATGCCGCATTGCCGCCGGGGCAGCGGACGCATCGTCGCTACGGCGAGGATACGCCTGATGCTCCTCAACGTCCGCTGCCCCGGCGTTCAGCATCAGAGTGCCTGTGTGAATCATCT
>JBIIOJ010000012.1:0-26658 GCA_044337015.1 Pirellulales bacterium
TGCGTAGCGAAGTCTGCATCCGAGCGAGCGAAGGACAGGATGTCCGTAGCGAGCGTCCGGCGAGGGCATACGGGCAGCCCCGAACCCAGCACGCACCAGCGAAGCGGAAGATCGACCGGCATGGACGCCGCATTACGCAGGTTGAACAACCTGCGGCTACATCCCGGACGGAGAGGCGGAGAGGAGACCGCGGGCGAGTTCGACGATCGTCTTCACCATGACGCCCGTGCCACCGCCGTCGGTCCACGGCTTCGGCTTCTCGGCGAACGCCGGCCCGGCGATGTCGACGTGGGTCCAGGGAATGCCCGCGACGAACCGCTCGAGGAACTTCGCGGCAGTGATCGCGCCTCCCCAGCGTCCGTCGCCGACGTTCTTGATGTCGGCCACCTCGCTCTCGATCTGCCTGTCGTACTCGGGGAACATCGGCAGCTGCCAGACCGGCTCGCCCGCGAGCTTCGCCGCGGCCGCGATCCGGTCGCACCAGGGCTGGTCGTTCGTGAAGAGGCCGGCGACGTCGGTGCCGAGCGCCACGACGCAGGCCCCCGTGAGCGTGGCGAGGTCGAGGATCTTCGCGGGCTTGAAGTCCTTCACGACGTCGAGCACGTCGGCGAGCACGAGGCGGCCCTCGGCGTCGGTGTTGTGGATCTCGATCGTCGTGCCGCTGCGGGCGGTGAGCACGTCGCCGAGCTTGTAGGCCGCGGGGCCGGTCATGTTCTCGACCAAGCCGATGGCGGCGACGACGTCGATCGGCAGCCGCAGGGCAGCGATCGTCGTGATCGCCCCGAGCACGCTCGCGCCGCCGGCCATGTCGCACTTCATCGTGAACATCGATTCCGAGGGCTTGAGCGACAGGCCCCCGGAGTCGAATGTCACCCCCTTGCCCACGAGGGCGAGGTCGGGCGGGCCATTGCCGCCGCGGCCGCGATGCCGGAGCAGAACGAGCCTTGCGGGCCGATCGCTCCCCTTCGCGACCGCGAGCATCGCACCGCAACGTTCCGCCGCGAGACGCTTTTCGTCCCAGATGTCGACCTCGAGACCGACCCGCGAGGCCACCCTCGCGGCCTCCTCCGCGAACGACTCAGGATAGACGTCGTCGGGAGCCCCGTTCACAAGCCGGCGGGCGAGGTTGATGCCGTCGGCGAGTGACGAGCCCCGGTCCACCGCGTCGTCGGCGGCGCCGAGCCAGACCGTGCGGCCGAAGGGGGTACGCTTCCGTTCGCGGCGGTAGAGATCCTGCCCGGTCATCCCCACGGCCGCACCGGCCACGGCATGCTCGAGCTCGCGGGGACCCCACGAGCCGTCGGCCACGAAAGCGACCGTGCCCCGCTTCCGCCCGGCGAGGTGCCTCGCCGCCGTCGCAGCCGCCTGGAAGAGCGTGCCCGAATCCACTGCCTCGCGTTTGCCGATTCCCACGACGACCAGTTGCGGCGATCGCATGCCGGGGGGTGAGTGGAGCGCGACGCACTCGTTGCGTTTGCCCGTGAGTTCGCCCGTCGCGGCCACCTTCGAGAGGAGGCCGCCGGTCGCCGCGTCGATTGCGGCGGCGTCGCCCGAGCCTGAGGCTCCTTCGGCCATGAACACGACCACGGCCTCGGCTTCGGTCGATTGCGGCACGCCCCTGGTCTCCGCGACGATGCCTCGCCTGCCCTTCGCGGGGGAGAATTCCTCCGACACTCGACACCTCCTCTGCAACGATTGCGAAACGCCGGTTCGACCGGTCCGAAGCAGAAGGTTACGACGGGCGGGCCACGATGGCCAACAGCACCGGCAGCACCACGAGATTGCCGAGCAGGCCTCCGGCGAGCGTGACCGCCGAGAGAGCCCCGAAGGAAACGGTCGGGATGAAGCCGCTCGTGACGAGCGCGAGAAATCCCACCACGAGGGCGAGTGTGGAGAAGATCATCGCCCGGCCGGCGGTCTGGTGGGCACCCGCGAGCGCCTCGTGGACGGCGTCGCCCCCCCGCTGCCGCCGGCGAAACGCCGCGATGTAGTGGATCGAGCTGTCGATCGAGAGGCCCATCGACACCGCGGCGATCATCGCCGTGCCCATGTTCACGGGCGTCCCGATCCATCCGAGCACGCCGAGCACGACGAAGATCGGCACGATGTTCGGCACGAGGGCGACCCCGGCGAGCACGAGGCTCCGGAATCCGATCGCAAGCGCGAGAAAGATCCCCGCCGTCGCGATCGCGAACGTGAGCCACTGGTCGGCGAGCATCCGCTCGACGAGCTGCGACAAGAGCACGAAGAAGCCCGTCACACCCGGCTCCCGCCCGTCGGCTGCCGGCGGAAACACCCCCGCGGCCAGCCGCCGCGTCTCGTCGATGATCCTGCGCTTGGATTCCGTCGGCTGCCGCTCCTTCGCCCGCAGCATGATCCGCAGCCACCGAGACCCGTCCTCCGGGTCACGGCCGACGAGCGAGGAAGTCACCTGCGGCAGCCCCGATTCCATCGCGGCGATCGCGGCGGCCGTGGTGATGCCGCCGAGAGCCGAGCGGGCGAGCGACTCGATCGGCACCGGGGAGACCGCGTCGAACACGTCGGCCACGCTCATCACTTTCGAGAACGCGGGGCCATCGACGCCGGGAAGATCCCGCAGCGATTTCTCGAGCGATGCCACCCTCGCAAGCGTCGCGGCGTCGACCGCGCCGCCGATCGGCAGGAGCACGTCGAGGACCCCCGCCCCGCCGAGCCGCGTCTCGACCATCTCGTAGGCCTCCACGATCGGGCTGTCGGCCCGGAAGTTCTTCGTGAAGTCGGTCTCGACCTCGAGCCTGTGCATCCCGGCCGCCGCGATCGCGACGACTGCTCCGGCGGCCACGAGCACCGTCCGCCGGCGGGCGACGATTTCGGCGACGAGCCGGTCGAGCGCCCGCTCGAGCCCCCCTTCGCCCCATGCCCGTCTCGGATCGGCGTCGAACCGGCCGGCGACCGCGAGGAACGGCACGACGAGCCCGGCGGCCACGAGCACCATCACCGCGCCGATCGCGGTCATCAGCCCGAAGTCGTGCACGGGCCCGACACGGCTCGCCAGAAGCGAGCCGAACCCGATGCAGTCGGTCACGATCGCCCCAACCGTCGGCCAGAGCAGCACCGCGATCGCCCGCTCGATCGCCGCCTCCGGTGAAAGACCCGAGTCCCGCTGCCGGCGAAACTCGACGATCAGGTGCACGACCGTCGCGATTCCGACGACCGTGATCATCGCCGAGAGCATCGCCGAGACCATCGTCAGCTTCAGCCCGGCCACCGCGAGGATGCCCCGCGTGCTCCAAAGCGCGAGCAGCACGACCACCATCGGCACGACGAGCCACCGCAGGCTGCGAAAGCAGGCGAGGATCACGCCGCCGGAAAGCAGCGCTGACGCGAGCCCGAGCACCCGGCCATCGCGTTCGAGCATCGCGAAGCCGTCGCGGAGCATCGCGGGCTCGCCGGCGACGGTGCCCCGGGGCAGCTCCCGAACGACCCCGCGGATCGCGTCGACGGCGTCGGCCCGCGCCGTGTCGCCGAGCACGCACACGACGCCCGCCGTGCGACGGTCCTTCCCGACGACGTAGCCTTCCATGAGCGACACCAGCGTCCGCGACGCGGCCGAGTCGTCGGCGATCCGCCGGCCGAGCGGCGTCGAAACAAGGCTCGTCGCCGACTTCACGCCCGGCAGCTTTGCGAGCCGGCCGGTGACCTCTTCGAGCCGCTCGAGCCCCGTATCGGAGAACAGCCCGGGGTCCTCGTAGGCCGCGAGGACGACCTCGCTCGAACCGAACGCGCGTTTCAGGACCCGGTACGGCCCGAGCGACGCGTCCGATGAATCGAACATCGATTCGATCGAACGGGAGAACTCGAGGTGCCGGCTCCGCTCGACCGACGCGATCGCGAGCACGACGCCGACCGCCGCGAGCCATGCGCGGTGACGCACGAGCCAGCCCGCGGCCCGGTCCTGGAACGGCCGGAAGCCGGAACCTGCGGAAGCGTCGTGGGGCATTGGGCGATTTCCGGGGCCGCAGCCGTGCATGCGCGGCTTGCGCAGAACTCGCCCCATCCTACCGGATCGCCTCGGCGATGCCTTGACCCGCTTTCGAAGCCACACCTATAGTCCCGCGCATTTTTTAACGGGACCCCCGACGCCAGGAAATTCCGCTCCGCGTGATCCGTCCGCCGCCTTCATCGCTCGTGGTTTTCGCGGTCATCGCCGCGCTCGCTGCCCCCGCGCGCGCCGAGCCGACCACGGCGCCGGGATCATCGCCGGCGGGCGCGCTTTCCGGACTACCCGCCCGCGGCCTCGCCGCTGCGATCCAGGAGGCCGGACGGATCGAGGTGCCGGCGGTCGAGCCCACGCAGGAGATGACGATCCACGCGGGGCAGGCATCGCGGTGGACCGAGGGCGTCTACGACGTCTGGCATCTCACCGGCGGCGTCTCGATCACGCAGGGCGGCGTCGAGGCGAGGGCCCACGAGGCGGTCGCCTGGATCGAACGCGACGGCGGCGAGGCCCAGCCAACGACGAACGACGACGGCCAGCTTCCCGCGCCGCCGCCGCCGCGAACGATCCTCGTTCGGATGGCGGGAGACGTCGCCGTCTCTTCGCAGGGCGTCGCAGCCGCCGACGCGACGATCCGCGGCCCACGCTGGGCGGGACGGTTCCACGTGGTCCGCGATCCGAAGCTCGACTTCACGTCGATCGTGCCGGCGTCGGCGAGGCCCGCGGTCTACGATGCGGCCGCGGAGACCGCGGCGGCCGAACGCGATCCGGCCGACGACGAGGCGGTCCTCCAGGCGCAGTTCTCCGAGTATGGGCAGACACCGGGGCCCGCCGTCGCGGCGCCGGCGCAGGTCGCACGGCGGTTGCGGGCGTTTCCGAGGTCGAGCGCGCCGCTCAACGCCCAGTGGTTCCCGAGCCCGAGTGGCACCGAGTGGATCGGCGTGATCACCTCCGGGGTCAACCTCGTCGTCGACGGCGTCGATCCGGCCGGCCCGCTCGACATCTCCGCCGACCGGGTCGTCATCTGGACGCAGGCGCAGGCTCAGCCCGACCTCCAGGGCAACTCGGCCCAGTCGGCCGACACGCCGCTCGAACTCTACATGGAGGGCAACGTCATCTTCCGCCAGGGGCAGCGTGTGATCGAGGCGATGAGCATGTACTACGACGTGCCCCGCTCCGCCGGCCAGATCACGGGAGCCATGATGCTCACCCCGGTCGAAAGCTACGCCGGCCTCGTCCGCCTGCGTGCCGACGTCATCCAGCAGATCGACCGCAGCCGGTTCATCGCGAGCAACGCCGGGCTCACGAGCAGCCGGCTGGGCGAGCCCTCCTGGGAGTTCCGCTCCCGCGAGATCCAGTTCACCGACGAGCAGGTGCCGCTGCCGGGCCCGTTCGGCCAGACGGCGGTCGATCCCGGCACCGGTGAGCCGGCGGTCGAGCACCAGCAGTTCATCACGAGCCGCGGCAACACGATCCGCATGCTGGGCGTGCCCGTGCTCTGGTGGCCGGCGTTCGCGACGACCGCCAAGAAGCCGACCTTCTACATCAACAGCCTGCAGGTGAAGAACGACCAGATCTTCGGCACGCAGCTGCTCACGAGTTGGGACGCCTTCCAGGTCTTCGGAATCCGCCGCCAGCCCGACGGCGTCGACTGGGACTTCGACGTCGACTACCTCTCGCTCCGGGGGCCCGGAGCCGGCACGTCGCTGCTTTACAACCGGCCGCAGTTCATCCTCGGCACGCCGGCCAACGGCGTCCTCGACGGCTGGTTCATCAACGACGGCGGCATCGACAACGTCGGCCTCTACCGCCGCGACCTCGACTTCCCGAATAGCTTCCGCGGCCGGACGTTCTGGCGGCACCGGCAGGAACTCGGCGGCGACTGGCAGCTCCGCGGAACGGCCGGCTGGATCAGCGACTACAACTTCCTCGAGGAATACTACGAGTCGGAGTGGGAGGAGGGCTACGAGCAGCGAACCTGGCTCGACATTCGTCGTCCGATCGACAACCGCGAGCTGCGGCTGCTCACGAGCGTGCGGGTGGATCCGTTTTTCACGCAGACGGAGTGGTGGCCCAGGCTCGACCACTACTTCCTCGGCCAGCCGCTCCTGAACGACGCCGTCTCTTGGTATGCCCACTCCGGCGCCGCCTACGCGCGGCAGCAGCTCCCGCAGGCACCGGCGGCGAACCAGGGTGGGCAGTTCTTCACGCTGCTTCCCTACGAGGCCGACGTCCTCGGCGAGCGGTTCACGACGCGGCAGGAACTCGACCTGCCGTTCCAGGCGGGTGTCGTGAAGTTCGTGCCCTACGCGCTCGGGGAGCTCGGCCACTGGGGCCAGTCGATCTCCGCCACCGATCCCAACACGCCCGGCGGCGCGATCAACCGCGCCTACGGCCAGGTCGGCATCCGCTCGAGCGTCCCCTTCTGGACGGCCGACAACGACGTCGAGAGCCAGCTCTGGAACGTCCACGGCCTCGCGCACAAGGTCGTCTTCGACCTCGACTTCTCCTACGCGCAGAGCACGCAGCCGATCGACCGCTTCCCGCTGTGGGACCAGATCGACGACGACGCGATCAACCAGTACCGCCGCAACATCCCCTACTGGGACTTCGGCGCGCCCTTCGGCTCGGGCGCGATCAGCCCGCTGCAGGCCCCCTTCATCTTCGGCCCCGACAACAAGTACGACCCGCGGACCTACGCCATCCGCCGCGGGTCGGGCGACTGGGTGACCGGGCCGACGGAGCTCGTGGACGATCTCACCGCCTTCCGGCTCGGCCTGCGGCAGCGTTGGCAGACGAAGCGGGGGCCGATCGGCAACCGCCGGATCATCGACTGGATCACGTTCGACATCGACGGCGAGATCTTCCCGACGACGAGCCAGAACTTCGGCCAGGCCATGGGGCTCTGGCAGTACGACTTCAAGTGGCACGTCGGCGACCGCACCGTGCTGCTCTCGACCGCCGACGTCGACTTCTTCAACCGCGGCCAGCAGCTTTACACGGTCGGCGCGATGCTCAACCGCACGAGCCGGGGCAGCGTCTATCTCGGCTACAACTCGTTCGCCGGCCCGATCGACGCGAGCGTGCTCGTCGGCAGCTACACGTACCGCATGAGCCCGAAGTGGGCGAGCTCCTTCGGCGGGGCGGTCGACCTCACGGGCCGCAACATCGGCCAGCAGTTCCAGCTCGTCCGAATCGGCGAATCGTTCCTCATGACGTTCGGCTTCAACATCGACTACAGCCGCCAGAACGTGGGCGTGACGTTCAACCTGCTGCCGCGGTTCCTCTCACAGACGCAGTTCGCGAACCGCGGCAGCAGCCTCGACATGCCGGTGGCGGGCGCCTACGGGCTCGAGTGAGCCCGTGGGAGCGGCGTCACCTCGATCCTGCGATGCCACGATCTCGCGTGGCACCTCCCAGCGGAGGAGCGATAATCGCCGCTCTCATCGACGCAACCCCCGATCCCGCCGCACGTCTTGCTCACGACCCAGGAGTCGCCGACATCCGGCAAGCCCCCGTTTCGTAGAGCGACTTCTCCCTCAACCACAGTTCGGCGAAGTCGACATGCTGACAGTTCTCGAACCAAGGGCCGCCGTTGGTGTAGTGAATCGCTTTCGGCGTGTCTGACGGCTTGGGGTATTCGCCCTCGAGAAAATTCCACGTCAGCGGCAGGGCCCCGATATCGGCATCGTCGACCCATTGGAGCCGGTGGAGACAGGCCGGGCTTTGCGAGTTCACGACGTCGGGCGTCAGCGACTTGACCGCCCGGTGCCCGCCATTGAACAGGATGAACGACGACCAGTTCTTTCGGGGGTAGGTCGTCTGGATCTTGCCATCCATCTTCACCGTCTTCGAGGGGGCGTAGTCGTGTTGCACGACGTGCACCGCCTTGGAGGCATCCAGCCCCTCGACGACCCGGCAGATGTCGTCCGTGAAGAGAAAGTCGCAATCGCAGAAGATCGACCAGCCGTCGTGGGCGGCCAGATAGGGCGTCAGGAATCGCGTCAGCGAGAACTCCGTCGACGCCGACTGGTCGGCGGGACGCGTGTAGAGGCCGAGTTCCCGCAGCGTCGACTGTTTCAGGGGGTGGACCTGCACAGGCCCCTGCGCGTGCCTGAGGAGCGAGTGCCTTGCGACCTGCCAGGCAATGTCCTCGCGGCTGTCATGCCCGACGAATACTTTGAGTGGACTCGTAATGCCGATGCCTCGACGTCTTGAGTGGTTGGGATCGTTGTTCGCGCGCGAAAGTATGTATGAGAGCCGTTTGTGAAGTCCACCTGACGCCGCCTCCAACTCTCTCATGGGCCCCGGTACGAAAACCGGGAAGGGGTCAATAGCCAAGCTTCGCGACATCCGCGGCGTAGAGACGCCCGATCGCCGAGATGGTCTCCGCCGTCAGGGCCTCGAAGCGGATGATGTCCTGCACGAGCAGGTCGTCGCCGTCGTAGAGGTAGTCGACCTGCGGCCGGACGAACCAGAAGCCCCCTTTCCAGTCGCGGCGTTCGAACTCGGCCGGCAGCCAGCGGCCCACGAAGTCCCTGAAGGGAATGTCCAGCTTCAGGTGCCGGTAGAGCGACGCGGTATCCGCAGCACCTGCTCACGGTCGAGCGGATCACCGAGGCTCGAATCTGACCGTCGAAGCCCCAGACCGGGACGACCACACCGGATCGGTTTCGCTCCACACCCGCTTCGCTGTCGGCCTGGGCGAAGCAGGTAGTCTGGAAAAGGTGCGAGATCCGCAACGCATGTCTCGGGCATATTGAGACTGTAGCGGTTACGGCAACGCTGCCGATATCCAGCGGTGAACCGCGATGGGCCGTTCAAGTGGTGTGCGAACGCCCTGGCTCCGGGTTTCCAAGCCGAGCGACAAGACTCGAAGAGACGCGAGCATGGCGAACACCCCTCATCTCCGTGTCGTGTCCCACCCCGGCGAAGCGGAAGCCAGCGAACGGCGCTCGATCTTCGTGGCGGCTCTCACCTTCCGGAGACCGGAACTGCTGGCGGATTTCCTCGAAGCCTACCCGAAGATCACCCTGCCCGACGGAGTGGATGTGACGCTCCTCGTGGTCGACAACGACGCCCCAGGATCAGCCCGGCGGACCTTCGAGTCGTACCGCGACCGCATTCCGAATGCTCGATACGTCGTCGAGCCGCGAGTTGGCATTCCTGTCGCGAGGAATCGTGCTCTCCACGAGGCGCTCGCCGCCGACGCCGAAGCCCTCTGCTTCATCGACGACGACGAGGTGCCGGCGACCGACTGGCTTGTGAACCTCGTCCGCGAATGGCGGCGATCGGGTGCCGAACTCGTTGGCGGCCCTGTTGGCGTCACCCCCGTGCCCGTGACGGCGACAGCATGGCAGCGGCTGATCAACGCGAGCCTCGCCTTCCGATCCCGGCGCAAGTACGCCGGCACGGCCAAAGCCGCGGCCTCGGGCGGCCGCTACACGATCGTCACGAACAACTGGCTCTGTGACCTGCGGTGGCTGGCAGCCAAAGGGCTCAGATTCGACGAGCGCCTGCTGCTCACCGGCGGCTCTGACACCGCCTTCGACCGGGCCGCCACCGCCACGGGCTGCCGCCGATCATGGGCCCCGGATGCGGTGGTGCACGAGAAAATCCCGCCCGATCGCCTCACGCTCCGCTACCAGCTCTGGCGGGGCGCTTCGCAGTCGATCACGCACTTCCGGATGAAACACGACCGCATCACGCCGCGACTCGTCCTCGCCACGGTTGCGGTGAGCGCGGTACGGGCGGTGTTGGGGCTTTTACTGCTGGCTGTGCCCGTTTTCGGCATCGGCTCGCTCACGATCGGCATCCGCTCGATCGGCTGGGCGGCGGGTCGGATCCAGGCACTTTGCGGCGCGCAGTCGATGCTCTACGCTTTTGCGGTCGCCGAACCCGTCAAGGCGACGGCGATGCCAGCCGCAGCACCTGCCATGGAGCGGAAGCGGGCCGCCTGATCTCACCCGGCGGCAGCCTGTCGGCCGAAAGCCCGCGAGCTCGTTTCCGAAGCTCCTCCGATACTTTGCGTCCCGCCGTTCTTCGAGCACTTGAACTCGTGGGTGATGGCGCCCAGCGCCGCATCGAGCTCGCCGAGCACAGCCTTCCAATCGCCCGGCTGACGTTGCCGCAGCATCCGCACCGATTCATACCAGCGGCTGCCGGGCCCCTTCGAGGGCCAGGCCCAATACGCCGGAATCGTCAGCAGCCCGAGTGTCGGGATGCCCAAGGCGCCGGCGAGATGCAGCAGGGAATTGTCCACCGTGACCACGGCGTCGAGCCGCGTTAAACCACCTGCGAACGTCGCCATGTCGGCTGCAGGGTGAAGCGACTCGGCGTGCAGCCGTGATGCCGGCACGCACCGCCGCAGCGTGGCGAGATCGGCGGTTGGATCTCCGTGCTGTGCGACGTGCCAGTCGCAGTCGTGCCGCGCGAGGACTCTGGCCAGACCGGCGACCGGCGCGTTGCGGTAGCGTCCTTGGTGATCGTTGGTGGTCTTCCAGGAAATCGCCACCTGGGGCCGCTCCGAAGTGCCGGGCCGGGCGACGACCGCGGCCGGCGGCACCCGGAGCCGCTCGGCCGCAGGACGGGCAAAGTCTTCCGGGCGACGCACGACCAATCCCAGAAGATCGCGGGCAAGCACGTATCGCCTGCAGCGGCCGGCGAGGCCGTCGAGCGTGCCGGAGGTATCGACCACCTCACAGTCCTTGAACGTCTCTCTGAAGAGCGTCACGAGACGCGAACCACTGGCCAGCACGAGTGGGACATCGTGGAGACTCCGAAACGATCGAATCAAGCGGCTGGCGAGTATCTCGCCACCGAGGCTGTCGCGAAAGTTGAACCAGACGAGGAGCGGACCGTCGAGCGGCTCTGCCCAAGTCCAGCGGCGCATGCCGAGTTGCGTCACTAACTCGCCCGGCCGCCGAGGGTCGGCCACACGTACATCGGAAGCCGTCTTAGCCCCGGCCTTCTCGACAGGCTCCTCGTACTCGGTTCCTGGATAGCGAGGCCAGCCGGATGAAAAATCATCGCGATGAAATCGGATCCAGTCTTCCATCAGGCGAGCCCGCGGCACCAGCAGCGGGTCGCGCTGCACGCGGCGATAGCGGGCGATCGCCAGGTCGAAGCGGCCGTCGAGGAACGCAGACTCTGCAGCCAGGTGCCGCAGTGGATCACCGCACAGGGAGGTCAGGCTCCGCCACAACGCCGGCCCGACCGCGTGGCAATCCAGCCGCCCAAGGCCTGCAACTGGTATGGCGTCGATCCGGGGCAGCATGCGACATTTTTGGCGATGAAGACCGCCGGGCTCCACGACTCTGCTCGAGAAAGACGAGACGCTACCGATGGGCTGCCATCGGACGCAACACCGCCCCGAACGAATATCCGATTGGCCGCCGAAACAGGACATGAGCCGGATCATGCCCTCCCTAGAGATCTCCGGGGCACATCATGGCCGTCCAGCACGACCTGACCACCACGGTGCTGCAAGGTGGCTATTGCGTCGGGTGCGGTGCCTGCGCCAGCCTGGCGGACTCACCGTTTCGGATGCGGTTCGGCGAACTGGGCACTTACCTGCCGCTGCTCAACGTGGCGACACCCACGCCGGCACAGCAGGCATCGGCCGCAGCGGTCTGCCCGTTCTCCGCCGCTGCGACCGACGAAACCACCATCGCCCGCGACCTGTTCGCCAAGCTCGCCGCGTGGCACGGCGAGATCGGGTTCCATCGCGAGACCTACGTCGGACACGTCGCAGAGGGGGAGTTTCGAGGTCGAGGCAGCTCCGGTGGCATGGCATCGTGGCTGGCGAGCGAACTGCTCGCGACCGGTGCCGTCGATGGCGTGGTGCATGTCACGCCCTGCCACGAGCCGGGCAGCGATCGCAATCTCCTGTTTCGCTACAGCATTTCCAGGTCTCTCGACGACGTTCGCGCCGGCGCCGGCTCACGTTACTATCCGATCTGTCTATCCGACGTGCTCGCCGAGATCCGTTCACGGCCGCACGAACGCTTCGCCTTCGTGGGCATCCCCTGCTTCATCAAGGCGGTGCGGCTGCTCGCCCGTCAGGACGAGGCGTTCGGCCGGTCGGTCGCCTACTGCGTGGGGCTCGTTTGCGGCCACCTCAAGTCGGCCGCCTACGCCGACTTCATCGGCTGGCAGTTGGATACGCCCCCCAACGAACTCCGTGCGATCGAGTTCCGGGAGAAGACGCCAGGCCGCAAGGCCAATCACTACACGGCCCGGATCAGTGGCGGCGGGGAGGAAAGCTCGCGGGCGAGGCCGATGACGGATTTGGCCGGTGGCAGCTGGGCTCTCGGGTTCTTCAGGCTCAAGGCATGCGAGTATTGCGATGACATGATTGCGGAGACCGCCGACGTTGTCGTGGGCGACGCCTGGCTGCCGCGGTTCGTCGATGACCATCGGGGCACGAACGTGGTCGTCGTCCGCCACCCCGACATCTCGCAAATCATCGCCGAAGCCGTCGCGGCCGGTCGGCTCGCGCTCGAGCCGACGACACCCGATGAGGTGGTGGAGTCGCAGCGATCGGGACTTCGTTATCGCCGCGAGGGATTGGCCGTACGGCTCGCCGATGCCCGCGACCGCGGCGACTGGACGCCTCCGAAGCGGGTGCGGCCCGGCCGCGCCGGAGTGGATCGCAGCCGGGTGGCGATCTATCGGCAGCGGGAACGGTTGGCACGCGCGACCCACGCGGCCTTTCGGGCGGCACTCGATACCGGCAACCTCGCCATCTTCTTTCGCCGCATCCGGCCGCTCATGCGCAGCCATGCGAGGGCCAAGCAGCGTGTCGGGTGGCGAGAGCGGATCGACCTCCTGCTCGCCACCATCACCCTCCGCCTTTCCGGCCCGCCACGTGAGCCGCCCGGCTCGATTCCGCCGCCCTGATGCCCGGGAGCGAGCTCACCACTCGCGGAGTACATACTCCGCGAAGATCTCGGCCTCCCGGCAGTCAAGCGCGTCGTCATCGTCCACGACCGGCTCGATCCGCTCGAAGAGGCCCGCGGCGACGAGCCGATCCGCATACCGGCGGTTCAGGTCGCGAAACCGCTCCCGCCATGCCGTAGCGTCGTCGAGCGACACGAACGAGTTCTCGGCGAGCGCCGCCGCGATCGCGGCTCGCAGGCTCTCCGCGTCGCCCATGGCGTAGCGTCGCGGTGCGACCGGCAGGTTGAACATCGACCGGATGCTGTCGTACTTCGACGAAAAGCCGACGATCGACACCGCCCGTCCGGAGAGCAGCCCCCAAAACGCCGTGTGGTAGGAGTTGGTGACGACCCGGCCGCAGCGGGCGAAATAGCGGCGGAAGTCCCGCTCCGACACGGCATTCACGCCCGTCACCACGTCGCGGAAGGTCGCCAGCATCGCGAGCGGATTGCGGCCGCTGGCCCGGGGGTCGAAGTTGAGCAGGACCCCCGTGTGCTCACCGGGAGGAATGTCCACGATCCGGTTGAGGACGCTGGAGCACGGACAGAATGGCACCATGTCGCTGACATGATCGGGATCACGGGTGGAGACCGCGTCGAACGACCGAGCCATCTCGGCGAGCCGCTCGACACCTCCGCCGTCTTCCCCCTTGAGGCTGAGGCCCACACCCCACGCCACCCTCGCCCGGTTGTCGAGGTCGATCGGCTCGCCCGGGCCGCGAATCCGCTCGTAGCGGCCGAAGACGCCGCCGCCGATGACCGCGACAGGCCGGCCGCCGGCCCGGGGCACAAACCTTAAATAGTGCCGCGGGCTGCTCAGGTAATCCCCGAGATTGAAGACCGATGTGCGGTAGTGCAGGAACGATACGGGTGAGGTGGCCGCCGGGTGGCCATCTTGGCCGGCCAGCCGAAACGACGACACGATCTCGTGCTGCTCCGGTGGCGAGCGGCGACCGTGCGGAGGTTTGGGCTGGCGTCGACGGCGAAAGAGATCGAACATGGCGGGAGTGTCTCAAACCTCGACTCCCGGGGGCAACCTCAGTTGCGGCCCGCGAAGCTGTCGCAGACCTCCGATGTCCGAAGCACCCGCCACCATCGTCTCACTGACGACGATTCCGCCGAGGATGCCCCGGATCGGGCCAACCCTCGAGAGCCTGCTGCAGCAGGAGGCCCAAATCGACGGCGTGATCCTCTGGATCCCGCGCGCTTACCGCCGCCCCGAGTTCGGCTCGTTCACCCTGCCCGCCTTGCCCGCTGGCATCGAGGTCCGCCGCTGCGACTTCGACTACGGTCCAGCCACGAAGATCCTCCCCACATGCGAAACCTTCCGGGGCCGCGACATGCGGATCCTGTACTGCGACGACGACCGAATCTACGACCCCGGCTGGGCCACGCGGCTCCTCGCCGCGAGCGACGCCCATCCCGGCTGCTGCATCGCCGAGGTGGGCGAAGTCGTCTCGCTCACGCTGAAGAAGGCCTTCAAGTCCAGCCGTCTCTACCGCGGCTTCGCGGTCGCCACGCTCGGCCTCTACAGTTCCCTGTACCGCCGCGGCATGCGGGCCCTCGAGGTCGAGGCCGGATGCGTGGACATCTGCAAGGGCTACGGCGGCGTGCTCGTACGGCCGGAGTTCTTCACGACGGCCGCCTTCGACATCCCCGACCTGCTCTGGACGGTGGACGACATCTGGCTTTCCGGCCAGCTGGCCCTCGCCGGTATTCCGATCCACAAGGCGTCGGCCACCGAGTTGTCGCACAAGACCGACCTCGCCGACGTCGATGCCCTCGTCGACTACGTCTACGCCGACCACCGCCGCGAGCAGGCCAATGCCGCCTGCATCCGCTATTTCCAGGAGCGGCATGGCATCTGGCGGGGCTGACAGCGATCACCCTCGCAGCAACTCGGCGTAGCCGCGGCGTTCGATCAGCCAGGGGTCGGCTTCGGCACGGATGAACGCCCGCTGGGCGTCGGTGAACGCGTCGAGGTAAGCGGCCGACGTGTAGGCATCGGCATCGAAGCTCGCCGCGGTCTCGTACCCACCCGCTTTCGCTGCGCCAGGCTCGCCCCCGAGCCGCTTGAGCTGGTTGCCGGGCGTCACAATCTCGGCGTGGCGGCGGACGAGCGGTGCCACCCGCTCGACCTCCCGGATCCGTTGCGGATCGGCAACGAGATCCTCGTGGTTCACGCCCCACACGCGGAATCGCCGCCGGTCGAGCGTCTCGAGGTTCCAGTACAGGAAGTTCCAGTACTGAACCGGGGTGGCAAACCGCAGCTGCGGCGAGCCGGGCAGCTGGCTGTCGAAGATCACGATCGGGCTCGTGAGAAACTCGTCCCACGGCTCCGCTGCAACGATGCTGACCGTGTGCCCCTGCTCCCGCTTGCGTTGGTGGTAGCGGTGGAGCGAGACCACGAATGCGAATGGGTTCTTGACGATGTAGCAGAGCGGGATGTCGGGATAGGAGGCCGGGCCGCCCGCCGACAGGATCGGCAAGCCCCCGTGCTTCCAGGCGAAGCCGTTGAACTCGGCCCGCACCAGGTAATTGTTCTCCAGCACGAACTTCAGGTAGTTGGTGCCCGTGCGGAGGCCGCCCATGACGGCGACCCGCGGGAGATCGTCGCCGGCGGGCCGCGATCGAAACAGGCTTTCGAGCCGCATCATGCAGCCTCGCGGGCCAGCAGCCGTTCCGCGGCCGGGCTCGTCGTTCCCCGCGACGCCCCCACCGCGCGATCGAGAAATGCCCGCAGTTCACCAGTTCGCTGTAGATCGTGCAGGAGGTTGTGACCGACGAACCGGTCGTCCCGCTCCAGCACGATGCCCGGAAACAGTCCACGAAACTGATGGGAGGCATCGATGTCGCGAACGTTCGCCGACGTGACGATGACGATCTCCGTCGGCCGCGTGGCCTGCACCGGCACGACCGACTGGAGGGCGACGGCCATATCGGGATGCCGCGCTGGGCTACCCGGCCCCACGGCAACAGCTCTCGCCCAGCCATGACGGATCGCCGCGTAGATTGCCGGCGGCCCGCCGCTGCTGGTGCCAATCGCCATCACCCTGGCATAGCGCCCAGCCGCCGCGAACCGATCCACATGGTCGCACAAGCCGTCGAGACTGTCGGCGATCCCGTCGATGCCATGCACGAAGAGCGATCGCCGCTCGTCGGCGAGCAGAAGCAGATCCACGCGCTGCGGATCGAGGTGGGCCAGGATGCGATGGGCCGGAACCATGAGCCGCAGGTAGTTGCCAGCGAAGCCCACCACGAGCGTCTTCGAATCGGGAGCTCCGCCGGCGGAGTACAGCAGCATCGACCGGTGAAGGCTCGTCCGTCGCCACGCCTGTGCCGCGGGCGCCGCCGCAATCTCCCGCAGCACGCCCCGCCGCCAGCGGGCATGCTGCAGCCAGAGAGCGAGCGCGTCGCGCCAGCCAACGCCGGCCGCGACCCTCGCGGGCCGGGCCCGGCGAGTCTCGTGCAGGAGCCGTTTGAGCTCTGCCGGCGCCGCGTACAGCGACATCGAATCGTGCACGCTCGTCAGGTCGCCCGCCGTCGCAGCCGTCTCGAGCCGCATGCGGGCCTCGTCGGACGAAGAATCGAGGCCCTCGGTTCCCGTCCGCGCCGCGGCGAGCAGTGACTCGATCGCCCGGCCGTTCACGCGATCGGCCTGCACGCCCGCCGCCGCAAGTTCTGCGGCGATCCTCGCCACCGTCGAGGCATGGGCGAACACGTGCCGTGGAACCCGGCCACCGATCGCCTGCTCGACCGCCAGGAGGATGCGCACGCTGCTCAGCGAATCTCCGCCGAGCGCGGCGAAGTCGTCGTGCACGCCCACGGAGGGAATGCCGAGTTCCTGCTCCCAGATGCCGGCGATGAGGGCTTCAAGCCCGGTGCGGGGAGGCACGTGACCGGTCTCGGCGCGGGCCGCTGCGAGCAGGCCGGAGATGGCGATCTTGTCGAGCTTGCCGACAGGGTTCCGCGGCAGTCGGTCGAGGATCGCGATCTGACGCGGAATCTTGAAGGCCGCGATTCGAGCTTCGAGAAACCGAAGAAGGTCGTCGGGCGTCGCTTCGCCCTTGAGCACCACGGCGGCTGCGACGTCTTCACCCAGCGTCTTGTGCGGCACGGCCACGGTGGCCGCCTCGGCGACGGCCGGGTGGCACAGCAGCGCGTCGTCCACCTCCTGCGGGTTGATCTTCTCGCCGCCGCGGTTGATGAGCTGCTTGATCCGTCCCGTCAGATGCAGGTTGCCCGCAGCGTCGATGAAGCCCATGTCGCCCGTGAAGAACCAGCCTTCGCGAAAAGCCTTCCGGTTCGCCTCGTCGTCGTTTTCATAGCCCGCGAACACGTTCGGGCCGCGGATCGCGACCTCGCCGACGAGCGGACCGCCCGGTGCCCCGTCCTGCGCAGTCGCCGCCCCCGTCACGATCCTGATCTCGGGGCCGCACGACGCCCCCGCCGAGCCCGGCACCCGTTCCGCCGGCGGCAGCGGCGTCGAAGTGATGAGCGGTCCCGCCTCCGTCATCCCGAAGGTTTGGATCACGGGCACCGCGAACGCCGCCTCGAGATCCCGCATGAGCGACGGCGGCAGGGCCGCGGCCACCGAACGCACCAGCCGGAGCGAATTCGGCCTCGTGACCGCCCCGGTCCGCCTGGCCAGCAGCACGAGCTCGTTGAGCGTCGTCGGCACCCCCTGAAACCAGGTCGGGGACTTCGCATGCAAAAGCTCGAAGAAGACCGCCGCGTTGAACCCCGCCGTAACGATCACGCTCCCGCCGGTCGAGAGTGGCGCCAGCAGCAGATCGACGAGGCCCCCGATGTGGTACTGCTCCCACATGCAGAGACAACGATCACGCTCGGAGAGCCGCATCGACCGGCTCACGTCGCCAGCTGATACGCAGACGTTCCGGTGGGTGAGGGGCACGATCTTTGGCCGCCCGGTGGATCCCGACGTCAGCAACACCAGTGCGATGTCGTCGGCCGCGGCGGTCGGCAGCCCCACCGACGGCTGCTCGAATCCCGCGATCTCGAGCCGGGTCGTGAGCCGAAGCAAGGGCAGCCCGCTCGCCTCGGCCACGGCGACGGCCGGGCCGTTGGCATCGCCCCGCATCAGCACCGCGTCGATACCGGTGTCGCGGAAATAGAGATCGAGTTCGGCGGCGGTGCTTGCCGGGTTGAAGGGCGCCGCCTCGCCCATGACGGCCACTCCGAGGAGCGCCACGGCCAGATCCGCCCCGTTGGGCATCACGATCGCGATCCGCGGCCGCCGGCGTCGCGATGGGATCTCCGCGGCCGAAAGACCGCCGGCGATGCCCGCCACGCGGGCCGTGAGATCGGCATAGGTCAGCACATCGCCCGCCGTGGTCTCGATCGCCGAGCGCGCGGCGTGCGTGCAGCCGCGGGTCGAAAGCAGCGTCGGAATGTCGGCGAGGTGTTCTGTCATCGTGAGGCCACCGAAAGCCATTCCGCCCGAACCGTCGGCAACTCCGCCATGTACCGCTCCCGCAGATCCAGCAGGATGTCGATCGCGTCCTCGGCGCGGCACCACTCCCCCTCGAGGTTCTTGTAACACTGATACGTGAAATAGATGAAATAGACGAGTTCGTCGAGCGAGCGGCGGCGTGCTCGCCGCGGAACGGCCTGACGGTCGCGTGTGACGCCCCAGCCGGCATAGCACGGCGTGCCGAACACGTGGACTTCCTTCCCCATGAGCGACGCTTCGAAGCCCAGCATCGACGAAAAGACGTACACCTTGTCGACGCTTTCCAAGAGCGCGAACGGGTTTACCTTTTCCCGCACGATCGTGATCCGCCCGGTTCCCTTGAGGCGGCCGAAGTATGACCGCTGCAGGCCACCCCGCTTGCCGTCGAGTGAATCAGGATGCACTTTGACGAGAATCTCGGCATCCGGGTTTTCGTCGAGTGCGGTATGCAGGATCGAATCGAAGCGGCGGCGGCTGCCACCGCTCTTGAGCACCGCCCAGTCATTGCGGGCCTGCTCGACGACGAGCACCCGACTCGAACGCTTCGCTCCGACCGGTACCGTCATGGGTTGGTCGTTGTATTTCGTGAGTCGCGACTCCACGATCCGCGTCCGCAATGCCCGGGCCCGCTCCAGATCGGCTGCCGTAGGATTCAGGTGCGGATCGTTGAGAAGGCATTCCAGCCGCGTCGGTGCCGTGGGATCGAAATGAAAGCCGAGGTCGTCCACGAAGAAGCAGATGGCCTGATCGTAGACCGAGCAGGAATTGTCGAGCACTACTCCGCGGAGGAAGCCAGCTTCGAGGAACAGTAGATTCGTGATGCCGCTGGCCCGCAGTCGGACCGCATGCCGCTCGAGCGCCGTGTAGCCGAAGCAGATCGCGACATCGTCGGGCCGCGTCTGCGGCGGAATGCCGCGGACGATCGGCGCCCCCAGGCTCTCGAGAAAGAAGGATCGGCCGTAGAGTTCATCCCGCTCGACCAAGAGCAGGATCCTCCGAGCTGTGCCCGCCGCAGGAAACAGCTGCTCGATTGACAGCGGGGCATGGCGACGCCGGGCAAGGTTTTCGGCGAGGAGCCTCCGCGCGTGCCGCCTGTCCTGCCAGCCCCGAAGGACCGAAAACGCCTTCCGAATCACGCTGCCTGCTTTCCGAATGTGGGTGACTTGCGATTCTGGTTGTCTTCGACCCATGCATCGATCAAGCGGTAGTACGCGATGTCCACCGCATACCACGCCTCGAGGTTCTCGATCGCCTTAACGCTGAGGGGCGGCGTTAGGGAATAGTCGTTACGGTGCGCGCGTGTGCTGTCATCGGGCAGACCGACTCGCGGGTCGACGTCCAGCAGCCGGAGCAGATGGGCGACGTCGTGGGCGAGTTTCTCCTGGCGAAGCACGCAGAGCGGCGGGCGGGCGGCGAAGATGTCGCGCACCTTGAACCAGCCGTGCTGAAACGACATATGGCCTATGCTCTGCATGGCCGCAAAGGCAGCCTGGCCGGCGGCCGACGGAGCGAACAGGCTCTCGGCCAGGTCGTTGGCCTCGGGAAACCGCTCGAAGGCTTCCTTCTCACCGGCCGTCCACTCGCGGTAGAGCCGCGGCTGTTCCTTCCGCTTCCGCATGCAAAATGCGCTCACGAACCGGCTTACCGGGTGCCGCACCGAGAAGAAGTAGTCCGCATCGGAGGGCAGATCGTTCAGTTTTTTGCTGTGCCCGTGGGCCAGGATGCGCGGGCCGTTTGGCAGAGAGTTGATCCGTTCCGCGAGATCCTTGATCGCCGTCCCGGCACATTTCCCGATGTGGAGGAAGTGCACCTTCCGAGGCGCCGCGATTCGCAGCCTCGACAGTTGCAGGAACGGAGGGATCGACGGCATAACGGGCGTCCTCGCGCGGCGGTGCACGGGCTATTTCCACAAAACCGTGGCATCGGGGAATACTTCTCGCGGCGGGGGCACGTCAACCGGGGCCCAGTCACTGGCACGGAGCCCGGGAAAGCGAGAAAGACTGGATAGGCGGGGCAGTCTCGGTGCGGAAGTGCTGTTGCCCAGGCTATCACGACGACGTATCACAGCGCCGCTCGTTTCGAACCCGCCCGGCCGCCGGCAATCCATGAAGATCTGCGTTCTCAACTACACGGGCGACCGTGGAAACTGGGGCTGTCAGGCGACGAGCCGCAACTTGCTCGCCTTTCTCCGCGCGAGCCTCGGCGGCGTTCCGCACCTCGAGATCGTCACGGTGCCGCTTCCCAAGGGACATCCGGTCGATGGGCTGGTCGCGGCAACGCACGGTCGGCGGATTCGCAGCATCTATGAAAGCTTGCGCCCGGCCGTTCACGACGTCCGGTTCCTTCATGCCCTGACCAGCGAACGCTTTGGCGACCTCCTCGGAGAAGTGGAAAACTCGGACATCGTTGTGTTCCAAGGCGAAGGATCGATCGGGCCACAGGTTTCCCTGCTCAACGTCCAGTTGTTCGGTTTGCCGTTCCTCGCCGCCCATCTGTGGCGAAAGCCCGTTCTTGCCGTCAACCAGACCCTATACGCCTGCTCTGCCGCGGACGCCCAAGCACTCGCCCGCATCTTCAGCAGGTTCACCCTCGTCGCCGTCCGCGAGGCACGTTCGTATGCCTTCGCGCGCGGCATCGGACTCGACCGCGTGCTTCTCTGCCCGGACATGGCTTTCGCAGCATTTCCGCCCTTCCCGGGCCCGTTCGCCACAGTGCCGAACGTTCCATATTTTTGCATCGCCGGTTCGGCGGTGATCGCATCCCGCGGCATGGACGCGACACTCGAGGCGGTACGGCGGATCTCGGTTCGTCACGGCCTCAGGCCGGTGTTTATGTTCTCCCGTCCGGAGGACGGAAACATCGCACGAACCGCGGAGAAGTCCTTTGCTGACATCCAGTTCGACGTCGTGTCCTCCAAGAACTTTGGCCGGTTTGAGCAGATTCTCCCACTGCTGTCGCACGCCGCTCTTGCGCTCGGGCGGCGATACCACACTTCGGTCAGCGCGCTTTCGGAGGGCACGCCGGTCGTCCTGCTCCCCGGCAACACGTTCAAGACCGAGGGTATCGGTCCGATGCTCGGACTGGAGCTGCCCGTCATCGCCACCGACGACGTGACAGGCATCGTGAACGAAGCCGGCCGCTTGCTCGCTGGCGGAGAGGAACTGCGAGGACGGATCCGCGCGGCGATCCGGCTGGCACGGGCCTGCCATGCCCGGTTTGGCGACCTCATCCGGCAGTTCGTGACCGAGGGGGTCATGCCCGGAACACCGGAATGCCTGAGGCCAACACCGATTACGTTTGCCGAGGCGGGTCCGCATGATGGCCTGTATATCGCCAAAAATCGCGGCCCGCGGACGCCGTTGGCCATCCTCGCCCGCTGGCAACTTCGCCGACTCCGGCAAGGGGCACATTTCCGGGAATCGCTTCGGGCCAGCCTCGCTCGGCCGGAGCACGGTCGCTCCCCCTGAAAGCCGGCGAGTGGGCCATGCGGTCGACGACAGTGTATGGTCAGCCCGCGAAACGCCGGGAGGCGAGATCGTCCCGAGCCTCCCGGCAGTTGGACCGTGTCGCGGCTTGAGTGGTTCACCCGACGGCATTACCTTCGAGCCGAAGTTCCGGTCGCCTTCATGACAGCCGCCCCTCGAGTTCAACCGGTGTTCGTCGGCGGGAGCGGCCGCAGCGGAACCACAATCACGGGCAAACTCCTGGGCAGTCATGCCCGGATTTGGTGCGCTCTTCCGCGGGAAGTGCGGTTCATCACCGATTCCGGCGGCTTGCTCGACTTGGTCCTCGGCCCACGAACGCGGATCCAGCACCTCGACGAATCACGTCTGCCGAAGGGCATCGGCGAATCCTGCAAACGCGCCTTCGCGTCGCTCTCCGGAAGGAGGAACAAACGCGAGGAAACCGACCTCCGGGGCTTCCTCGAGAGCATGCTGGGGCGGTGGTGGCATCGCCCGGGGCCGAGCGGCGGCCCCCGCGGCCTCCATCGCGGCTTCGATCGTGAAACGTTCCTGGAAAAAGTCAACGCGTTCGAGGCCGCCTATCCCCGCGGCGGTCGCGACGCCGCGGCGATGCTCGTCGACGGCTTGCTCGGCGAAAAGGCCGCGGCCGAAGGGGCGACGGCCTTCGTTGACACCACCCCTCCGAACGCCGAAAACGCCCATCGCATCGTCGACCTCTTTCCCGACGCCAAAGTTCTGCATCTCGTCCGCGACGGCCGGGATTCGGCGGCCTCCGTCGTCAAGAAGAAGTGGGGGCCCGACCGGCACATGGAAGCGCTTCGGTGGTGGTACGAGCGGACTCTTCGTGCCCACCTTTCACTCGCGAGGTGCCCCGCGGAGAGCGTGCTGGAAGTCAACATGGATGCGCTGGTCCTGCACGACCGCGATCGGCAACTGGATCGCCTGTTCGCCTTCCTGGGATGCGAGCCGGACGCCGCCGCAAGGCGTTTCTTCGAAGAGAAGGTCAGTGCAAGCAACGCCCACCAGGGACGCTGGCGACAGGACGTCAAGCCGTCGATTTTGAAACGGTTCGACGAGACCTACCGCCGACTGCACGACCAACTGACCGCCGCAGGAGTTCCGCTGCCACCACCCTGAACTTCTTCCGTCGTGGCGTGCGCGACGCCATCATCGGCCGCGAAGATTCGCGCGGGAGAAGATCGCGTCGTCCAGATTCGCGTTCAGCGCGAGGTTCGTATACGTGACTTCCGCCATCAACGGCGGCTGTTGGTCGGGCGACTCCGGCCAGTCGTACACCTCGAATCGAACCGGCACGCTCAATGCGGAATCGATGAACATGCTGGAGCTGAAGAACTGCAGGCCGTCGCGCCGCTGCGGGTGCGTGATTCGCACCATCTGGCAGGGGCGGCCGTCGATCTTCGCGGTCTTGATGTGCTCGACGATCGTGTTGTCGCCGGACGGGTCGACTGCGACATCCTGCTGCAAGGTGCGGATGGTCCGGTCGAGCAGATACGTGAAGCCGATTTCCGTGATCGGCATGAGGCTCTCCCGCCTGACGTTTTCGCCAAACGGATCGACGTGCAGGACCATGTAGCTGAAACGTCTGCCGCCCTTGCGGACCAGCAATTTGTTGTCGTTCTGGCCGGCGACAAACAGCGCTCTTCGTCCTTCCACGTGGGAGGGCCCGAGAAACTCGAGCATGACGCTGAGTGGCTGCGTCATCTGCCCGCCCGCATAGGTTTGTTCACGGACGCACATGTCGATGTAGTAGAAGTCCTGCAACTCGCCGTCGATCCGCTCGCGCTTCGTGACCCGGCAGGTGAAGTCACGCACGGTCTGCTGCAGGTAGGCTCGCTCTTCGCGGGCGAATTTCAGCACCCACGCGAGTGGATGGTCGGACCCCGGTCGCGGGACGACGAACCCGACTTGTTGTTGAGCATGAGCAAACCGGGGGCTCGAGACATCCCAGCTGATCGTCAGCAGGAACGCCACACATGTGCAAAGCCACCGTAGAGACCATCGTGGAGACATGACGAGATTCCGCGAGCAGCGAACCGACCCTGGACGACTTCAGCATAACAGTCGGGGATCGAGTTCCAGCCGCATCGTCAGTAAAACGAGCTGACCGCGCGGCCGCAAAGTCTGCGCGTTCGGCTCATCCAGTCCCGTCCTCAGATTTTCCCAATCCCCCGCCCAGTTCCGCCCGCCTCCGCAGGAAGTATTTCTGCAGGCGGGCCACGCACGGCCGCCCGTCGGCGCTCCTGGTTGCGCACGGAGCCCCAGGCTCACCCGCCTTTCGCACCGCCTCCCGCAGCCTCGTCGGCACGCCATCCGCGATGTCGGCATCGACGTCGTCGAGCGAAAGGCCGTGACAGCTGCAGAGCGGCCCCGCGGGATCCTTTGGCCAGAAAAGGTCGCGGGCGGCATCGGCTGCGATCGACCGCTCGAGCAGGTCGAAGTAGGCGACCGCGCAGGTGTCGGTGACGCAGAAGTAGGCCGGCTCACCCAGCGACTCCGCCGCTTCGGGATCGGCGTGGCAGCGGATCGTCTCGACCGCCACGGCGAGCCCCTCGCGGCCGCACGCGGGGCAGAGGGCGGGCTCCGCCGCATCGGGCTCCTTGCAGAAAGCCTTGTTCATGACGGCAGTCTCACGAACCGCCCTTCGCAAGCCGCCCGCCGAGCCAGACATGCCAGCCGGCAAAGAGCATCGCGACGAGCATGTACGCAGCGGCCAGATCGAGCGGCCCGCGGCCCGCGGCCTCGGGCGGAAGCGTGCCGATCGCCCACGGCAGGAAGAGCCGGCCGTCGGCGAACGGCGAATGGATCACGCCGAAAACCGTGAGCGCGGCGGCCGCGGCGGCCCACGCGGAAGCCGCAAGCAGCCGCCGGTCGACGAGGCTCGCGGTCAGGCCCGCCCAGACGAGGCTCGTCACGATGAAACCGCTCGCGAGCACCCGAATCGAGTAGAGGTCGCGGGCAAGTGAGCCGGTCGGCGAGGCGCCCGCCGCCACGAGCTTGTCGGCGAGGATCACGACGAGGGCGGCGAGCGCCGGCACGCAGGCGATCGCGACGGCGGGATAGTGCCGTGTCGGCGTGGCGTGGAAGCTCTGCGCCGTGATCTCGAGGCCGATGAAGACGAGGATCGGCAGGATCGCGGGAGCTGGAATCGCCTCGTAGAGGTAGGCGAAGCTGCCGGTCAGCCCCGCGACGCCGATGAAGGCCGCGGTCGCGAGCGTGTAGGCGGCCCGGCCGCCCATCGCCTTGTAGGCAGGGTGGCCGATGTAGGGCGTCGTCTGGATCACGCCGCCGCAGGCCCCGGCGACGATCGTGGCCACCGCCTCGACGGCGATGATGCCGCCGGTGCGGTACTCGTCGCCCGCGGCCGCCGCGCTTTCGGTGCAGTCGATGCCGCCGACGACCGTACCGAGCGCGAAGGGGATCACGATCGGCAGGTACTTGAGCGAGTCGCCCCACGCCCCGAGCCATTCGAGCCGCAAGACCGAGAGCCATTCCATCGGCCAGAGCGCCGCCGCCGGATCGACGCTTCCATGATGGGCCGCCGCGGGCACGAACCCCGTCGTCGTGCCGAGCCAGTGGATAAAGCCCCCGATCAAAAGCGCGGCGAGGGCGCCGGGGATCCTGAAAGGAAACGGAACCCTGGCCGTGAGCGTCGCGAGCACGATCGACAGCGACACCATCCCCACGAGCGGCGTCGCGACGATCTCCAGCAAGGGCAAGAAGGTGATGAGCGCCAGCGCGATCGCCGCCAGGCTCCCGAGGAGCCCGGCCCGCGGCACCATCCCACGGATCGGTCCAGCAACGAGCGAGCAGGCGAGCTTGAAGAGACCGCTGGCCACGATCGCGCACATGCCGATGTGCCAGGCATGCCGGGCCGCTTCCTCGCGGGCCAGGCCCGCGCCGAGCGATTCGACGTAGGCGGGGCCGAGCACGAAGAAGACCATGCCGAAGGTGCTCGGCGTGTCGAGGCCAAGCGGCATCGCCGTAACGTCTGTCCGGCCGGTCCGCCGGGCGAGCCGAAAGGCCATCCAGGTGAAGACGAGGTCGCCGACGACGACCCCCACGGCCGTGCCAGGAACGAAGTGTCCGAGCGCGAACTGGGCCGGATAGTCGAACACCGCCGCCAGGAGCGACACCGTGAGGACGAGATCGGCGAGGTTGTCGAGCGACAGCCCGAAGAAGGCGTTGATGTCGCCGGATGTCGCCCAGCGGTAGCCGGCCCCAGGGGCCGCACGCGGTGAGGGATCGGGTATTCGGGCGGATGGATTCAAGGCGGCGGACGGAAGCTGGGGGGCCAGGGACGGTGGGGAGTCAGACAGTCCACTCCGCCCCGGGAAAATGTCAACGGCCGCCAAGCCAGGCCCAAAAGGGGCGAAGGCCGCCGCCCGCGGCTATACTTCGGGCCTGAGCGGAGCGGGTGAACCCTCCCACCCCCGGGTGCGTACCGAAGATGTTCGCGGACAACCTCCACCATCGCCACGGCCCCGCGGCCGACCGAGCGAACGGTGGGGGTTTTTCGCGAGCCGGGCCCTCCGGATCGGACGGGTCCGGGCCGGCCGGGCAGTCCGACGAGGAACTGCTGCGACGGTTCCGGACCGCCGAGGATGCGGTGGCGTTCGAAACGCTCGTGCACCGGTACGAGCGTGAGTTGTTCAGTTACCTGAAGCGGTATCTCGGGAATGCCGAGATGGCCGAGGATGTATTTCAGGCGACGTTTCTGCAGGTTCACCTGAAGAAGGAGCATTTCGAGGAGGGCCGCCGGGTCCGTCCATGGCTCTACACGATCGC